>JAFEGU010000195.1 GCA_018239725.1 Verrucomicrobiota bacterium | reverse complement strand
TCAGTTGGGCTTCCAAGTTCTCTTTTTCAGATACATTAAGTAATTTCATACAAACATGTTACACTAGAAAAGAATTTATTGGTACGTTTCAGATGGAACCGCTATATACTGCTTTCACTTGAAAGTTGAAGAATTTACCAACGCCGAAGGCAACAGTCCCTATTGTCCTGGTTTGCAGCAAAGGCAGCTAAATAGCGAAGAGAAAAAGGAAGAGACCGAACTGAAAATTCCAGAGACCCATTTGCCTAGCATTTCTGTCCAAGAAGAGTCGTCATTAGCAGGAGCATCTTGTGCTACAGCTTGTTCAAATTGGTTTACATCATAGAAGGCAGCTCCATGTGCGGCCTGAGGAGGTGTACCTTGAACCGGAGCCGCTTGGGTATTGGAAGTTGGGCCTGTTTTTCGCACTCTGATCCTGAGTCCGGCATCATCTGTCAATGCAAGGCCGGTTCCGGCGTCGCTTGCTCCAATAGCAAGCTGGTTGCCGATAATGTCGACAGCAAACCCTTGCGGGGTTTGGTCTCTAAGGTAGTTGCTTAACCAAAAAGTCAGCCCAGCATTGCCTGCCCATGTCACAGCTCTGGAATTTAAGTCGGTGAAGATAATTTTTTGATGGGGTAGGAATTGGAAATTTCTCTCTTGACGATTCGGATCAAAAAGAGAACGGAATGCGATTGCGACGTCCCACGGACGTACTCTTATTTCAAGAGGGTTGCTGGAAAAAATAGAAAATGAACCAGGAGCGAAAGCATCGTACCTGATGGCTCCTTCTGTTGCGATATCATCGATGCGAAGTTGTTGGTTTTGCAGGATCCGATTGAAGACTCTCTCGATCGCATCAAGCTTCTCGTTCAATGGGGCCCTAACAGGTTCAAGGCATGCTTCTTGATCGACTCCTGTAATTTGCAATGCTTGATTTGCAGGCAGGTTGAACCTGTGGTTTTGGTGAAGACGATTGGAAAACTCCTCAACGGGAAATTGAATCGGGTTTGCGCCAATAGTAGCCATAGAACACTCTAATTTTTCAAAATTTTGGAATGATTATAAAGAGAACAGGGAAATTAGATCAATTTTATAATAATTTTAGATGTGTTTTTATAGTGATTTAAGTTCGTTTTTAAATTTTTTCTATTTGGTTTTTGGTTGGATTTAATTTGGTCTGATGTGTATATTTTATGGAATTCAAAATCAAAAATAACAAAGTTAACCTTAAGGTGACCTATGTCGATCAGAGTCCATTCAGAGACACAGTCAGTTGCGACAACATATGGACAGCCCTTGGAAGCTGTGGCTGAAGCCAGGCCTTGTATGTCTCGGGATATCCAAGACGCGCTCGAGGTTCAGCCGGCACAAGGTTCTTTTTGTGATCAATGCTCCGACTTTTTTTCCAAGATATGGAGCGCAATTTATGCATTTTTTAAATCGATTTTTTCCTTTGGCTCTAGCGAAGCGGTTACTCCTCAGCAGCCTCAACAGCCCTTAAACCTTGTCCAAGTATTCCAAGAAACTTTGAATGCCTTGAGAGCTGGTCGATACACAGCTCCCAACGGACAGGTTGTTACATTTGATATCGCGCAAATGCAGCAGGGGACTCGCCTCTACAATCGGATCGCAGACCTGGCTCTTCCTCCCCTCGTGCCCAATCCAACAACGCAGATCCATGTTGTCAATGAGGACTCTGTGACAGAGGGATTGAGGCTCAAGAGGGAATTTGGCTACAATGTCGCTGTTGTCAACTTCGCTAATGAAGACACTCCTGGCGGAGGTGTAGAGCATGGCGCACGCGCGCAGGAAGAGGCTCTTTGCCGGACAACAGGCCTTTATTATTCGATCGATCCCCGCCTCAATACCCACTTGGTATTCCCTAATGGGCGGTACAAGATCCCTGAATTCGGTTCGATTTTTTCTCCATCTGTACCTGTTTTGCGCAGACCTGAAGGGGATCGTTTTCAATGGATGGACGGCGTTGAGACCCTTCATTTCATTTCAAGCGCTGCATACCATCCAGGCAATCGTCCACAAGCAGACCAAGCTCGCGATGATGGGATGAAACAGAAGATTCGGATGCAGGTGGCGACAGGGATCCTTCATGGATGCGATGCTCTCGTCCTTGGGGCATTTGGTTGCGGCGCATTTCAAAACCCTCCTGCGGTTGTTGCCCGCTTGACCCGGGAAGTGCTCCAGGAAGACTTTTGCCGCGGCGCATTCCGGCATGTCAGTTTCGCTGTTTATGTTGCACCGGGATCGGCAAGAGATCAGAACAATCTCCAGGCTTTCCAGCAAGCATTTCCACAACCAACGATCTAAAGAGTTTCATGGGACTACTCCCTTGCCTAAAGTCAAGGGAGTAGTCCCATGTGTGTATACTGCTTCTACCTCAAACACCAAAAGCAACAAGGACTTTGAGGTGGAAGCGGTATAGATTCTAGGTTTCTTTTGATCACTTTCGGATGTTAAAAAATGGTGCTTACAGAATTTAAGATCCGATAAAAGTTCGGTTTTTATCGTTTTAACTGGAAAGCAGAAACGTTTAAACCGCCATGGGAGAATGGGAATTCCTTATAGATCCCAAGCCCAGTAGCATCCAGGTAGCGTCCGTCGGGGGCTAACACGAAGGTCTCTGTCGAAGGGGAACGCACCCGCTTAATGAACTCTCCTAATTCCTTGAAAATCGTATGGGATGTCTCCAATCTTTTTCCGTAAGGAGGATCTGTTAGGATCAGTGTTGGAGAAGCTGCTGGAGAGTAGCGGATGATATCGGCATGCTGAAGCGCAATGCTGTCGGAGCAGCCGATCTTCCTGGCGTGGTCTTTGCAGGCTTGAAGAGTTTTGAGGTCCTTGTCTGCGCCGAAGAGCTTGCCTTTTTCTAATGGAATGCGCAGCGCATCTTTTGTTTGTTTGAAGTTTTCCCATTCAGACTGGTCGAATTGGGGAAGATGGAAGAATCCCCATTGGCTGCGATAATATCCAGCGGGGGTTCGGCTTGCGATCATTGCCGCTTCAATCAAAAATGTTCCAGAGCCGCAGAACGGATCGCAGAGGACGGTATCTGCATTGAACCCAGCTTGAAATAAGAGGGCTGCGGCGAGGTTTTCTTGGATCGATGTCGAAGTCGAGGCTGTCCGCCAGCCCCTTTTAAAAAGAGGAGCTCCCGATGTGTCCAAGCTGATGACCCCTTTGTTGTAGTGGATGAAGAGGTTGAGCTGGATGTCGGGGTTTTTGACATTAACGGAAGGGCGGTTGCCTGTTTTTTCTCTCAGTTGGTCGCAGATTCCGTCCTTCATCACTTGCGCTGCAAAAAGCGAGTTGGTCAGATTGGGATGGGTGACATTTGCATCGATTGCGAAGGTCTCATTCGACTTGAAAAATTTTGCCCATGGAATTTCTCTTGCTGCTTTATAAATGTCATTGCGGTTGCGGCAGGAAAAGGACATAAGCGGGCAAAGGACACGCGTAGCGATTCTGGAGCAATAGTTGGCCGTATAAACCGCATGCATCGAAACGGGAGTAAAGACTCCGCGAAACCCTTTGCGGAGATCTTTTAACCCTAAAGAACGGAGTTCCTCGATCAGGAGCAGCTCAAGGTTTTCCGGACAAGTAATGAATAGTTCAGCGGTCATTGTTGGATCTTCTTTTAATTATGGAAGAAGAGGATGACATCCCCATCTTGGACAACGTAGTCTTTGCCTTCCGACCTGGCTTTGCCCACTTCCCGAGCGCCAACGCGTCCCTGATATTTGACCATATCGTCAAAACTGATTACCTCGGCACGAATAAAACCCTTCTGGATGTCAGTGTGGATTTTGCCTGCGGCTTCCGGAGCTTTGGTCCCTTTTTTGATCGTCCAAGCGCGGGTCTCAATTTCACCTGTTGTGATGTAGGTGATCAAACCAAGTGTTTCGAAGGCCCCCTTGATCAACCGGTTCAAGCCGGTTTCTTCGACTCCAAGGGAGTTGAGGAATTCTTTTGCTTCCTCATCGGTCAGCTGAGCGACCTCTTCTTCTAATTTAGCGCAAACAGGGATGACGCGGTTGCCTTCTTTTTCCGCATATTCGCGAACCCGGGCCACATGCTCATTTTCCATGGAAGGAAGAGAGCTTTCCGATACGTTGGTAGCATAGATCACTTTCTTATCGGTCAAGAAAGGATAGTCTTCGATATATCCACGCTCTTCGACAGTCAGTTCCAAGGTGCGAAGAGGGCGGTTCTGGTTCAGGTGCTCGATTGCTTTTTTTAGTGTGTCGACGACAGGAACAAGCTCTTTTTTCCCTTTTGCCTGTTTTTCAAGGCGGGAGGCAATGTTTTCTGCCATTTGCAAATCGGAGAGGATCAGCTCAAGATTGATCACTTCAATATCAGCGATCGGATCGACACGTCCTGCAACGTGGATCACATCATCATTTTCAAAGCAGCGGACGACATGGACGATCGCATCGGTCTCTCGAATGTTTGTCAAAAACTGGTTGCCTAGGCCTTCCCCTTGGGAAGCGCCTTTGACAAGGCCTGCAATATCGACAAAAGTGACTGTTGCCGGAATAATCTTATTGCTGTGGGAGATCCCAGATAAAATTTTTAAACGGGGATCGGAAAGATCGACGATCCCGACGTTTGGGTCAATGGTGCAGAAAGGGTAGTTAGCTGCAGCGGCAGCTTTGCGCGTCAGGGCATTAAATAGAGTAGATTTGCCTACATTCGGCAATCCAACGATTCCACAAGAAAGTCCGGCCATTGTTGCTTATCTCATATTAAAAGACGATTTGGGGACTGATGTTAATCCATCGGACACTCTTTTTCAAGAAGGATCTGGGGTTATACCCCGCACCCTCAGGTTTTGTGAATTTCGTCTTGCTGCGACTTTGTCAAATCGATCCTCATCCTCACCCAGCCCGCTTGGGGCTGGGCTTCGTCTGTCGGAATGCTTCGCATCGATTTTACTTTGTCTCGCCGAGACGTAATTCACAAAACCTGAGGGTGCGGGGTAAAAATTTTTGTTTTAATGCTATGGGCTATTCATAAAAATGATTGTTATTTGACAAAAAATGATCGAGATTCGATAATTCAATTTATTCACAACGATCTCTTATATAAGGAGGGCATCTCTATGGACAACGGAACACCATCAGGAAAGATCAAGAAACTCAGCAAGGTTTTACGTTATATCGCCGCTATCGCAATGATCGGCACACCGGTATTGGTCGCAATGTTTTGGATTAACCAAGGACAGCCCATTGCACCCTGGTTGAAGATCGACCTGCTGCCTGAGGGGTTAGCCCACCAAGAGTATTTAAGGCCGATCGGGGACCTAAAGCCGATCTATCGCCTGGCAGGTTTCCTTGTCAGCCTCATCCCGGCAGGGATTACTGTCATGGTGTGTTTTTATCTGTCCCAATTGTTTGGAATATTTGAAAAAATGGAGTTTTTTTCAGAAGCTAGCGTCGGGAGCATCCGCAAAATTGGATGGACCCTTCTGATCGGCCAAATGATCCATCCTCTTTATGTCGCATTGATGACGCTGGTCCTTAGTATTTCCAATCCTGCAGGGGAGCGGTTCATTGCTGTTGAGCTTGGTGCAGCAGAGCTGAAAATGATCGCAATTGCGGCAGGGATCATTTTAATCTCATGGATCATGGACGAAGGAAGGAAACTTCAAGAAGAGCATGCAGCAACAATCTAATAAAAGGTAGACCGATGCCTATAATGATCAATTTAGATGTGATGCTGGCCAAACGGAAAATGCGTTCAAAAGAGCTCGCAGAGGCGATCGGCATTACCGAGCAGAATTTATCGATCTTAAAAACTGGGAAGGCAAAAGCTTTGCGTTTTGCAACTTTAGAAGTAATTTGCAAAGTCCTCGAATGCCAGCCAGGCGATTTGCTTGAATATCATTCAAAAGAGGCAGTTGCAAAACTCATTTGCCCGGCAAAATCGCCCTTTTGAGGCCATTTCCACCCATTCTCCTTGGCCGACCCACACTGCCCGGTTCGCGACCAAGGTCGCTTCACCTGCTTTGCTTTCTAAAGGTCCACTGGACCTTTAAAAAGTCTTCGCAGCCGCGTCAAATGGAGCGTGGCAGCTTTGCTGCCACTTGTAACTGGCCTTAAAATCATCGATTTTTCCGGGCAAAGCAGTTTTGCAACTGCCTCAAAAGAATAGGACTTCGACCGGGTTTTGAGAAAGCAGGTGGCCGTTCGGGGGAAAATTAAGACGGATAGTCTTCGTTTCATTGCATACCTCCGCATGGCCATCGATACCCTTTGCTGGCTCCTGGACTTTCATGGGATAGGTCCCATCAGGAGGAAGGCATAGATTGGGTGCGGCAATTTCATAATGGCCTTGCCGTTTGTTCAATGATGAAAAGACAGAATAGTTGCGACCTAAGAGGGATGCTACTTCGGATAGATTGCCTTCTTGAAGAGCTTTTCGAATGCGGCCTGAAGAGATCGGCAGGTCTTTCCAAAGGGTTTTATCTAGATACTTTACTTCAAAATCGAGCAAGGGGGCTAAGGCCTTTACGGCATCAGAAGTTCCTTGGCGGTCTTTACCGAAGCGGGCGTCTTCTCCCAATGCTAGGTAGGAGAAGGGAAGATGTTGTCTTAATTCCTTCAGAAACAGATCGAACGGTTGTTGCGCAAATTCTGCGTTAAACTCGATCAGGATGACAAGATCAATGGAAAGTTCCTCAAAAAGCTTCAATTTGTGCTCTAGTGTGCAGAGCTGCAATGTCGGCGCATGACCATTGAAAACTTGAGAAGGATGGTTGGCAAATGTCAACGCGGCGACTGTCCCTTGATCAGTGACCTTATTGCGTAAAAACTGAAAAAGGGCTTGATGGCCTAAGTGGACGCCATCGAAGGAGCCGATCGATAAGCCAATGGGTTTTGGCAAAGAGGGGATTTCATGGAGGCTGCGGCAAATGATCATGGAACCTCTTTTGAAACTTAAGAGCCTTTCGAGGCAATTGCAAAACTCATTTGCCCGGCAAAATCGCCCTTTTGGGGCCATTTCCACCCATTTTCCTTGGCCGGCCCACTTCGGGCCGACCTCGTCAAATGGGCCGCGGCAGCTTTGCTGCCACTTGTAACTTGCATTAAAATCATCGATTTTTCCGGTCAAAGCAGTTTTGCAACTGCCTCTTTCAATTGTTTATGCAGATGCTTTTGCCAGTTGTAAAGCGGATCAAACAGCCGCTCGACTTCACAGCACTCATCGATTGTAAACACTCCGCTGCGTACACGCTCTAATGCGGAAAGATGAGCTCCGCATCCTAGCATTTGTCCGATATCATGGGCAAGGGATCGGATATATGTTCCCTTCGAACAATGGACGTCGAGGTCCAGATAGGGATAGGCATAAGCTAGAGTTTCAATGCGAAGGGTGACTTGGACAGGCTCTCTTTCAATGGTTACCCCTTTGCGAGCAAGCTCGTACAACTTTTTACCTTGAACTTTTTTTGCAGAGAACATGGGAGGTACTTGAAGGATCGTTCCTTGAAACTGCAGCACTGTGTTGTCAATTTCTTTCCGAGTAGGAATGAGATCGGATGTTTGCATCACATCCCCTTCGGGGTCGTACGTTTCTGTACTGATGCCTAGGTGGATTCGTGCTCGATACTGCTTGTCTTGATTAAGAAATTGATTCGAAAGGCGTGTATAGTTCTTGCCGATAAGCAGAACGAGGACCCCTGTTGCAAAAGGGTCCAGCGTTCCCGCATGTCCGATTGTCCGGATGCCGGTTACTCTCCGAAGCACGGAAACCATGTGGAAAGAAGTTTTTCCGGCGGGCTTATTGAGTGGGAGGATACCTTCCAAAGCAACTCTCAGCTGTTTTCAATGTTGCTATCGGTAGGAGGGCATTTCCTTGACTTTTGCTCATCGTGGATCTTGCTCAAAAGAGAGTCAATTTTGTATTGCTGCTCTACGGAAGAGTCCAGTTTGAATGTCAGCATGGGGAAATAGCGCATCACCACTTTTTTTGAAGATTGGATCGCAATGAAGCCAGCCGCGGACTGAAGCGCACGGATCGTTTGCTCTTTTGCCTCCTGAGACCCAATGACGCTGATATGGACTTTTGCATGCTGCAGATCGTTAGAGATGTCCACTGCCGTTACGGTGACAAACTCATTGACATGAGGATTGCGCACCTCGCGATGGATCACCTCGGAGATTACCTCTTTTAAAAGGGAATTGAGCCTTGCAATGCGATTTTTTACCATTAGACCTCGATAATGCCTTCGTTATAGATCTTGCGTTAAATAAGTGATTTCAAATGCCTGCAGGATATCGCCAACTTGGACTTCATTGTAATTTTGCAAGAGGATACCGCACTCAAATCCTTTAGAGACCTCACGGACATCTTCCTTAACCCGCTTGAGGGAAGCGATAGCTCCTTTCCAAACGAGTTGACCTTCTCGGATCACTCGCATGCTGTGCGAACGCTTGATCAGTCCATCGGTCACTTTGCACCCTGCAATGACTCCAAGTTGGGATGCTTTAAACACGGCGACCACTTCTGCTTCGCCTGTATCGGTCTCTTGCGGAATCTTGTCGAGGAGGTTAAGCATTAATTCACGGATATCATCGACAGCGTGGTAGATGATATCGTGCATTTTAACAGTGACTTTTAACTTCTTGATCAAAGACTCAGCATGGCTTTCAATTTGGGTATGGAAACCAAGAATTGTCGCTTTAGATGCGGCTGCCAGCTGGACGTCAGACTCAGAAATCTCGCCGACGCTTGTAGAGATGAAGTTGATCTCAACTTTGTTCGATTGGATTTTCTGCAAAGAGATTTTCAATGCTTCGACAGATCCTTGAACGTCACCGCGCAAAATCAAGTTCAATACTTTTTTCTGAACGGCTTGCTTGTCTTGGAGCAGGCTCTCAAGTCCAGCACGCTTCATCAATTGCTGTTGCGCATGTCTCTTGCCTTCTGAGCGTTTTTCTGCAAGCTCTCTAGCTTCTTTCTCATTGGCTACAACGATGAACTCGCTTCCAGCTTCAGGAAGTCCTGACAAGCCTGTGATTTTGACAGGTGTGGAAGGGGTAGCTTCTGAAATATCGCGGCCATGTTCATCCTGCATCGTTTTAACACGAGCAAAGTGCTGGGCGAATACAATAGCATCCCCTATTCGAAGGGTTCCATTCTGAACAAGAACAGTGGCAACTGCTCCCATTCCTTTGTGCATCTCAGATTCAATGACGCTGCCGCGAGCGCGGGATACAGGATTTGCTTTCAGTTCAAGAATTTCAGCTTGAAGGGCGAGCATCTCAAGAAGTTCTTTGATCCCAGCGCCTGAGACTGCAGAACAGTTAACAGTGATGGTTGTTCCTCCCCATGCTTCAGGAAGAAGGTTCTGATCTGCCAGCTGACGGTAGACGTTTTCAGCGTTAAAGTTCGGCTTGTCAGACTTGTTGATCGCCACAACAATCGGCACGTTGGCTGCTTGCGCTTGGTTGATGGCTTCAATTGTCTGGGCTCTGATCCCTTCATCGCCGGCGACTACCAGGACGATAATATCGGTAACGTCAGCGCCGCGAGCCCTCATTGCAGAAAACGCTTCGTGGCCTGGCGTATCGAGAATAGTCAGATCGCCTACAGGTGTATGGCATTTGAATGCGCCGATATGCTGTGTAATTTCTCCAGCTTCTCCAGCAGCCAGGTTCGTTTTGCGGATCGAATCGATCAAGCTTGTTTTGCCGTGGTCGACGTGTCCCATGAACGCTGCAACAGGAGGGCGGAGGATGAGAGACTTGGGATCAGACTCTTGAATCTCTTCTTTGATCGTCTTATCAGTGATGCGAACGCGGTCTTCTTCTGCAGTATCGATGGAGATTTCGCAATCGAAATCATGGCCCAGCAATTGGATAGTTGTTTCATCATCTAGCAGGTCATTGAGGGTAATGACAACCCCTTTCATGAACAGCTTAGAAATGAGCTGAGAAGCCTTTAATTTCATTTCAGCAGCAAGGTCTTTGACGGTGATCGGCAATCGAACCTTAAGTTCTTTAGGACGAATAATCTCTTCTTGCTGAATGGGGCGCATCTTATGGGAAGGACGTTTCTTTCTCCAGCCCTGCTCTTCGAGATCATCGCGAAGCCCTTGCCGGTCGCGTGAGTCGAAGGTCTTTTCAGAAGTTCCGCCTTTTTTAGACGGCTTATATTCTCTGAAATCCTTAAATGCTGATTTCTTACCCTCTTCCGTATCAGGTTTTGGCGCCTCTTTTGTCGGAGCCGACTTGCGTGGTTCTCCATGCGCTTCTTTGCCAGGGATGACAGGTCTGCTCATCGGTGAATAGCCTTCTCGGCGGGGCCCTTGCGGATATCCCCCTTCACGACGAGGTCCGCCAGGAGCGTATCCTCCGCCTTCGCGGCGTGGACCACCTGGTGCGTATCCTCCGCCTTCGCGGCGAGGACCGCCGGGTGTGTATCCTACACCTTCACGGCGAGGACCTTGCGGATAACCACCTTCACGGCGAGGACCACCGGGTGTGTATCCTCCGCCTTCGCGTCGAGGACCGCCGGGTGTGTATCCTCCACCTTCGCGTCGAGGACCACCGGAGGTATATCCTCCACCTTCGCGTCGAGGCCCACCGGGTGTGTATCCTCCACCTTCTCGGCGAGGACCTTGCGGATAACCACCTTCGCGGCTTTGGCCAGATGGATAACCTTCTCTTCTAGGAGCTCCTCCACCATAACCACCTTCACGGTGTTGATCGCTGCTGTATTGCTGATGGGAAGGACGCGGTCTATATTGAGGATAGGATTGTTGTTGATAAGGAGGTCGCGTGTGATGAGTCGGTTGTTCAGATCGAGGCGCTTCCTGTGACGGTCTTGCAGAGGGCTTTTCTCGTTCAGGTTCTGCTTGCTTTTCAACACGTTCTTTTGTTTCAGCTTCAATAGGACGGTCTGAAACACTTTCTGCACGAGTAGGTTCAGCCTCGCGTTCTACGGAAGGTTTAGATTCGGTAGGCTCTGGAGCTGGCGCAGGTTGTTTTTGCTGTGCTGCTTCAACAGGAGCCGCTTCTTCTTTTCTTTCAGCTGAAGGAGATTCCGTATCAGCCGCATCCGCTTTCTTTTTTTTAAGAGCAGAGGGTTTTTTGAGCTGGCCGATCTTAAGAGCTTCGGCGAGCTGAGCGTTTTTTACGTTTAGTTTAAGATTTTTGGCCAACTGTTAGACCCTCTTTTTTCGGATTTGTTCAAGTATCTTATATGCCATTTCAATGCTGATCTCAGGGCTCGATGAGAGTTGTTCTGGTGTAGCGTTCAGGACTTTGCGCGCAGTATCGAATCCAGCGCTGATCAAGCTTTCAATGATCATGCTATTGACACCTTCGACAGCCAGCGGCTCATCCAGTGTAGGATCGTCTGCAAGGGCAAGCTGCGCACGTTCTATGTTCATGGCACTTTGGTATTGGCTCATTTTTTGGACATGGAGCTCAGCGCCAATCAGTTCACCGTTAAGCCGTGCATTCATGCCGCGCTTTCCGAGAGCAGCAGGGTAGTCTTCATCGGTAACAACGATTGAGATGGCTGATCCATCGTCGTTCACATTAATTTTCTTGATCTCGACAGGAGTCAATGAATTTTGAAGAAGCTGAACAGGATCTTCTGTAAATGGGATGATGTCGATCTTTTCATTGTTCAGCTCGCGGATGATATTTTTTACGCGGTTCCCACGGATTCCAACACATGCTCCAACCGGATCGATTTTTGGGTCTTGGGAGCGGACGGCCAGTTTTGTGCGGTATCCAGCGTCGCGGACGATTTTTTCAATGATGATTGTCCCTTCATGAATTTCTGGTACCTCTTGAGAAAACAGCTGGGCGACAAATTCAGGGTGAGATCGGGAAAGGATGACCTCGGCTCCGCCGCTTTCCGTATCGCGGACTTCCAGCAAAAGAGCTTGCACGCGGTCGCCAACATTGTATTTTTCCGTCTTAGGATAAAAGCGGTCAGGCAGTATTGCCTCGACTTTTCCAAGATCGACAATGAGGGTTGCTCCTCGAACGACACGTTTAACTGTCCCGGAGATGATCTCATTGATCCTGTGCCGGTATTCTTCGTAAATGACGTCTCTTTCAGCTCCTCTCAATTTTTGAGAGATGATCTGGCGAGCTGTTTGAGCAGCAATCCGTCCGAAATCTTGGGGAGTCACTGAAATGTCTACCCACTGCCCGATTTCGCAATAAGGGTTTAGGACGCGAGCATCTTCTAAGGTGATCTCTTCTTCAGGAATGGTCACTTTGTCGACAACTTCTTTTTGAGCAATGACGTCAATGTTTCCAGTTTTCGGATTGATCTGCACGGAAACATTGATCAAGCCCTTGACGCTTTTGCGAGCAGCTGCCCTAAGAGATTCTTCGATAGCCGTGATAATGACTTCACGTTTGATCCCTTTTTCTCTCTCTAAATATTCAAAGATGGCGACTAGGTCTTTGTTCATCTGAAATTAAGCCTCTTCCTTATA
>JAFEGU010000194.1 GCA_018239725.1 Verrucomicrobiota bacterium | reverse complement strand
CAATTTCCCCAAGCTCTTTCTTTGAGGCCATGCCTACGGTGACATAGCGGCAACCTTCATTTCTCAAAGCTTCTAAGACCGAGACGATAAGCAGTTCAGAGGTCCCGTTGGGCGCTTCTTTGGTCAGCATGAGGTGGTTGAGCAGCCAACCCTGATGCGTCTGCAATTGATTCAATGTGATCACTCCGACTATTTGATCCCCTTTTTTTGCATAGAACCAGCGTTTGCCGGCAACATCATCAAATAGGTAAATATTGGAAATGTGAAACTGCGGGCCGCTGCGCCCTTGCAGCCATAACTCTCCGACGCGCTTAATGGCTTGTTGCAAATGAGGGTCATCGTTTAAAAATTCATGGAATCTGACCCCTTCTCGAATCGACTGCTTAATTTTTCGGCGTACCAAGCTTCCGTATGTACCCGATTCTTTCTCAGGGGCGCGGAAAGGGTCTAAAATCAGTTCCTCTCCAAATTCGATCCTTGTCTCGCACAGATGTTCCGACGCCCAATGGGCAAACGATTTAGATGCTGATACGTAAATGACCTTATATCCCTGCTTTTTGGCAAACTCATCGAATGCTGTGGCAAGAGGGTCTTTATCTTTGCTTTCACAGATGGGATCCCCAAAGACGATGAGGACCTTTGCCTCCATGCGGTACGCGATGAACCCGCAGATGTCTGGAGCCCTAAAAATCTCCATGCAGGGATCTAGAATGGCGTCTGTCGTGGCTCCTGCAAAGCGCCGGACTTGTTCGACAACCTGTAATCTGTCCAGGGTCGGTAGATCATTGCTTGGTGATGTTAAATTGCCTTCCTTTTTCGCAGAGGGAGAGCTTCCGACTGCATGAGGATTTAGCGATAGCGAACAATCTTCTGAATCAAAGCTTTTCATTTCGACTGCCGTTTTTTATATTAATTGATGTTTATATAAGGCTATTTTCTTAATTTTTTATGAATGCGCCGAATCGTATTTTTATTTCTAGTAGCGTTTAATTTCACCAATAAATTAATTCTGTAATTTATGGAAACGATTTTTTTAAATAAAAAGAAAGTAGGGATGGGAAGTAAGATGTTTGCAAAGGATATGATGACATAAATGGTGATGAAAAACTCGTCGGATTAAGGAGGGCAGGGGGTGGCGTCAGGACAGGATTGGACGTGTGTGATTGCGCCTGAGGTATTGATTGTGCCTGTGTTAACCGCATCGACATCGCACGGGCTTAAGTTGAAGAGTCCGTCGCCCGGATTGGTCAGAAGATAATCGGTGCTGCT
>JAFEGU010000193.1 GCA_018239725.1 Verrucomicrobiota bacterium | reverse complement strand
CGACTGGGGCTATAATTTCTTAAGCCCTACGCAAGGGATCCTTACCGAATTTACTAAACCGAGGATCAAGTACTTCAAGTTCGACAAAAAGAACAACACGACCGAGTTCTCAAAAGGTGTCTGCTTGCAGCTGAAGCCCTTTCCAGGGATCATCGCTGTAGCTCCACCTCTTGACTGGCCAAAAGCTTGGCCCGTTAATATTCAGGCAGAAATGTGCCAGCCTGTGCCAGGAGAGTTCAATTCTGTTCCGCCAGGGCCTTTTGCCGGCAACTTGGACCAGCCTGAACTGCAAGCAGGTTCGATCTTGTTCGTTCCTGTCTTTCAAAAAGGGGGCCTTGTCTGGACGGGGGATTCGCATGCGATGCAGAGCAATGGTGAGATCGATGTCACCGCTCTGGAGACTGCCTATGAAGGGATCACCTTGCAGTTTATTGTCAGAAAAGATCTGAAGGCGGAAGGGGTCTCCGACGTTACGAAAAGAAAAGGGGGGAACGTATTTACTTGGCCGATCATCGAAAATGAGACCCACTGGATGATCGTTGGCTTGAACGTAGACCTTTTCGAGGCAATGAAGCTAGCTTCCAAAAATGCGATCGACTTCCTTGTGCGCACGCAAGGGCTTACTCCCGAAGAGAGCTATCAGTTCTTGAGCATGGTCGGCGACTTTGAGATTGCAGAGGCAGTCAACGTCATCAAAAATGTCACAGTGCACATCCCCAAATTGCCGTTCAAAGGGGTCGGTAAAAAGTCCACCCTTTGCGCAGAGGGGACTTTCCCGCTAAAAGCTCCTCAGCTCAATGATGCTCCCGTATGCACGCCTCAAGAAGGGATAACAATCGAATAACAACCGGTGGAACATGAAAAAGATCGCGCTATTTATTTTCTCGCTATTGGTCATTGCCGCAACTGGATTTGCCGACGTCATTTATCTGGACAACCAGTCTCCTTATCCGAACATCAACGAAAAATCGAAGCTTGCAATCCAATGGGCAAGCTCGGCCAAAGAAGTCGATGCTGCCAATCAGGCAACGATGCATGGCCAAAAATTGGATCCCAAGACCATCCAAGTGGTCAACGATTTGGGAAAGGTCAAATTAACTGTTCCCGACAAGGCCGAGAGCTTCCGGGTACTTGTTTGGTCGAACGGCCAAGGCGACAACCCTGATCTGCATACCAATTGGGTCGATGTCGTTCCCAATAAGACCTATACCTTGAAGACTGATCATTTGATCCCGGTCCTGCTTATGATCGGCATGGGATGCTAGCGAAAGTGCGGGCGCTTAAAAGTTCTGGTGGGAAAAATTCACTGTTCTTTCTAACATGTCCATTTTAGCAGCTCAGGCAAGCAGTTCACAATGGATAAGGAAAAAAAGGATCTATCCAAAATTTCAGAAACTGAAATATCCGCATTTTTGCGACGGATCGAATTTTCTGATACGATTGCCATCAATCAACAGACATTAAAGCTTCTGCACGCAGCATTTATCGCAAAAATCCCCTTTGAAACCTTGGACATCTTTTCGGGTAAGAGATTTTCACTTTCCTTGCCGGACCTTTACGATAAGATCGTGGCCAGGCGCCGCGGAGGATATTGCTACGAGCTGAACGGCTTTTTCTTTCATGTGCTTCAAGCATTAGGTTTCGAGGTATTCCTCTACAACGCTCGTTTGTACAATAATCAACAGTTGGAGATCCCTGGGAGCCAGCATATGGTCTTGGCAGTTATGCTAGAGGACCTGTGGCTGGTCGATGTTGGATATGGCAATGGTTTTATCTATCCATTGTTATTAGACAACCCTGAGCCTCAACAGCAAGGCCATCGAACTTTTCGATCCGTTCTTCAAGACGGCGAATATATTATCCAGGAGCTGGATGGGAAAAAATGGACCTCTTGGTATGTTTTTACAAGGGGACCTAAAACAGTAGCTGATTTTGAAGAGCGCAACTATTTTCATCAGACTCATGAAGAGTCTGTTTTTTATAAAAAGAGGATCTGCATGATTGCGCGCCACGATGAAACGGTTGAATTAATCGGAAATGCATTGACCAGAAGGATCCGATCAGGACATCCTCTATCATGGTCCAAGAAGAAGATATTCCTCTTCTGTTGAATAGCGAATTCGGACTTCCCTGAACTAAAACAAATAAGCCGAGAGAATTTTCCGGCATGGTAGGAAATGATGAGCACAAAGGATTGCAACGGGAATCCCCTCAACGAGGGAGATTCTGTCCAAGTCATTAAAGATCTAAAGGTGAAAGGATCTTCGATGACCCTAAAACGGGGAACAAAGTTCAAGAATATCCATTTGACCGATAATGAAGAAGAGGTGGAATGCCGCGAAGGAAAGTCCACCATCGTTCTCAAAACCTGTTTTTTGAAAAAGTCCTAAGAACCCAAAAATCGACAGAAGCATATTACTCAGATATGTTCAAAGGCGCAATTTATGCCAAAACAACTTGAAAAATTAGGAATTTGACAAGTTGTTTCAGAATGATTCACTTTCCCGTAGAAGGTCCGGTCATGCAAATGTACTTGATCTCGAGGTAATCATCGAGGCCGTACTTTGATCCCTCCCGGCCGATGCCCGATTCCTTGATGCCGCCGAATGGAGCGACCTCGTTGGAAAAAAAGCCGCCGTTGACGCTGACCATACCGAACTCTAAAGCTTCAGATACGCGCCAAATCCGGTGAATATCGCGGCTATAGATGTAAGAAGCTAGCCCGTAGTCCGTATCGTTTGCCATACGGATTGCTTCCGCTTCCGTGTTAAATCTCATCAATGGGGCGACGGGACCGAACGTCTCCTCTTTCATGATTTGCATGGAGAAGTCGACATTTTCAACAACAGTGGGTTCAAAGAAGGTCTTCCCGAGAGGGTGGCGTTTTCCTCCGCAGGATATGGCAGCGCCTTTTGAGACAGCATCCTGCAGATGACGTTCTACTTTTTCAACAGCTGCGGTATTGATCAAAGGGCCTTGCTGAACCCCCTTTTCGAAACCATCTCCGATCTTCAAGGTTTTGACTGCTTTGATCAAAGCTTGGACAAACGTATCGTAGATTGTGTTTTCGACAAAGATCCGGTCTGCGCAGACGCAGGCCTGGCCCGTATTGCGAAATTTCGAAGTGATAAGTCCTTCCACTGCGCTATCGATATCGGCATCGGCAAATACGAGAAAAGGAGCGCTGCCCCCAAGCTCAAGCGACACTTTTTTGACTGTCCCAGAGCTTTGGGCCATGAGAAGTTTGCCGACCCTTGTAGATCCGGTGAAGGAAATTTTGCGGACAAGAGGATTGCTTGTCATCTCAGCGCCGATCGCAGCCGGATCGCCTGTCAGGATGTTAAGAACACCGGGGGGAAAGCCGGCTTTTGAGGCAAGTTCTGCTAGAGCAAAGGCGGAAAAAGGGGTTGCTTCCGCAGGCTTGACGATGATCGTGCATCCTGCTGCCAAAGCGGGCCCGCATTTGCGTGTGATCATCGCGCTAGGAAAATTCCACGGTGTGATGGCGCCGACAACGCCGATCGGTTGTTTGATGACGAGAAGATGCTGGTCTTTGACAGCAGAGGGGATAATGTCTCCATAAACTCTTTTAGCCTCTTCCGCGAACCACTCGATAAAACTGGCGCCATACCGGATCTCTGTCAGCGCTTCCGTTAACGGTTTTCCCTGTTCGCTGGTCAGGATCGCAGCCAAATCGTCGATATGTTCGATGATCAGATCGTACCAACGCCGAAGGATTTGGCTCCGTTCTTTTGCGGTCCTAGCTTTCCATTCAGGTAATGCAAGTGCAGCGGCCTTGATCGCTCGCTGTGTTTCCTCAGTTCCCATTTTAGGAACTTCTCCAATCAACTCTCCCGTGCTAGGATTGTGGATGGGAAATACGGTCCCGTTTTGTGCATCTTGCCATGTTCCATCGATGTAGCATTGTTTCCGCAGCAGTTCAGGCGTCTTAAGTTTCATGATCGATTATTCTCAAAATTTGTGGTTGTGTTTTACCTCATATGTCTTTTGAACATATACTGCTGACGATTCAATCGTACAAGCGATTTTGCCTTTTGCGCCCTAATTTTAGAGTCTTAAGAAGCAGGACGTATGCACAGCTGCATACGTTCGATGCAAGAGGCTTTAAAGTGCTTTGGCGCAAGTGCCGTGCCCGTGGATCCCAATCGCCAAAAGAAACAAGGGCTTTCAAGTGGAACCACTATATAACACAGTTGATGCTGATGCAATGCTTGAGTTTTTCAAATACCTAGAAAAGTCGTCCCTGATTTACCTAGCGACTGAAAAAGCAGGGATGCTTGCTTGATTTGACCGCCCTATTTTTAACGATCGTCTGGTTTCCCAACCAAAATAGAGCCACAGTAAAAAACGCAAAAAAGCCTCAGTTTCCTGAGGATCGTGCTGAAGTTGTGGCCTACGCCAACAAGAAGGGTATGTATTTGGTCACCGACAGGACCTTTCAATTAGCATCGGCCTAGTTTCCCATCTTGTTTCATGTGGCCAATTCAAGGTGTCGGCGTAGTTTTTTCAGAGGAGCCTGTACTTTGCGGAATTTCTTTCCATAAATGAGGCGCAGGTAGTCTTTATTGCTCACAAGGCAATTCAATAAGCGGTTTGGAATGACCTTTTTCGCCTATGTCCGAGCAAGGAGGATGGGGCTTGCCATGAAACAGATCAGAGAAGGGGTCTCTGTAATCGATGCGCAGCTCTCAACAGGCTATGAATCGGGAAGCGGATTTAGGGACGCCTTTTCCCGCATCATGGGAGCGGCTCCTTCGAAAAGCAAAGGATGCCAATTTTTAAAAGCTGCTTGGATAGATACCCCTTTAGGACCTATGATTGCTGTTGCAGACGATGAGGCGCTATATTTGCTTGAGTTTGTCGATCGGCGTGGGTTGGAGAAGGAGATCGAGCGGTTAAGAAAGAGAACTAAGCTTCCGATCATTCCTGGTATGGCAAAGCCGATCGAGCAGATCCAGAAAGAGCTCAGCGCCTACTTTTCAGGAAAATTGCGCGCATTCACAACGCCTCTTTTTCTGATAGGCTCCCCATTTCAAAAAAGGGTGTGGGAAGAGCTCCAAAAAATTCCCTTTGGAGAAACGCGCTCCTACAAGGAGCTCGCCGTTGCGATCGGAAAAGGTTCAGCAGTCCGCGCTGTTGCATCGGCCAATGGAGCCAACCAATTTGCCATTGTGATCCCTTGCCACCGGGTGATCAATACCAATGGTGAGCTTGGAGGATATGGCGGGGGACTTAAAAGAAAGGAATGGTTAATTGCTCATGAAAAAAGATAAAATGCGCTGTTTTGGCTCTGGGCCTGGCAAAGAATTCTATGCCGAGTATCACGATAAGGAATGGGGGATTCCCGTCCATGACGATCGGCATTTGTTCGAAATGCTGATCCTCGAGGGAGCTCAGGCAGGTTTAAGCTGGGAGACGATCCTAAAAAGAAGAGGAGAGTATCGAAAGGCCTTTCATTATTTCGACCCGGTCAAAGTGGCCAAAATGACCGATAAAGAATTGAACGCCTTGCTTAAAAATAAAGGGATCATTCGTAACCGGCTGAAAATTTATGCAGCGCGCCGCAATGCGCAAGCTTACTTGGCCATCCAGAAAGAGTTCGGTTCGTTCGATTGCTACGTATGGAACTTCGTCCATGGAAAGCCGATTGTAAAACACCGGAAGCACCTCAAGGACGTCCCATGCTTCACACCGGAAAGCGAAGCTCTTTCAAAAAATCTCAAGAAAAGGGGAATGACCTTTGTCGGCCCAAAAATCATCTATGCTTTCATGCAGGCGGTCGGCCTTGTCAATGACCATCTCAGCGATTGCTGGTGTACCAGAATGAGCAAGTAAGCGTAGGCAAAATTCGTTGGGATTAATTCATGGCTATTTTTAATATGGTAGACTGGGAATTGCAAATGTGGACAAAAAACTTCAAAACTTGGGTTTTTTAACTGAGCCGCTTTTGTTAACTCTTATGAAAAATAACAGGATATTAGGATCGACAGGATGAAGAAAAATACACTAAAACCAAATTCTTTATCCAGTCCATCCTAATATCCTGTTATTTTCTCCCAATTTCGAAACACGCTTAGCAAACAAGGATGGATTATGGCGATTATTGATCAACTGAATGAAGGTATCAAAGAAGCGATGAGAAACCGAGACCAGGTCCGTCTTGGCGCATTGCGCATGCTGAAGTCAAAAATTATGGCTGTAGATGCCCGTTGCGGCCTGCCGGATGCGGAAGTTCTCAAGCTCTTCAAAACCTATTTTGGCAATCTTCAGGAGGCCCTTGAGCAGGCCCAAGCGGTAAACAGGACCGAAATGGTCGACTCTTTGAAGAGCGAAATGAAGGTCGTGGAAGAGTTTTTGCCTAAAGCTCCATCTTCGGAAGAGACCAAGAAGCTTGTTGAGCAAGCAATTGCAGAATCGGGAGCCAAGAGCAAAAAGGACCTGGGCCTTGTCATGAAAGGTGTTATGAAGCTTAACAGCGCCGTCGACGGAAAATTGGCCAAAGACTTAGCCAGCCAGTTTTTGCCTGATTAGATCTAGGAGGCAGTTGCAAAACTGCCTCAACTGTTTATAGGATCTCACGGGTTATGCAATGGATCCCAGCGCCCGCTTTTAGTATTTCTTGGATGGTTCGTCCTCCTGCAAAGAAAATATGCAGATCAGGATCTATTAACCGGACAGTCCTTTCAAAGGCTTCTTGGAGGCATTCAAAACCATGCGGAGCTTGGTTCGTGATGAATCGTGTGCCCAGTTTTAAGCCATTGAAGAAATTGACTCGGGAGGTTTCAGAGTCCGATTCAAAGTAACCTGGCACAGGGACCATCGTGCAGCCGATCTGAGCTAACAGTTCAACTGTTTGTTGATTTTTTGCTCGATCAGCGGGGGCTCTTGCCATGGAACCTTGGAGGAAGTGCTCGACAGTTGTTTTAAATGACCTTGATCCATAATGAATATTCGACAGCGCTTCTTGAGCTAATTGTTCATCTTGGACATAAACTGTATTCTTTGCTCCTAAGAACATCTCCATATCGAGATGAAATTTCTTTTGAGGCAGAATGACAACGTTTTTCTCTGGTACGCCGAGTTCTTTTGCCATAACGGATTTTGTCAGCTGTAATTTCGCTTCAAAGAGTCTTGCTTCAACCTGGTATTTCATCCGATCTTCTTCGAGAATAGGAGCTTGGAGGGCCTTTTTAAATTCTGTGTCGTTGCTCCATTTCTTGAGCAGTTCAAGAGGTTTCAATTTTTCTTCGATTGCTGCCATTTGAGCTTGAAGTTCGCTTCTTAATAACGGATCCTTGGCATTGATAAATTGTTCAAAAAGAGATTTCTTTGTTCTTTTCAGCGATTCGATCGGCTCCCGTTCTTGATGATACTGCCAATTCCTAGCCATTCTGATAGCCCATTCGGACGGGACTGCATGTTCAGCGATTTTTTGAAGAACCTCTTCATTCTTAGCAAAGTACCCCTGCTCTTCTAAAGCGAGCAGGCTGAGGACTTGGCTATGGCAGCCAACTAGGGCGCAAGGTTCTTCATTGGCCGTAAACAAAAAGCAGTTTCCGCCCTCGATGCAAGAAAGGGCTCTTTCATAAGGGATCTGGAGTTGCTCTGAAAACTTGAGGGAATAGTCAGTATTGCTCTGTTCGAATCCCGTGCTATAGGCTGACCTTATTGAGGAGAGGAAATGATTTGAGCTTTCGGGTAGCAGAGCTAAAGAGCTCCAGCACAATTCTGAACCTGTTTGTCTAAAAGAGTAGTGGATGAGCTGCGAGCCGTCAAGCCGGGTGATCGCTTGGTCTCTTGGAAATAGCAGTTTACTTGAATCGGCAGCGCTCCGATCATCCAGGATGAAGCGAATGTCGCTAAAGGTCTCTGCCAGAATATCCCGCATCATGCTGCATCCGATCAATATGGAAGGGGTGTCTTTGGACCGTATTTTAACATGAGGAATTTGCGAAGAAGAAGTCAAAGAAGTAGATGGACCTGATGTTAAAAAAACTTCTGCTGTCATAGGACTATACCTCTATTTTTGGGCAGAGAGTTTAAGCAGTTTATCTCTTTATTGAAATGGTAATATTTGTTTTAAAATGATAAAAAATGGTTCATATGTGGAAATACCTTTTTATCGCTTTGCTCTTTGCAGGCTCTGCATGTGCGCAGGAGAAAAATAAAAATTGGATCAATGCTGACTACCTCCTATGGTTCATTAAGGACAGCCCCGTTCCCGTTCCACTCATTACCAAAGCTTCTTTTGCCGACCTTCTTCCCGGAGCGATCGGACAGCCTCATACACGTGTTGTCTTAGGTAAACATCCGATCGATATGGGCCTGATGCAGGGCTTTGATGTTGATGCGGGCTTGTGGATCAAACGGCGCATAGGGATCGAAGGCGGCTATTTTCTCCTTCCCACGGTCTCCGAATCGAAATCTCTACATACATCAGGGGAGCCGGGATCGCCAAATTACCCGGTCCCTATCTTCGATGTCAGCGGAGTTTTTGGATTAAATGGCGTCCCTGGGGAAACGATCTTTATTTTGCCGGGTCCCATTGAAGAAGACCCTGGTTTTGTTGCAAAATACAGGCTGGAATTAAAAAGCCGTCTCCAAGGCGCTGAACTCAATGCCATCTATCGGATGATCGACAAGAAGAGTTTTCAGCTGAAGTGGCATGGAGGATTCTGCTGGTTTGAGCTTCAAGAAAAGCTCAGCTTTAAAGGCAAGACCCACGCTGCACCCCATTCCACATTCGGAAATGCCTTTTACAATATTGCTGATCGGTTTGATACGACCAATGATTTTCTGGCCGGTCAATTGAAAATCGATGCCAGCTACCAGACAAAACGATGGCATTTGGAGGCAGCATTCAAAGGAGCAGTAGGAACTGTTCTTCAAAAAGTGAAAGTGGAAGGTTCCAGCAAGACAAGCGGCGGCAATCTCTTCTTTTTAACTCAGGGGACAGCGAATAAGACATTGCATGGCGGCATTTTTGCAGAGCCAAGCAATATCGGCTCCCATCATAAAAACCCGCTAGCCTGGGGCTTTGAAACAAAAGTGCAGACAGGCTTTGAAATAGACAAACATCTTGAGATCCATGTCGGGTATAGCTTTTTATGGATCAGCAAGGTGCTGCGCCCGGGAAATCAAATCGATCGAAAGATCAACTCAACCCGTACAGCACTGGCCGATGCCTCAAGAGCAACAGTCGGCACAGGTCCAGGGCCTATTCCGTTTGGAGGTCCTCCAGGACCGGCTCCGGCGCCAAAAGGTCTGCACAGGCCAAAAGTTCCATTCCATTCATTGACTTTTTGGGCGCAAGGCCTGAACGCCGGCATCGAGTTCCACTTTTGAAGATCTTTTCACTCGACGAGGAATTGGAAGGATCCTGCAGGAGCTGAGAGCATTTGTTCGATCAGCTTAGGAAATGCTTGCATGCGCCGCTGTAAATCCTCTTGCGTCCATGGATAAATCCCCATGTCGGTTAGGAATTGGACTGCGGAGAGGATAAATTCTGCGCATTCGAGCGGCGATCCAGTCTTAAAAACGCCTTCCTTGCAGCCCTGCTGGATCACTTCCGCATAAAGAGGCGCTTGCTTGACCAAAACAGCGGCAAGAAGGCGGGTGTGCATCGCATAATTGCCTGGCTTATGAAGGTATTCCAAAATCGGTTGGTTGTCCGATGCGATCTGTCCAGCTTTTATCAAAAACCGCATCTTTTGCAGGGCATCGCCCACTGCGTTCTTGGCCAGCGCCTGCATCTGTTGGATATTCTGCTCTACGATGTCCTCGATGACAGCCTCGAGAAGGTCTTCTTTGGATTTGAAGTAGTGGTAGATCGTCCCTTTGGCAATATCCAAGGCCTCCATCACATCCTGCATGGTGGCTTTTTCGTATTCTTTCGTTTGGAACAGCAGGCGAGCCGTCTTTACAATTTCAGCTCGTCGTTCTGCAGATTTTTTTACAGTCCTGATCATGTGCCTACCTCTAGAATTCCCCTGATTATAGCCCCAAGAAGCATCGGGTCAATCAATTTTTGTTATTGACCGACCGTCGGTCGGTTTTGTATACTCCGTTTTCTTTAAGAACTTTAAACTGAAATTCAGGAGCCATTGAAATGAAATTTAAAAATTTAACATTGATCCCTTTTTTGATGACGATGCCGTTACTTGCAGAATCGGGTGCGAGCATCAGCAGTACCGAACACGAACAAAATAAGCAGTTTGTCCAGTACAATAACCGCGCTGTGCTCTTCATCCCTTTCCATCAGTGCTACGAGAGGATTAAAGTGAACGCCATCTATGCCGGCGCGGAAGCATTTGTCGTCAGTTGCAACAAGAACCATCTTTTACTGAACACGGAACTTCGGATGGGGTATAGCTTTTTCTTTAATCAAAAAGACCATCTGACCCCTTTTGCGGCAGCTGGATATATTGAAGATTTCCACGTCCATCATCACCCGTTGCGCTGGCATCATAAGCCAGGCATTGTCTATGGGGCGTTAGGCTTTCTTTATCATCATGAGTTTACATCGGTCTTTAACTTAGGATTGAATGGCAAGGTCATGGCAGGTTCGCCGGTAAGCCATAAGCGCTTTAACTGGGGATCTCCTGTGATTGGGATCCAAGTCGGGGTTCCCTTTACAATTCGTTTTGGTCGTGATAGACACTGGGATTTGCGATTAGAACCCTTTAACCTGTACCTTCGCAGCTCAAAAGCCTCAGAAGATTATTCAGGCTGCATCACAACGCTCGGATACCGGTTCTAAAAGAGGCAATATGAAAAATAAACATGTTCTTATTTCCGGCGCCGGAGTTGCAGGACTTACTCTGGCTTATTGGCTCAAA
The DNA here is from genome assembly GCA_018239725.1 of Verrucomicrobiota bacterium. Taxonomy (GTDB): domain Bacteria; phylum Chlamydiota; class Chlamydiia; order Chlamydiales; family Rhabdochlamydiaceae; genus Acherontichlamydia. Next base: position 5,222 of record JAFEGU010000193.1, on the reverse strand, counting down.
AAACAGGGATTTGTCCCTACTCTGGTTGAAAAACACCCCTCTTTGCGGACAGGGGGGTACAAGATCGACCTTCGCGGCGTCGCTCTTGAAATTCTCAAGAGGATGGGCATCTATTCAACGATTGTTGAACAAAGAACATCGATCGACCATGCGATCTGCGTCGATAAGCAGGGCGATCAGGTGGCAGAGATGACCGCGGACTTAAGCGGTACCCGGTTAGAAGGGGTAGACCTTGAGATCATGCGCGGCAATCTGTGTGTGATCATGAAACAAGCCATTGAGGATGTCGAATGTCTCTATGGCAATTCGATCGTACGGTTGACGGAAAACTTAGATGGCGTTTACGTCGAGTTTGAAAAGAGCAGCCCCCGAACCTTTGATTTGGTGATAGGAGCGGACGGACTGCATTCGACTGTGCGGAAGCTCATTTTTGGCGACGAGTCCAATTTCTCAAAGGAATTTGGAGTCTATGTTTCTGTTTTTTCGATCCCGAACTTTCTCAATTTGACGGCATGCGAGATCGAATACCATTCTCCTCAACGCTATGTGAACGTGTATCGGGACAGGAACGATCCCAATGCGAAAGCCGCCATCGCTTTTTCATTGCCGGAACCTTTTAGTTCGCGCGATCCTAAAGAACAAAAGAAGATAATGGAAAAGGTTTTTGCCGATTCCGGATGGGAAATGCCCCGCATTCTTGAAGCGATGCAAGATAGTCCCGATTTCTACTTCGATGCGATGGCTCAGATCCATATGCCTACCTGGTCGAAAGGGCGCGTGACACTTGTGGGAGACGCTGCCTATTCCGCAACTCCCATGTCCGGTCAGGGGACTAGTATAGCGATTGCCGGCGCCTATGTCCTTGCCGGCGAACTTGCAGAGGCCCAAGGCGATTACAAACGCGCTTTTTTCCGGTATGAGCAATTGGTGCGGCCGTTTGCAGAAAAAAACCAGGCGTTGGCAAAGATGAGCGCACGGATCATGAAGAGCTCTTCTTACAGCAAATGGATCAACTTCATCGGATCCATTTTGCCGGCAAAGGTCATCCTCTATTTCAAAAAGCTGGGGCTCAAACGGACAACAAAAGCCGCCAATGCCCTTACTCTTAAAGATTACTAGCAAAAAGAGGATTTAAGTTTTCAGAGTGGATCTGATGTTTCAGTTCAACAATCGAAAGAAATGTCGGGGTTGCCAAGGTCCGTGTGATTTGCAAATGGGCTTGTTTGGCTAATTCCTCCAATTCCTTCTCTGTTCTTTCACTGCCGGGAAACAGGGTCATTAAAAATAGATCGGTGTCTTTGCTAGGGTGCTGTGAGGTGTTTTCGGGAACAACTCCTTCAATAATGAACAGGCTGCTGCCTTCTTTCATTGTTTGGCGGATATTGCTTAGAATTCTAATGCAATCTTCATCTCCCCAATTATGCAAGACGCGTTTTAGGACATAGGAGTCAGCGTTTGTTTTAGGCAGCGCATCGAAAAAGCTGCCTCCTAGAGCTTCCCATCGCTTGCAATCGTGTTGGATTTTTTTATTGGAAATGACGTTGTTGAGATCAAATAAAATCCCTCGGATGTCAGAAAAATGATTCAAAATCTCATTTAAAAACTGCCCTTCTCCGCCTCCAATATCCATCACGGTATGGGACTTGTTTAGAGGCAGGAGGGGAGCGATCAACCTGTCTTCTTCCTGCGTATACGTTGTCATGTGGGAGTTGAACTTTTTCTCTGCTTCGGGGTTTTCAGCCAAGTATTCAAAGTAGGTCTTTCCATGAAGTAGATCAAATGCAGGCTTGCCATGGGTTACAGCTTCTCGGATAGCTCCAATCGCATTCCATCTGAGCCCTGGAGTTACAAGCAGGGCATGCCGAATCGATTCAGGGTGTTCATCTGACAAATAGGCTGCTTCTGGATTTAAGGAAAACGTGCCGTTTGGGTTTTGGGCAAATATTTGATGGCTCACCAAATAGCGAAGCAACCGGAAAAGATAGCGCGGATCGATTTTCAACGTGTTTGACAATTGATCGACAGTTTGTTCAGGATTTTTCCATAAAAGGTCGGCGATTCCCAGATCGGCAGCTGCAATAATTGCGCTTGATAGCAAATAAGCGTGGGCAAGAGAGTTGATGCGATCTTTGGGCTTGGTCATAAATTCAATCCTTTTTGCGGAGGATTTTATAGAAGATCCTATTGAAAAAAGCAAGTTGCGATCCTCTTGGATTCAAGCAATGCTTTAACTCGACTTTGCAACTTTTTAGGGCCCCCTGCCTCGTCCATTCGCCCACTGACGTTCGACATCCAGTCGAACTAGAAGGTTTATTTAACCAGGAAGGGGTTTCTAACCCCTTCCTGGTTAAATAAACTCCTGAGAGGGCAAATACCCCGAGGCCTTTGGCCCTAAAAAGTTGCAAAGTCGAGTTTAAGAGATCTTCCAGCAGCGGTGGATCTTTTGGTTATGAAAGTCGATAGGGATCGTTTTTTTGGAGATATCCTCGATCTTGCAACCGTCAAATAAGCTTGCGTCAAAGTCGAAATCGCGGGAATTTGTGCTAAAAATGATCGTCCCATCCGGCGATAAAAGGGACAGCGCCTTGGTGATTAAAAAGGGGTAGTCCCTTTGAATATCGAACATCTGCTCCATTTTCTTCGAACGGGAGATCGTTGGAGGATCGATTACGATCAGGTCATAGACGCCCCGCTCTTGTTCAAGGAACGTAAGACAGTCGCCTCGGACGATCTGATTGTTTTTTAAAGGTAGCGCATTCAGCTCAAAGTTGTCCCTGCCCCAATCGGTGTAGGTGTTCGAGAGGTCCACACTCTTTGTCGACAAAGCGCCTGCAGCAGCGGCATGGACACTGAAGGAACAGGTGTAGGCAAAAAGGTTCAGCAGCCGCTTGCCGGAAGCCATTGAGGCGACGATGCGGCGCGTCTCCCGATGGTCAAGAAAGAGCCCTGTATCGAGGTAATCGGTCATATTGACCCAGAACCGCAGTCCATGCTCAAAAACGGAAAAGAACTGTTTCCTATCACCCGCTTTTTCATATTGCTCTGTCTTTTCCCTCTTTACCCTGGTCCGCCAGTAGACCGACTCTTCCGTTGCATGGAAAAGCGAGCTAAGGGCTTCCATTGTTTCCTCATAGAGGTCTTGGCGGGGCTCATCGCTATCGCGGGTGCTGGTAAAATAATGGACGCAGAATCGACCATCGTAATAATCGATGGCCAGAGGATATTCCTTGATGTCCTTGTCGTAGATCCGGAAGCAGTTTGTCTTCGTACGATTGGCCCACTTTCTGATGTGCCGGTAGTTTTTCCGTATCCGGTTTTTCAATATGGAACTTTTGTCCTCATCATCTGCAACCAATGGCAAAAATAAGTCAGGTGTGTTCAAGAGACCTCAAGAATCAAATGATTTTCAAAGAGCATGGAATGACTAAAAGGTTTAAGTCCATATATTTTTGGAGTTGAGCGATTGCTTAAGGCTCAACTCCAATTGCTAGAATGATTAGCTGACCGATGAAGAAGGTGAGGACCAGTACGCATGATCGACCAGGAGTCCTTCGCAGCTTCCGTTAGCATGGTGGGAAGTGATTTGGTCTAGCCCCATGCAGTCCATGATACTGTAAAGAAGGACCATTCCTAAAACAGCCGTATCTGGTTTTGCAAACTGAGGAAGTTCTTCAGCAGGCTTACCTGCATGAAGGGAAATGGCTTCCCACAACTCTTCTTTATTAAATGTCTTTTTTCCAACGCCTGTTGCTCCCATGGCAAAGATGAAGTTTTCATTGCCAATGCCAACGATCGTATTGGCTGGATCTTTGCTCTTTTGTAAGAAAGCATCGGGCAGATGCGGCATCTTGGCACGCATCCTTTCGACGAGAAGTTCCGCTTCTTTTAAGGTAACGACCGCAGGAGGAGTTTGCAGGTCGAGCTTCTGTTTCCTGATATCCATGAGCATTTCTAAACTAGGGATATAGCCGAGCTCTCCTTCAATCACTTCAAGGTTGCCGTCAATAAGCGTCGTAATTTGAAAACTTCCCGAACCAGAATCAACAGCAATCAAGTTTTCATGAGGGATTTTACTGACTGCTGCAGCTGTAGCAAATCCGAGGCGCCCTTCTTCGTTTTGAGAGATGATTGAGACATCGATCCCAAGCTCCTCATTGATCTTCTTGAACATTTCAGGAGCATTTTTTGCTTGCCTGGAAGCCGCCGTGGCAATGCCCTTCCATTCCGTTGGGCGATGGACTGCAAGCTCTTTCTGCAGATTGCTCAGCGTCTCAAACGCCACAGTTTGGATTTTATCGCTCAAGATCGATTTTCCGCCGACTTGGATATCCCGTTTAAATGGAACTGGATGTTCTTCCGAGTAGAGGATTTCATCGATTTTACCGCTTTGAGCATCAACTTTAGCAACCGTCAGTTTGATGCTTCCGGAACCGACATCGATGGCAGCCCGTGTGATCGGTTTTGGTTTAAAGTGCCACGCAACGCATGTGCAAGCCACCAACCCGAACAGAATTGCAACAATTGATTTTCTAGAAAAAATAGCAGCCATAATTCTCCAAATTTGTTTTTTGTCGAATTATATTACATTAATAGTTGATGATGCAATATTAACAATTTATTTTTTTGACGACATAATTATTTAATTAACTCGAGTTTCGGTATTCGACTGAGCATTCAATAATTGATTTATCTTTTTAGAAATTGCTAGCTCAGGCAATATACCCAGAAACTAGGTATTTTTATGAGATTAGTCAATAAAACACGGTATGCGATTCTAGGGGTGCTCCTTGATGGCCCGTGTTCAGGTTACGAGATCAAATCCCTCATGGGCAGATCGACCGTCTATTTCTGGCGGGAATCCGACTCGACGATCTATCCGATGTTGAAGGTGTTGGCAAAAGAGGGAAAAGTGATCTCCAAGGTTGTCTATGTGGGAAAGAAAAAGAAAGAGGTCTTTTCGATCACAGAGACAGGAAGAGAGGAGTTTAAAGCATGGCTCAACAGCCCGACTGGGTCCGAAACTCCCCGCAACGAGTTCCTACTTAAACTCTTTTTCGTTACAGATCGAAAGGAGATGGTGCGGCTGTTCCGGGAAAGGTTGGAAAAAGCCGAAAAGACGTACGAAGAATACAAGAAAATCGAAGAGAGGCTGGAATATCTGGCCGATTCTCCTCTTAAAGCTACTCGCCTCAAAGCATTAAGGTACGGGATTGCCCATCTTG
>JAFEGU010000192.1 GCA_018239725.1 Verrucomicrobiota bacterium | reverse complement strand
CGTGCACGCATCTAGAACTCCTTCGTTTGTCTTGCTAGGACGACAAAGGAGTTTCTTTATTTTAGGGGATTTTCCTTAACGATTCTCTATAGAATTTTTCAACACAGCCGCACCAGTGCGTTTGTTGTTGCTGCCGCGACTTTGATCGATCTGCCGCAGCGGCAGCAAAATGACCTATTCTCTGTTCTTATCTGCAGCTTTTTGCTCAATTTATTTATTTCATTATGCAGTCGCTATCCCTTTCAGAAAGGCCATCTTCCCTTCGTTCTTGCTCATTGCGGGTTGTTATTGATCCTTGGGGGATCTTTTGTAAAAGGGCTCATGGGCTATGAAGGAATATTTTTGGTAACGAAGGAAGGGAGTCACTGAGAGATTGTTCTTGAAGGGCATCGGGAAAGCGCTTTGCTGCTCCCTTTCAAAAGCGCATGCGAGAAAGCGGGATATCCATACTTTGAAATGCTCCCTCTTTGGCTTTCTGAATCGAAGAGCAGTGAAGAGACAATTTATGCAAAGGAAGTCCTGCTTCCCTTGCCTCTACAGCATGTCATGGAATCATTTGATTGGGATGCCGTGCCCCTTTCGTTTCAAGAAGGCGCCTTGCGGCTGAGTCAATTTCTTGCGGTTCGGCAAAGCATGCAAATTGGAACAGGGCTAGCTAAAGAGGTATTTTACAATGTCCATGCCCCGCTTCCGATCATATCTGAATGGACTGCTTCTCTTAAGGCACACCTGTATGCATGCTGTCTGTTTCTGGAAGGCATGCACAATCCACAAATCCAACTGAAGTTGAAAGAGATCCCTTATTCAGCTTTTTTGGTTAACGCTGACAAGGCTAATCACATCTGTCATATGGCATTAACAGATCCTGATGGTAGACTTAAAGATATTGCAGTTGGACTGAACAGTCCCTACGATACTGCCGATGGCTATCGATTCACCCTAAAGGAGATCGCTCCGTCAAATCGTCAAGTTCAGCTTCTTGTCAGCTGGGATCCGACATCAAGTTTTTGGATGGTTACAGGAGCCGCCCTGACAGGACTGGGGATTATCTTATTGTTTATCCAAAGAATGAGGGTAAAGCATGATCCTTAAAATTGTCATGGGGTTGGTTGCGCTTTATATGTTTTCCGGGTTTTTGTTTTTCATTAAAAATCTAAAAAAAACTCCAGCTCATCTTTTTTCGTTTGCTGTTCTATTGCATACGGTTTTTTTGATCGGGTATGCCGCTTTTCAAAGCAGGCCTCCCGTTGCCAACATGCAGGAAACATTTATGTATGTTGCGTGGATTGTTGGGGGATCGGTTTTTTTTCTGAAAAAGCGGTATCTCTATCTTGTTCCTTTAGGAGCGGTTTCCTCAGCGATCTTATTATTGATTGCTGCCTCTCTTGCTCCAGCTTCGGCCGAATTAGAACCTGTCTTAAATGCTCCATATTGGTTGATGGTCCATGTGATGGTGATTGTCGCTAGCTATGGGGTATTAATGG
>JAFEGU010000191.1 GCA_018239725.1 Verrucomicrobiota bacterium | reverse complement strand
CAGCAACATGGATGCCTGCCTTATCCAGTTCGAGAAGCTCGATGCATTCGTGGTTTTTCCCCGTACAAAGGATCAGTCCGATGGGCGATTCTTCGTTAGGTTGCCGTTCATGTTTGTCGAGCCAACGGAGATAGAGTTCCATTTGCCCTTTGAATTCGGGTTGGAAGTCGCCAACTTTCAGTTCAATGGCAACTAATCTACGAAGACGGCGATGGAAAAAGAGGAGATCGAGATGGAAGTCGATGTTGTCCACTACGATACGCTTTTGGCGTGCAAGAAAACTGAAGCCCGTGCCAAATTCAAGGAGAAACTGCTCTAGTTCGCGCATAATGGCATCTTCAAGATCTTTTTCCATGTAGCGGTCGTCTAAGTTCAGAAACTCTAAAAAGTAAGGGTCCCGAAAGACGAGATCGGGAGAAAGACGGTCCTCTTTGCGAAGCAATGCGATCTCTGCTTCAACCAAAGATTCCGGTTTTTTGGATAATGCCGTACGCTCAAAGAGCATGGAGTTAACTTTTTTAATAAGGGTCCGAACATTCCACTTTTCGATACGGCACATCTCTGCGTAAAACTCTCTCTTAACAGAATCTTTGATGGGGATCAGAACTGTAAAATGCGTCCAACTCAATTGTCGCAGCAGCGATGCGACAATCTTTTCATCAGGAAATACCTCTCCGAACTGGATCATGCGCCGTAAGCTCTTGTCCGAGAACCCTGTACCGTATAGACAAGTCAATTGTCTCGACACTGCTGCGACAATTTCCTGTCCATATTCAGCCCTTTGATCATTCAAAATTTCCTTACGCACTCGATTGCCGACATGCCAGTAAAGCATTGCTAGCTTGGAGTTTACGATCGTTGCTACAGACTCCCTAGTCTGATCGATCATGGAACGAAGTTCGTCGATGAGGCCCTTGGGCAAGATTGGCGCAGCGGGCTGCGACAATGTGGATAAGCCTTGTTTATTCATGGGTGTTTCCTTTGAGAATTCTCTCTGAAATATGATCACTGAATTTTTTACTGTTTTTGGCATCGAGATTAGAATAGCGGAGGAGCATGGAAAGAGTCCGGTGCCCCATTGCAGTAGCAAGCTCAATATTAGACGCACCTAAGTCACCAGCGGCGAGGGTGCAAAAAAGGTGACGCAAATCATGGAAATGGTAGTCAGTGAGCCCAGCGCGTTGGACTGCTTGCATCCAGGCTTTTTTGATATCGATTCGGCCAAAAGCTGTCTTGCTTGCAAATACTAGTGGCTTAGATAGGTTACGAGCTTCGTAGAGCACCTTTAGTTCAGCGATTACGGCATCAGATAAGGCTACGCTGCGAGGACGACCATTTTTCGTTTCTTGGAAGAAAGCAATGCCTTTTGCAAGATCGATGTGTCGCCACTCGAGGCTAAGGATTTCTCCTCGGCGGGCTCCAGTAGTAAGAGCAAAGAGGACGATCGGATAAAGCAAAGGTGACCTGCTTTGCTTGCATGCATCGAGGAGACGGGAGATTTCTTCGTCATTAAGAATGCGGTCCCGTCCGAAGCTTTCTTTTAGCTTAGATAACGTACGGCAGGGGTTCTCGGGAATCCAACGGAGTTTTTTAACAGCATAGCCAAAAGTGGCGGAAAGAACGGCAGTATAACGATTGATTGTTGCAGAGCTGCGCTTGGAGCCATCTGGTAGAGGGGAATCGATTAGGATTTTGCGCTCTTGTACAATAAGTTCGGGCGTGACGTGAACGAGGGCGTAGACACCGAAACGTTGCTT
>JAFEGU010000190.1 GCA_018239725.1 Verrucomicrobiota bacterium | reverse complement strand
TCGATCCGCGTCATGTGGAAAGGCTCGTCCATCATATGGCGGAGAACGGAAATGGCGTCCGATGTGCCGATCAATGCGAAAAACTGGGGAAAGAAGAAACGCATTTGAGGAGGGACTTTGTACATGAGCGATTCGATCTGTCCAACAGCAACGCGGCTTTTTCTGGCAGCTAATTGGTAGGCAGCTTCCATGCGGGTGAAGAAGAAGTCGGAAGACATCGCTTTGGTAAGAAGCTCTTCGCTCCGATCATCCTGCATGTGGCCGAGATACTGGATGGCCGCCATTTGCGTTTGAGGATGGGGGCTTGTGATCCCAGCTTCCAAGATATCGATTGCAGCTGCAACGCCTGCAATCCCTGTGCCGAAAATACTGATCAGCTGAAGCTCGGGATCGGAGCTGCGCGTTCCTTGTTCAAGGATGATGAGGGCCATCTGTTGCAGGATTTCAAAATCGTGCCGGCCTAGCTGCTGCTTGTACTGCCTGTATAGATCGATCGACTTGTCCCATTCTTTCGACTGCATCAGATAGAGGACATGCAGCTTGTTCACCGGCTCTTCTGCAATTGAGGCGACTTGATCGGATGCGCTAGAATCAGATCCGGTGCAAACGGAGCAGAGCAATGCGAAGGGGACAAGGGGGTATAAGGGCGATCGTTTTTTCATTGATTGATTTTCCGTCAAAACGGTTTGAGGTATCTCCAGAGGTCGATTCCCACTTGGGATAAAAGCTTGCGCAGCGTGTTCACAGGAAAGCCCATCACATTATAATAGCATCCTTCGATCCTATCGACGATGATGCTTCCCGATTTTTGGATTGCATAACCTGCTGCTTTGTCCAGAGGAGAGCAGTGGGAATGGTAGTGCTGAATTTGTTCAGGTGTCAGTTCATGCAGCCGAATCTTGGTCTCTTCTGTTTCTGCAAGGTGAATATTTCCTTGCCGGATCGAGACTGCTGTGTAGACATAATGCCAGTTGCCTGAAAGCTCCCTCATCATCCGGTGGGCTTCCTCAAGGTCTTTGGGCTTATTGTAGATCTTTCCATTGAAATAGACCACCGTATCAGCTGTGATGATCATGTCGCTTGAAAAACGTTTTGAGAGCTCATCGCTCTTTTTCTGTGCGAGCTCAAGGGCGTATTGGATCGGGTCTCCAGAAAAGAGGACTGTGTCCTCATCAAAATGGGAAGGCACCTGCTCGAAAGAGAGGGTAAAATAACTTAAGATTTCTTTTCGCCGGGGCGATTGGGAGCCTAAAATAATGCGCATAGGCCCGCCATCATAAGCGAAATCGATCCATTTCGCAACTGAAGTGTGATGAGATGCTCTCTATAAGCGAGTTTTTTTAAGAGTTTGTAAAGAAAACTGCTTGAGGGCATTTGTCTTAAGAAAGTATGATTCATACTGAAATTTTTGATTCGATCACCGACAACGAATTTCAAATCTAGGAGGAATTATATGTCGTTTCAACCAATACATCACGCAGGCGTACGAGCAGAACCATACTCTGGAGCTCCCCATTTTTATGAGAGTGATGAGGTACGAGGAGGAATAGGTGAAGCAGAGACAAGGATGGAATCGCTTGAGGGGGAAGTTCGGCCGCAAGATCAAACAGCAGCGGAGAACGCAGAAGGACCGCAGGGATTTTGCGCTAAGATCGGCGCCCAGCTGAAAGTTTTTGCTGATGGTATTTGGAGTGCGATTGAAAGACTCGTTAATATGGTGAAAAGTTTTTTTGGCAAAGGGGACGCTGCCAATGGGTCAACAACTCCAGATACTCCTCTCGAGAAATTTCGAATAGGGTTGATCTTTCAATTTGAAAACCGCGATCAAATGGTTGCTGCCTTCTATCAACTCCCCGTTGCAGACCGCGATGCCGTGAAAGCTGCGATGTGGGAGCTTACAGAAGAGGATGGTCAACCTCCGCGGGATTGGGCCGATCGTGTGATCCGTGGTCAGGTTCAACTGCCAGGTGAAGCGGCGCCGCGGCAAGATATCCAAGAATTTAGTGATCGCATCGGTCATGAAGATGGCCCTTTAGTCGAAGCACTCGAAGAGGTTATCAATGCTCAAGCGGGCATTTCCCGTTTGCCGGAGAACCGATTCACTATGCAAGATTTTCAGCGTCTTTTAGGTGATACGAATCTAAACCGCACATTAATATTTGAAGCGATGAGAAGGCTTGGAAATGATCCAAGCAGGGCCATTATTATGCGGATGAAAGATATCGCACTTGAAGATTTAAGAAGAGAGAACTCCTCTTTGCGCTTAAATTTGCAAGAAGATGACCAGATCAGAGAATGGGCATTCCGGATTCTCTTTAACGTGGTCCGTAACCGCGATGAGACAGAAGATCGGCGCGATATCCTCCCATTTGTCGATATTTTGGCGCCTAACAGCGTTTTTCGTCGAGCAGTACAGCACGTTGCTGCAAACAGCGTTTCTAATTCTGAGGAACAATAGGGCAAGCAGCTTCCTCCTCTATTTAAGGAGAATCGCAACGGCTTAAAGGCAGCTTTAAGCCGTTTTTTTTGCTCTTTCAAAGAACTAGCCTCCTTAAGAATGGCATAACTTGTGCCTTCTTCACTTTGGTGTCGTATCGGGTCAAAAAATCTGCAAAAGTTTAGAGAATTCTTAACGCAAGCTTAAACAAATTCTCACCCATTTTGAGCCAAAAATTGGGAAGTCTGACTCTATAAAACCCTTTTGGAAAGCATCGTGAAGGCATCTTTCTTAAAAAAATTTGAATTTAACAGCTTGATTCCTAGGGGGTTGTAAGAAAATGAACTTTTTATCTTTTCTTAATATGGTCTTAATATTTATGATCTATGATTCATGCAAAAAAAAGCACACTTGTGCAACTTCAGAAACTCAAGTTTCTTAAGGCCCGTACAAGAGTGAATTTTAAAACAGTTTTCAACAAACCCAGAGAGGAGGTTTAATTATTATGGCTACTACAGTAACAGCAGCTAACCCAGCTGCAACAGCTACAGCTACAGCAACACAAAATGCTACAGCTGCTAACACAGCAACTCCAGGAGGAGTAGCTGCAACACCAGATACAATCCAAACAGCTCAAACTCCAGCTGCAGAAGCTACTGAGTCGAAAGGATTCTGCGCACAAATCGGCGCTTTCTTCAAAGGTTTCGCTGATGGAATCGCAAACTTCTTTTCCAGCATTTTCAGCAAAATCAAGAGCTTGTTCGTAAGAGCAGAAGAAACACCAGCTCACACAGCTACAAATACAACTGCTCAAACTGGTGCTGCAACTGGTGCTGCAACAGGAACAACAACTCCAACTGCAACTCCATTAGAAGCATTAAGAACTGCTATTGCTTCTAACCTCGGTAGAGATGAAGTTGTTGTTGCTTTTGCTCTTCTTGCACCTGAAGTTCAAGATGCTGTCAAAGGAACAATGTGGAACCTCGCTGGTGCAGACATTCTTGATCCTCTGAACGTTCAAGCTGACGAGCGTCAAAACGCTGATGACTGGGCTGGCCGCGTTATCCGTAACGAAGTTCGAGTTACTGGTGAACCTGCTGACCGCGCTGACATCGCACGTTATGCGAACATTACAGCTGATAACAGCTTGTTCCGTCGTGCTATCGATGCAGTTATCACTCAACAAGCTGCAGCTGCTACAGCAACTGTATAATTTGAGTTTTAGCAATACATTGCAAAAAAATGAGGATGGTTTCCCATCCTCATTTTTTTTGATCTATAATGTCCCTCCCCTTTACTTTCCCCTGTCCTGTTCATCCTAATATCCTGTTCATGATTTAGCAACTTAGAGTCTAATCTTTGAAGTTACTCGGTAATATTTCTTCCACTTGAAAGTTGGTTTTGACTGCGTTATGCCATCATTTAATTTGAACCGGCCGGAAGCGTTTAAGCCTAGTCAAGTTGAGCTGATTCGACTGCGGACACTCTCTATACATGAGATTTTTTGATTCATTTGCGAAGTTTCAAAATGTGGAACATCGAGTGTGTCGTATGCAGAGGCGGACACGCAAGAGGGTTTGGTTAATCTTCTAGTGGAGGAGCACGGGGAGGCAGGTGCTCCTTTGGAGGCATCTGGAAACTTGCCATAGAAGGGGTCAAATTCAGGTCTGCGGACGTAAGAGAAGGTCAAAAGGTGGCCATTGTGGTTCAATGCAGGTAAAAGTGCTTTAAAGTGGGGACTGGACTTTGAAAAATTTCCGAATTTTCGTCTTGTTTGAGTATGCAAATTTTAAGCATTAAATCGCTATGCTGCACCCCATGGGTTTTATAGAAACTTCCTGTAAAAAAATCTTTGGATGGGTAGTCGAATTAAACTGCGAACTGGTTAGAGACAGACGAAGCCCTGCCCCAAGTGGGCAGGGTGAGGATGAGGATTGATTTGACAATGTCTAGCCAAATCGAAATTCACAAAACCTAAGCGGTTGCAGTATAACCCATTTGAATCAAAAAAAAGCGGCATGGTATTCCATGCCGCTTTTTTTGTTGTGAATTTAATTTTTAGAGCTATTCGCCTTTCTTCTTTTTCTTGGGAGCAACAGCCACAACTGCTTGGTCGGTGATGTCGATCCAGATAGGGGAGGCCCAAGCTATATGACCATTCTTTTGAATGACCCGAATGTAATAGTAGACAAATGGGGGTCTTTCATCGGGGGATTTGAGGGCGATTTTCGAAAGGGGCTCTGTATCATCGAAGGTGAAATCGATATGCGTTGTATCAGGGCGGATTGTATGGAAAGGAACTCCATTGCGGATGATGTTAATCTCTTCAATGGTGTCTGTTCCGGCAACGTAGCCGCTGATGTGCCGATTGAAGTTAAGGCCGGGCTTGGCCTTTGTGTTAAGCTCATTGCCCATAAAGATGTTGGCTATTGAAAATCCAACGATGATCCTTTCGCCGGTTGTAGCGTAACAGCAACGATTGTACAAAGCTTGCCAAAGCGCCTCTCGCGTCTGCTCAATAGCTAGGATCGCTGTGAGGCCTGGGCTGTATTGGACTTGACCGCTTTCATATAACTCGGAGTAGATTCCTCGGTCATCTAGGCCGCCTGCAACGAAGCCAAAACGGCAGTTGTTGTTCAAGGCCTTGCGAATAGAGCCTTTTTCCGATTCGAACACGCCAGTCTTATCTTCAGAGGTAATAGGACGGGGGTTGCCCTCTTTTTCTGTGCATTCTGAGCTTCCCCAAGCGTTGTAGATCTCAACGACCCGTTCATATTCAGGGGTAAAGTCGATAAAAGTGGTCTCCAGTCCTTTTCCCATGGAAAAAGAGGGGATGCCCATCATGTCCTTGGGAGTGTGGCTTTTGTAAATTTTTTTCAGGGCGCTCGACTTGCTGTCTTTTCGACGAAGGATAGGCTTATTGTCTTTTGCATAGATGATCTGGCGAAGGCCTTCTTCAGCGGTATCTCCAAACCATTGGAATCCCAAGTAGGTCGTGAAGCGGTAATCTTCATTGAACTCCGCAACTTGTGTAGAGATCATCTTCCAATGTTCGTTAGACGTCTCTTCTTGGCTTTCGAAGGAAGAACTGGCATAAAATTGACTGTTGCGCTCATCGCGGAAGTGGCGCAAGCACGATTCGATGTTCTCAGCGGAATCGACCCTTTCCGACTCGCCATGGAGCAGTCCCCAGTAGACGCTCTTGTCGTTGTCGCTGAAGCATTTAACCGGCGCTGACAAAAACTTGTCGTTAGTTTGGAGGTTGCGCAGCTGGATTTTATAAACTCCCGGCTCATTGAAATAAAGATTGGGTAGGTTGATGAATCCTGTCTCAGGAACAAAAAGCTTCCAGTTCAAGTTTTCGCGCAAATGCTCGTAGCTGACCTCAACGAGCGTCCCTTCAGGGGCGTTATTAGTAAGGTTGCCGAAGATGTCTTCAAAACGGATGATCACATCAAAACGTTTGTTCTTAGCGACGATGGAAGGGGCTACGATGCGGATGTTTTTTAATACATTTCCTCGAACGTCAAGGGTAAAGATTTCAGGATCTTTATAGTCGCCTTTGCCTTTAGGGTCGATGTAGAGGTGGAAAGGGCGCCGCCTTTGGATATGGGTTTGAGCGCGGTTCCCATTTTTTTCCTGCTCTTCTCTGCTCTTATCAGGAGATCCCATAAAGATCGAAAGGGTTTCGCCAGCCTTGATTTCGCTTGGCAGGACAAATTCAAAGGATGGCACGATCTGGTCTTCTTCTTCTAATTCTTTTGCAGGAAATGCCTTGCCATCTGGAGTTTCAGCCCAGATTAAATTTTTCTTTTCTTTTGGGTTTACTTGGGGGCATTCCCAGTCGATATCTCTTCCCTTTGAGAGAAGATCGAACTTCAGGCGGGTCCCTTTTGGCAAAGAAGCTGCAGTGGTGTATGAGAATTTCCAGGTAGCTACATCTCCTGCTAAGGATAAATTAGGTTCACAGAAACAAATCGATCGACGCATGAAAATCTCCCAAAGGCATGGATATGATATGAAAAGTATTTTGCCTGAATGCCGAATCTTTTGCAAGAAGAGGAAAAAGGCTGCGGACGCACGAGAAGGTTCGGTGAACCTTCGCAGTGGGGAGCAGGTGAAGCAGCCTTGGCTGCGAACAGGTTGCGGGGAGCAGGTGAAGCAGCCTTGGCTGCGAACAGGTTGCGGGGAACTGGCGAAGTGCTCTTGAGCGCGACTCGGGAAGAGCAAAGCGCGTTATGCAAGAGATCTACTCCGCTTCGTGCGGAGTGATCCGGATCTTCTCGATTGCCCGTTCGCTTGAGCTCAACACTTCTAAGTCAAAGTCGTCATGGTGGATCCGCCAGCCTTTTGAGGGAATTGTCCCTGCGCGGTGGAAGATGTAGCCGCCGATCGTGTCGTACTCGGGGCCTTGCGGGATCTCGATCTCCAAATCTTCCAAAATATCGATGATCGACATCTTGGCATCGACGATCCAGCCCCCTTCAGGAAGTGTGGTATAGAGCCGCTCGTGGCCGATGTCATATTCATCGGCGATCTCTCCGACAAGCTCTTCCAATACGTCTTCGATCGTCACGATCCCTTCGGTGCCGCCCCATTCGTCGACAACGATCGCAAGGTGGATCTGCTTGCTGCGAAATTCTTGGAGAAGCTGCGAGATCTTTTTTGTCTCAGGCGTGTATAACACCGGTTTGAGGAGCTTTTCTACTTTTTGCATCGCTTGCTTTTGGTCGACGTAGACTTTTAGGACGTCTTTGTAGAGAAGAACGCCGATGATGTTATCGACACTGTCTTTATACACGGGGATCCGGCTGTAGCCTTCTGTCAAAAAGCGCTGGGCGGCCTCCTCGAGCGGCGTATCGGAATCGAGGCTGAAGATGTTGATCCGAGGGACCATGACTTCTCGAGCGATCCTCTCTTTAAAAGAGACGACGGATAAAATGAACTTCTGCTGGCTGGGATCAAGATAGACGCCGAGCTCTGTCTCTTGGAGAAGGTCCTGCACCTTGTCGCGCATGCGGAAGGTAGGGGAAAAGCGTTTGTCTTTGCCAGGTTTGGGCATTAAAAGCTTCCAGATATGGAAGAAAGGAGCCGTGATTGGCATGCAGATTAGCATAATCAGCGATGAAACCGGTGCAAAAAAGCGGAATGACGCATGCGGTTTTAACTGACCTATCAAGGTCATCGCAAAATCAGCGGTAAGCGAGATCAGGAGAATCAGGAGGGTGATTCCGGTGAGCTGCAAGGGATTGTAGATGTAATTTTTGTTCGAAATGTGGATGAGGGCATCTTTGAAAAAGGGCTGATCAAGGATTGAGAAAAAGGCGGTCAGGACAAAGCCGATGCGCAGAAGGTGCTTTGTGAAGCTAAGGGAAAACAATATTCCGTCCCACTTCTGCTTGCCGAAGAAGTACTGGACAAAGGTTTTGAAGAAAAATTGGGGGCTCCGCTCTTTCAGTTCTTCTTCAGCTTGTAGGCGGCCTAAGCGGTTAAGGCAGGAGGCCATCCCCGAAAGGATGCTGGCGCAGATGAGGAATATGAGGGAGAAAAAAGCATTTTCAGTGATCAAGGTGTCGTCCAAATAGTTTGGTGAAAATTTATCTTAGCATTTTTTTTGCAACTTGCTCAAGTGCTGGTTTATACTGCTTCCACTTGAAAGTTGGAGTTTTGCCTTAGCCCAAGGGGCACCTTCGCATTCGACCCGACCAGGCTCTAGTTTCTCAATAGTAACCTGGGCGGGATTCGGATGCAAATCTGCCGCCTTCGGCGTTGGCAAATTCTCCAACTTTCAACCGTCAGCAGTATATATTGCTTCCACTTCAATCGTAGAGACGCTTTTGACTTTTGCATCCCTAATTCGGGTTTTATTCCAAACCCCTTTAAAGCCTCTTGCATTGAACGTGTCCAGCTGCGCATACGTCCTGCTTCTTAAGACTGTAAAATTATGGCGCAAAAGGCAAAATCGCTTGTACGATTGAATCGTCAGCAGTATAATTGCTTCTTTAAGTCTTCCGGCTTTTTTGCTCAATGAGCAAATGACTATTTTTGAATGAGGATTCCTCGGCTGGACAAGAGCTTCATGCACTGGTTTTCCTTTCTTCTCATTTTCGAGCGCTCATCTGGAATGATATCATCGAATCCGATCAAATGCAGAAGACCATGGACCAAGTAGCGGGTGGTCTCTTCGTAGGCATCATGGCCATGCTCTTTCCCATATTCGATAGCGACTTTAGGGCAAATGAAAATTTCTCCTAAGATGGTATGCCCGCTGCGCTTAGACTTAGGAGGGTCTAAGGGAAAAGAGATGCAATCGGTGGGAGCGGGATCGTTAAAATAAATTTGATGTGTCTGAGAGATCTTTCGCTTGGTAACGAAGTGCAAGATGACTTCATCGCAATGGATTTTAAGGGCATTCAATAAAAAAGAGACCACCCGTTCAACTGATTCTGTTGAGATTGGTAGGTCTCTTTGCTGATTATAGAGCGTTGTCGTCACAAGTGGTCTATGACGGTCGATTAGGGAAGGATAGGTGTCTTAGGAAGGCCTGTCACTTTCTTGTTCTCACCGTCTTTCCATCGGCCAAGTTTCCGTAGAACGTCTACACGCTCAAAACGTTTTAATACATTGCGCTTCTTAGCTGCTTTGCTCGATTTGCCGTAGCTGGGGTGTCTGGACATGGTAATAAATCCTTTTAATTTATGAAATTTTAGGAATAAAAAGCGTTCCGGCCAAATTGCCTTCAGCTGCGTTGGCATGGGCTTTGAAACCACCAGTCAGTTTATCCTTTTTAGCGCCAGTTTTCTGTGCTGGAGGGCGAGGGCGGCGTGGAGACACGCTGCGGTCTTTTGTTTGTTTGCTCAGACGAACCATGAGAAAAACTCCTGAAATTAAAATGACAAGTTGCAACTATTATAGAGAGAGGCCTTTAAAAGTTGCAAGAGCAAATCGTTGGTTTTTGAAACTTTCTAGAGGCAATTTTGCAACTGGCTCTATTTAAGGAGAGTTTTCAGATGCAGAAGGAATATCAGAGGCAGGCGGCTGTTCTCCTGGGTGGATCACGCCGCAAGAAATAATAAATTTGAACGCATCTTCGACCGACACATCGACAGGAATTACGATCTTTTTGGGGGTCAGAAGGACAAATCCCGACATCGGGTGGGGGGCTGTCGGTACGAAGATGGCAAGGTCGGTTTGCGTCTTCTCCTTGAAAACGCTCGGCGAATCTCCGGTCAGGAAGCCGATGGCATGCGCTTCATGATGCGGAAAGGGGACTAAAACTGTGTCTTTAAATGTTTTTTTGTTCTCAGAAAAAACAGCCTTGGTGATCTCGTTACTCAGACGGTAGATGGTCCGGACCAAGGGAATATGGGAAAATAGCCTGTCAGTCAGCCGCAAGAAGAAGTTCATCAAGAACTTCCTTCCTAGGACTCCTAAGAAGAAGATTAGTACAAGGAGGAGGATAAAGGCTAAGACACGGCTTAAGAATACGACTAAGGTCGCATGGTTTTCCAAGCTTAAATTCCACTTTTTCTCATAGGCGTGGATCAGGGTTTCCATGATGCCGGCCAAAGGGGTCGTGAACAGGTCGAAAAGCCAGACGGCAATGATGACCGTAAGCGCGATGGGAAGGAGGGTGATAAAACCGGTAAAAAAATATTTTTTCATGGGTGGAAGTTGGGTTGGGTTGGCGCACCGCCCGGAACGATGACACCGCATGAGACAATGTATTTGATCGCATCTTCTGGCTTAATGTCGACGAAGATCAGGTCCTCTTTTCGGAACATCATGAGAAAACCTGTAGTGGGATTGGGAGTTGTCGGTACGAGGACGGAGATCAGGCTTTCATTGACGGCATGCGAGCAAACTTCGGGGGATTCCCTAGCGATCAGGCCGAGGACGTAGACATCCGCCCGGGGAAATGGGACCATGACGACCTGTTTGAATGAGTTTTTATCTGAGACAAAGAGGGTTTTGATAATGTCTTGAGTCGTCTTGTAGACCGTATTGACGATCGGGATCTTGTGGAGGATTTTGTCTCCAAGGCGGAAAAGGGCATGCAGGACAAACCATCGGGTAATGACTCCAAGGCCTACCGTGATCAGGAAGAGGAAGATCAAAATGATGATCTTACTGCCATATCGGATGAGCTGCTCGGGAGTCAGGAAGAAAAATCCCCGGTTGATGATGTGGAAATCCTCCAGGATTGCAGAGACGAAGCCGATAAAGGGCTGTGTCAAAAAGTTGATCAGGAAGACCAGGACGGCAACTGTGACCACAAGGGGCAGCAGGATGACAAGACCGGTGATAAAGTGTTTTTTCATTACATGCTCTCCGTTTTCTCATTGTGGCCTGATACCTTAATTATTTTATAGACATTTGCTTAGCTTTGCAATTTTTTTATCAGACTGAATGAGCCAGATAACAAGATCATCAGGATGGTGTTTCTACCGCATTTTCTCTTGAATATTCTAAAGCCGTTTTGCAAGAGCATTTCACTTTTCAGAAGAAAGGTCGAGCATTTTGTATGCTTCTGTCGCAGGAAGCCATTTTTCGTTTTCAAGCAAATATTGGAACTGAAATTCAGCAAGAGTTTGATCGAAGACAGCTGGGAACTGAGTTGCTCCAGTAAACTCAAAGCCTTTAAATTCTATTTCTAGTGTATTCAATGTCTCTTGCATGGATCGGAGATTATCTAATTTATCGTCGAAAGCGACGACTTTTTTTGGAGTCCAGCTTATCTGCTCAAAAAATGCTTTCAAAAGTTCACCTTTCGAGCATGCCGTCATATGGGTAAACAAAACGCCTTCTAGAAACGTGGGATGCTTATCTTGCAAGGAGAATTGGAAGAATGTTAAAGAATAAACCTCAGGAAACGACTTGCTAAAATCAATTTTATTAGCAACAAGTTGTTGGAATCTATGCTCTTCAAGAGAGGAAATCATGCCACATTTTCCAACAGGAAATCTTGTAAGGGCAATAACCTTGACTTTTCTCTTTTGCAGTTTTTGAATGAGTTCTGGGATTTTTGGATCCAACAACATGGGTTGTATGTTTTGTAGATAAATCGACCAAAGCCTTTCTTTAGTAGGTTGATCTAATTGTTTGCTTAACTCTGATTTTGGATTCCATAAAGAATAGACTGTTCTCGCAGCAGCTCGTTCTTTTCGATATTCTCGATCTGTTGGTTCAGATAAAACGAGCAAAACTTTATCTACATCGAAAATTATCAGAGTATCTTGATCGTAAAATTCTTCCTGTTCAAGCACATCAAAATTATTTACATTCTGAAATTCGATCGCATGTGCTGATAAAGTGCTATAGATAAGAATGTTGAATATGAAAAATTTAATAAAACTCATGTAAACAATATATCCCACTGAAACAAAAAAATCACCCAGATATTGCATGATCCTAAGTTGCGGGCTTTGTCTATTGGACACAGGCCGAATTTCTCAAATTTCGGTTTGTAGCCCATACACAAAGCTACCGAACTTATACCTAAGCGCGCGGTATAGGTTAAGGGGTAAAAAGAAAGCGCCAGGGAAGCAATGCATCTTCACCGGCGTAATCGATGCCTATGCGCTTGCTGGTCTCTATTTGGGAAGGGTCGACCTGCACGCCCTCTTCAATCCATAATGACTTGCTGTTGAAGCAAGTTCCGTTCTGCTGCATGTTGATCCCAAGGGCTTGGCAGACGGAGCCGGGCCCGCTTGTCAATCTGTGATCGAGCTTGTCCTTGTTGCGCCTTTTAAGCATTGTCTCGATTCCAACAGTCGGAAAGATTCCCCGGATTAACACGGCATGAGGGATCCCATCTCTATTTGTCACGACATTGAGGAGATGGTGGATACCGTAGCAGAGATAGACATAGGCGATCCCGCCCTGATGGAACATCACTTCCGTACGGGCGGTGCGCCGGTTGTTGTAGGCGTGGCTTGCGCGATCGACAGGGCCTGCATAGGCTTCTGTCTCAGTAATGAGGCCTCCTGTGACTTGACCGTCGATGTTTGTATAGAGGCGCTTTCCGAGCAAGTCGCGGGCGATTGCAACGACATCATCGCGAAGATAAAATTCAAGCTTAAGAAGGCTATCTTCCACGACGCTTTCGTTTCATTGAGGAAGAGGGCTTTCTGGGAGTCGTGGTCGCAAGCATCCATTTGGTCTCTTGGAGGATCAGGTCGACCTGAGTGATGAGGACTTTGATCTTTTCTCCCAAAGCATGGGTCTTTCCTGACGATTTGCCGACAAGGATGTTGCGGACGGGATCATGAAGGAAATAATCATCTTCTAGTTCTGAAATGTGCAAGAAACCTTCGAGGCTAAGATTTTCTAGTTCGAAATAGATCCCAAATGGCTTGATCCGAGTGATGAGGGCCGTGTGCTCCTGGTAGGGATTTTCATTGAGGTAGTGTCTCAACAGGCGCAGTTTTTTGAGATTTTTTACGCTGCTCTCCGATCGGAAGCTGATCCGCTCCTGCTCAGAGCACTTGAGGGCAATCTCGTCGAGGTCCATCTCTTCCGGCTCCTCGTCAAATAGGAGGCGCTGGATGACAAGGTCGCTGTAGCGGCGGATCGGGCTTGTGAAGTGGCAATAGTGTTCCAATGCAAGGCCGAAATGCCCAACGTTATTCGATGAGTACTGGGCAAGCTTCATGCTGCGGATGAAGGCGATCGAGAGCTGCTGGCTATGCGGACTGTGTTTGGCCTCTTGAAAGAGTTTTTGCAAGTCGGCGCTTGTTGGTTTCGGAGGAAGATGGAATCCCATGCTGCGAGCAAGCTGGAAGAAGTCTTCGAAATTTTCTTCCGCGGGCTCTTCATGCACACGGTACATCAGCATCTTGCCGCGGCTGTTCAGTTCTTTTGCGACAATTTCATTGGCCTTCAACATGAACTCTTCCACGAGTTGGTGGGTGATGTCGTACTCGATCTTTTTAAGGCCGGTTGGGTTCCCTTTTTCATCGACGAGGATGACCATTTCAGGCAGGGCAAAGTCGATGCTGCCCCTTTCATACCGTTTCTTTTTTAACAGATGGCACAGATCGACCATCAGCTTGAGGGTCTTCGCATGGGGACTTTTCTTTTTCCCATCGAGGACATCTTTTGCTTCAAAGTAGGTGAACCGCTTTGCGCTGTGGATGTAAGAGCGGACCACTTCATGCTTGATCAGGGTGCCTGTCTTATCGAAGTCCATCATGACAGAAACGGTCAGGCGGACCACTTCTGGCTTCAAAGAGCAAAGCTCATTCGATAGCTCTTCGGGAAGCATCGGAACGCAGGTGCCGGGAAAATAGGTCGAGTTGCAACGGAGCTGAGCCTCTTTGTCCAATGGGGTGCCAGGAGAGACGTAGTGGGCGACGTCGGCGATATGCACGCCGAGATGAAAGTTTCCCTTGCGGTCTTTACTGAGTGTTAGAGCGTCGTCAAAGTCTTTTGCAGTGTCGGGATCGATGGTGAAGCATTCGAGCTTTGTGAGATCGACCCTTTTTTTGAGGTCTTTGGCTGGAACTTTCTTCCCAAAGGCTTTTGCCTGCTCGATTGCAGGTTTTGGGAATGCGTGGCGGATATCGAACTCTTCGACAGCTGCCAGCACATCGCAGGAGGGATCAAGGATGTGGCCTAGGATATGGCTGATCTCGCAAACGGTTTGTTCCCGGTCATTGCCCCACTCGAGCACTTTCATGATGACCCGGTCGCCAATTTTTACATGCGTGTCTGAAGCCAGCTTGACGATGACGGGTTTATTGACCCCGAGGATCGGAACATAGGCGACGATATCGCCGTTTGAGTTAATTTGCTTGATCGTTCCTGCCAGGTGTTTGCGGGCGCGGTTAAGAACAGAGACGATCTTGCCCTCGGGGCCTTTTTCCGAAGAGGAATTGGGGTTGATCACGATCTCGACATGGTCGCCGTCAACAGCGTTATCGGTGAGGTGTTTGGGGATGAAGACATCCTGAGGGCAATGGGAAGGGGAGTCTGGGATGACAAACCCGAATCCTTTGGGGTGCATGCGCAAAATGCCGGTGACCACCTCTTCTTGAGGGCCAGGGAGGCATAATTTTTTTTTATGG
>JAFEGU010000018.1 GCA_018239725.1 Verrucomicrobiota bacterium | reverse complement strand
TGAGAAAACTGCTCAAAAGCCTCAAGGGATGGGCTTGAGAGCAGTTTTTTTGAGATTAACGGTTTGCCAGCCATTGTTTTGCTTTTTCAAATGCTTGAGGTAAGCCCTCAGGGGATTTTCCTCCAGCCTGGGCAGAATCGGCCTTTCCGCCGCCGCTGCCTCCAACAAGAGGTGCGATTTCCTTAATGAGCTGGACAGCTTGGATCCCTTTTTGGACGAGGTCAGAAGAGACCTTGACCAACAGTTGGCAGCGTTGATCGGCTTTGATGGCAAGAACGATCACTCCGGAGCGCAGAGCCTGCATCGTCTCTTCAGCGAGGTCGACAAGCAGGTCGGCGTCGACATTGGCAGCTGCGCAAACGCAGGAAACAGCTCCGGCTTTTTCAGCGTTGTCGGCTAGCTGCTTGGCCGTTTGTTTAAGGGCGGCCTTGCGATACTGTTTCAGTTCTAAGGAGAGCTGCCGGCTCTCTTCGAGAATGTGGGCGATCCTTTCTTGAAGGTTGTGCGATGGGGTCTTCAACAGGGCTGCGGAGGCTTCGAGTAGGTCTTCATTGTGCCGGACGATCTGTTCCGCGTCCTTGCCGCTGACAGCCTCGATCCTTCGGATCCCTGCAGAGATGCTCCCTTCTTTGACGATTTTAAAAAGGCCGATGGTTCCGACATGGTGGGTATGGGTTCCTCCGCACAGCTCTTTTGAGTAGTCGATGTCGATGACGCGGACGGTCGAGCCGTACTTTTCGCCGAAGAACTGTTTGATGTCGGGGCGGGTCTGCACCTCTTCGTAAGAGAGCTCATAGGTCTCTACGTGCCTATTTTCACGGATCTTATCGTTGACGAGGTCTTCGATCTGGTTCAGCTCGTCCCTGCTCAGGGCCTTGTGGTGGCTGAAGTCGAACCGGAGTCGGTGGGGCTCGACAAGAGATCCTGCTTGGCGGATATGCTCGCCGAGCACTTTCTGCAAGGCCCAATGGAGCAGGTGGGTCGCCGTGTGGTTGTTGGCAATCAGCTGGCGGCGGTTGCCTTCGACTTTTGCTGTGACAGGCTCGCCTATGATCATTAACCCTTTTTCGAGTTTGCCAATGTGCGTGATCACGCCTGGGTAAGGAGCGTGGCATGTGGATACATGGAACAGGGCTTTATGGTGCGAAAGGGTTCCCTGGTCGGCGATCTGGCCTCCCATTTCCGCATAGAATGGGGTCCGGTCCAAGATGATCATCCCTTCCTGTCCCTCGACGAGCTTGTCGACGAACTTTCCGTCGGCAACGATCCCCATGATGGTCCCTTCGGAGAGGATGCTCTCGTAGCCCAAAAATGTGGAAGATCCGTGTTTGGCCACGTAGTCTTTAAAGAGGTTCTCTTCGACCTCTTGCAAATGGACTGTTTGGGCGGAGCGGGACTTCTCTTTCGCTTTTTCTTCTAAAATTTGGTAGGCGTCGATGTTGACTTGCAGCGATGTGTCTTTGGCAATCAGCAGGATCTCTTCGAGCGGGAAGCCGTAAGTGTCTTTAAGTTTAAAGGCCTCTTCGCCGGTGATCTGTTTAAGAGGGCTTTTTTGCGCTTGCTCAATGATCGCGTTCAAAATATTGCCGCCCCGCTTCAAGGTGCGGATGAACGCCTCTTCTTCCGCAGTCAGGATCTCGGCGATCCGGTTTTGCGAAGCGGTAAGCTCGCGGTAGTCTGGGCCCATCATGTCGACAAGCCTTGGGAGGATTTTTGCCAGGAAAGGCTCTTGCATCCCTAGCATCCTTCCGTAGCGGACTGCTCGGCGGAGGAGCTTTCTTAAGATGTAGCCTCTTTCGATATTGCTTGGCTGAGCGCCGTCTGCAATCGCAAAGGAGAGGGAGCGGATGTGGTCGGCGATCACGTGGAAAGCGGGCGCTAAATGGGGATCGGCAGCGTTATACTTTTTGCCGCTGACCTGTTCGACTTGGGCGATCAGGTTTTGGAAGATGTCGGTCGCAAAGAGGGTGTCGACGCCCATTTTTAATGAGACGACACGCTCGAGGCCGGAGCCGGTATCGATCGATTGCTTCGGCAGATTTTGAAACTTGCCGGAAGCATCCCGGTTGAACTGCATGAACACCAGGTTCCAAAACTCAAGGTAGCGCTCGCCTGTCGCATCATCTTTAGGGGATGGGGCATTCCCATACTTATCCCCTCTGTCGTAGTAGAGCTCGGAGCATGGCCCGCAAGGTCCTGTGTCCCCCATCGCCCAGAAGTTGTCTTTTTCCCCCATGCGGACGATCCGTTTTTCGGGGACGATCTTTTTCCAAAGTTCGAAGGCCTCTTCGTCGTCTTGGAAGATGGTGATCCAGATCTTTTCGGTGTCGAATTGGAAGACCTTATGGGTGAGCTCCCATGCAAATTGGATCGCCTGTTCTTTGAAGTAATCTCCAAAAGAAAAGTTGCCGAGCATTTCAAAAAAGGTCAGGTGGCGCGAGGTGTGGCCGACGTTGTCCAAGTCGTTGTGCTTGCCGCCGACGCGGATGCATTTTTGCGCTGTTGCGGCCCTTTTGTAATCGCGCTGGCTTTTGCCGAGGAAGACGTCTTTGAACTGGTTCATTCCCGCGTTGATGAAGAGGAGGGTGGGGTCGTCATGGGGAACGACAGGGGAGGAGGCGACGATGGAATGGCCATTGTCTTTAAAGTATTTTAGGAAGTTGCGTCGAATTTCTTGCGATAACATAGAAAAAACCCCAGCTCATTTAAAACAAGTAGGACAAGGTTATCATAATGAACCTGCAAAAGTCAAAAGAACCGATAGAGTCATTGTCGACAGTTCAAAGTCGTGCTTCAGTTTTGCGTCAACAAAAGAGTTGATGCTTGGTATTGTTGCGCAAAATCGAGCCGCCTTTTAAAATAATTCCTTTTTCTTAAGCGAGGTTCCTAATGTTACGATTTGCACAGTTTATCTATTACGTCCCTGATGTGGAAAGAGCTCTGCAGTTTTATGAAAAGGCGTTTGGGTTCAAGCGCAAGTTCATCGATCCGACAGGTCAATATGGGGAGTTAGACACCG
>JAFEGU010000189.1 GCA_018239725.1 Verrucomicrobiota bacterium | reverse complement strand
GGACCGGAGCTCCGGCCCTCTATCTGATGGTGACGGCAGCCTTGGCGTTCTTCAGCGTCTACAGATTGTCCGTAAGGTCAAAGGCGCAGGTTTTAAATTTAAGGTAATATACTGCTGACACTTCAAAGTCCTCGTTGATTTTGGATTTGGCGCCACGAGGACTTTGAGGTGGAAGCAGTATATACTGAAACAAATTCCAAAAAATTTTCATTTTCACGTTTCTCTTGTATACACAAAGTCGATATTTGCTATTATTTCCTGCATGAAACGCCTCTTATTCTTACTTTTTATTTCCATTACCTTTTTTGCCGGCATCAAAGCGGATGAATTAAGCTTGGCAGAATTGATGGATATCGCTTTGCAGAACAATCCCGAAACGGAAAAGGCTTGGGGAAACATCAAACGCGCCCAATCGGTTGTCGGCATTACCAAAGCCAAAGAATATCCCCACCTTAACGCGCAAGGATCGGTCACGCGTGCTCGAGAGGTTAAATTCCCCAACGGCCCAGATACCACGTTCATCAGTTATGGAGGGGAACTGAACTTAAATTATCTTTTATGCGATTTTGGGGAGAATAGAGCTGCCATCCGTGCAGCCAAAGAGGCTTTAAGCGCTGCCAAGTGGTGGGCAGACTTTGCCATGCAGAAGATCATGGCCTCTGTTGCAGCCAATTACTACGAACTGCTCAACGCGCGGGAGCTTCTCGAGACGACCGAGTCCTCGCTGAACGATGCGGAACTGATTTTAGAAGCAGCAGCAGAGCTGCGCAAAGCTGGCCTGCGCTCTGAGAATGACCAGATCACTGCTAAAGCGGCAGTTGCCGAATTTTTGATGGCCGTCGCTCAGAAAAAAGCTGCAGCTGCAATCGCTTACGGCAAGTTGTTGACAGCGATGGGGATTTCGGTTGAAACGCCTCTTAGCGTCCAAACAAAGCCGGAAGGGATCCAGAACCCCCTTTTTCAAGAAAGCATCAGCGCTTTACTTGCGGTGGCCCAGGAGCAGCGCGCCGACCTAATGGCAAGAAGGGCCTCTTTAGCCGATATGAATGCCCGTGTCGATCGGGCAAAGCGAGCCCCGCTTCCCAAAGTGTATGTCAACGGACAAGGGGGCTGGCTGGAGTATGGAAAACATGAGGGCAACGGCTATAACTACAGCGCTGGGGTTGCTGTCGATGTGCCGATCTTCAAAGGCTTTGAATACACCTATCAGAAGAAGCATGCGATGGCCGATGTGGAGATATCGGCAGCAGAGCTCAGAGAGCTGCAGCAGGCAGTCGCCTTGGAGGTCTTGACCTACAGCGAAACTGTCAAAGCAGCATCTGAGGCGATGAAATACAGCGAAGAGTTCTTTGCCGAAGCGCTGAAATCGTATCAGAATTCTTTAGAAAGTTATAAGACCGGCCTGATCAATATTTTTGACTTGCTCCAAACGCAAAAGTATCTTTCAGAAGCTAGGAACAAAAGAGCTTTGGCAAGGACCGCATGGCTCGTCTCGTTATCGCAGCTGGCATTTGCAACAGGGAGTATGACCAAATGAGATGGATGATTTTAGGACTGGGAGTCGTTCTTGTTGGATGCTCCGATAAAACGCCGCAGCAAGGTTTTGAGATGCCAGCTGTTCCCGTGCACGCTGCTGCCATTGAGGTGCGCGATCTCCCTTTGTTTTTTGAAGCGATCGGGGTTGTGAAACCTGCCAGCGCTGCAGAAGTAAAACCCCAAGTTTTAGGACTGATCAAGCAGGTCCATTTTACCGAAGGGCAAAAAGTTGAGGAAGGTGCGCTTCTCTATACCCTCGATGAAGCTCCTTATGCTATCCGCGTGAGAGAAGCGGAAGCTCAGCGAGATCAGACCCTTGTCCACCTTGCCGCTGCACAAAAGAAATTGGCGCGCTGCAAAGGGCTGACCAAGCAGGACCTGATCGCCGGTGTGGAATGGGATGAAATGGAATCAAAAATCGCTCTTTATGAGGCAGTGCTGAAAGCGGACGAAGCGCGTGTTGCCGCTGCCAAATTGGACCTGGACCATTGCAAGATCACAGCTCCCATAGCAGGTGTTGCCGGCAAATCTGTATTGCAGGCAGGGAGCATGGCGACGCCTGAGCCGCTTGTTGTTGTGACGCAGCTCGAGTCCCTTTATGTGGACTTTTCGATCACGGAAAAAGAATTGCAGAAAGTTGTAACAGCAGCGCCTGCCATTAAAGTGTACGCAGCAGGAAAAGAAGATTGCTTGGGAGAGGGGAAAGTGACCTTCATGGACCACGCGATTAATGCCCAATCGGGGATGCTCGCTGTGACGGGAAAGTTGGACAAAGACCATAAGATGGTTTGGCCAGGGCAATCTGTCACCGTCCGCCTCTACTATGATAAAAAGGAAGGAGCGCAACTAGTTCCCATGGGAGCGATCAGGACCAGTCAGGATGGACCTTACATCTATACGATCAAAGAGGACAAGACTGTTGAAATGCGCCATGTCAAACTGGGCGCAGAAGATAATGGGCTAGTTGTTATTGAAGAAGGGCTTGATGGAGTGGGTAAAATTGTCACTCAAGGACAGCACCGCCTTTTCCCAGGCTCGAAAATTGAGGAAGTTGACAGATGAACTTTTCCCTGCCGTTTATTAAAAGGCCGGTCATGACCTACATCGTCATGGGAGTCATCCTGTTGATGGGGCTGATCGCTTTTAAAAAACTTCCTGTGACCGATCTTCCTAATGTCGACTATCCCGTCATCATGGTGCAAGCTTCTTATGCAGGGGCAAGTCCTGAAGTGATCGAGCGGACGGTTACAACGCCGCTTGAAAAAGAGCTGATCAACATCAATGGCGTCAAGCATGTCACTTCTCAGAGCAGCCGGGGCTTTTCATGGATTACGATCCTCTTTGAGCTTGACCGGAATCTCAATGATGCTGCCCAAGATGTCCAGGCTGCGTTGAAGCGCGCCGAATATGCTCTGCCCAGCGATATGGACCAAGCCCCTTCTTACAGCAAGGCCAACGCCCATCAAGAGAGCATCATCTACCTTGTGCTGACATCCAGCTCTTCAACAATGACAGAGCTCTACGACTATGCCCATACGCGGATCGAACAGCGGATCGCCCGGATCGACGGCGTCGGCAAAGTGGAGGTCCACGGCTCTCCTTATGCTCTAAGGATCCAGCTGAATCCAGAGCTGATGGCGGCGCGGAACCTGACCTTTGATGAGGTGCGTGCCGCGGTGGCAAACGCAACAGGATGCCTTCCTCTTGGAATCCTTGAGACGACAGGCCGCAAATTTACCTTGGAAGTCCCGGATCAATATGTATCCGCATCCGATTTTCGGAACCTTCTTCTCAAAGATGAGATCCGTCTGAAGGATATCGCCGATGTTTTCGACGGCCTCGAATCGGAAGAGGTGTTCCACCTGATCAACAAGGACCAGGATAGGATTGCAGCGATCATCGGTTTAAAGAAGCAAAGCGGCGCCAATGCAGTCAGGATTTCCGATCAGCTGAAAAAAGTTGTCGAAGAACTGAAAGAAGAGCTTCCTCCCTCGATGCAGCTTGAGATCTGGTTTGATAAAGCCAGCTGGATCAAAGAAGCGATCGAGGATGTCGAGTGGTCGCTTGTCCTTTCTTTCGCCTTGGTCGTTGCCGTCATCTTTTTCTCCTTGCGCAGGGTCCGCGAGACGATCATCGCTGCCACGGCTTTGCCCCTTTCTGTGATCGGCACGTTCATCTGCATGTACTTCCTTGGATTCAGCATCGACATCCTCTCTTTACTGGCCTTGACCTTGGCAATGGGATTTGTAATCGACGATGCGATCGTCGTCCTTGAAAACATTGTCCGGCACCAGGAAAAAGGGTTGACTCCGATGCAGGCAGCGATCGAGGGTTCGAAAGAGATCGGCTTTACCGTCCTTTCGATGACCTTGTCGCTTGTCGCTGTATTCATCCCCCTCCTTTTCATGAACGACGTCACAGGAAGGCTGTTCCGCGAGTTCAGCGTTACCCTCGCTATTTCCATTTTGGTCTCCGGGTTCATTTCGCTTACGCTGACTCCCATGCTCTGCAGCAAGTTTGCGACCTATCATCAAAAGAGCAAGACAGCTTCTAATCAGCGAACGCTCGATCTTTACCGCCGGACTTTGAATTGGTGCATGCAGCATAAAAAAACAACCCTTGCAGGAGCTTTTTCGTGCGCAGTCCTTGCTGTCATGCTCTTCCGTTTTCTTCCTATCAACCTCTTTCCTGAAGAGGACAGGGGGTTCATTTGGGGCTTTGTCCAGATGCCGAGCGGAATGACTAAAAAAGAATCGGAAGGTTATCAGCAGAAGCTCAATGCCATGGTGCAGGTCCATCCCGCAGTCGAGACTTTTGTCACCTTGAACTTTAAGGACTACTACATCTATTTGATCAGTTTGACAGAAGCTGAAAAGCGGGCTGCGCAAAATCAGGTCCTCGTCGAGCTTCAAGGCAAGTTCAACGGCGTTCCAGGAGTGCAAGCCTTCATGCAAGGGATGCAGCTTATCTCCAATCAGGGCGGCGGGGGGTTCATGCGGAACACCTATCAATTTGTACTGAGGGGAACGGAGAGCTCCGAGGTGCGCCAAGCTGCAGAAGCGCTTAAGAGGAAGCTGCTCGGAAATCCTAGTTTCGTCAATCCCGACCTCAGCATCAAAGCAGACGATCCGAAACTGGAAGTAAGCGTCTTTGAGGCCCAAGCTGAAAAACTGGGGCTGAACAGGCAGATGATCCAGTCGCTGCTGCAAAATGCCTATTCCGGCGGCCACATCGGCAAGATCCAAAAAGATGGGGGGGAATACCACGTTTTCCTCGACCTCGATCCAGAACTGCAGAAAAATACAGCGGCACTGGCCAAGCTCTATTTAAGGACGCCTTCAGGAGCGTCAGTTCCTCTCAAATCTGTCGCTGCGTGGAAAGAGGGGGTGGGCCTGCAGAGCATCGAGCACCTCGATCTGCTCTCATCAATCACCTTATCCTTTGATATCACCAAAGACGCCCCTTTGGCAGAAACGCTGGAAGTGCTAAAAAAGACTGCAGCTGAGACACTTCCATCTGCAGTGTCAGGAAAGCTCGAAGGGGTCGCTGAAATGGTCGACAAGACAAGCAGCGATACGGTGCTTTTGCTAGTGCTTGCCGTCGTAGCGATGTACGCCGTTCTAGGGATCCTATATGAAAGTTTCATCCACCCATTTACGATCCTTTCTTCCTTGCCGTTTGCATGCCTTGGAGGGATCTTGACCCTCCTAGCCTTCCGGGAACCGCTTTCTCTTTACAGTATGGTCGGATTTTTGCTTCTAATCGGCATCGTTAAGAAGAACGGGATCATGATGGTCGACTGCGCGCTTGAGCTGCAGAAGAATCAAAATCTTCCTCCTGCAGAAGCCATCCGCGAAGCTTGCTTGATCCGTTTGCGCCCCATCATGATGACGACAATTGCTGCTGTCATGGGAGCCGTTCCGATCGCAATCGGCATCGGCGCAGGATCTGACACTCGCCGCGGGCTTGGTCTGGTGATTGCGGGCGGACTGATCTTTTCTCAGCTGCTCACCTTGTATGTGACTCCGATCATCTATCTCTACATGGAGAAGCTTAAAGCCAAGCTTCAATCCCGCAAGAAAGCTTCGTAGACGATTTGATGTTGACGAAAAGAGGAATCAAGATAAAAATAACAGGCCCTAGGATGGAGATGATAAGGGATTCAATGCAAAGAAGTTCTGTCTTCTATCCTGTACATCCTATCATCCTGTTATTTTAATTTCTTCTCAACGCAAGAAAACATAAGAGGGGATTGAGGGAACCTGCAAAAATCAAATCTCCCAATTCAGAGAAAGTCTTTTAAGGCCTAGCCATTGAAACAGAGTCCTTTCCGCTTCTGTATTCCAGGTAATCTCTTAAAACTTGGGCGTGGTCAAAAGCGAGCTCGGTCCGGCTGTGTTGAAAAATTCTATAGAGAATCGTTGAGGAAAATCCCCTAAAATAAAGAAACTCCTTTGTCGTCCTAGCAAGACAAACGAAGGAGTTCTAGATGCGTGCACGCAACTGGCCCCAG
>JAFEGU010000188.1 GCA_018239725.1 Verrucomicrobiota bacterium | reverse complement strand
CGCCACCGGGATAGCATGGCCTTCATTAGGATCTGTTCGGGGCGGTTTGAAAGAGATCTGATTGTCAAGAACCACCGCACAGGAAGAGAGATCCGTCTTTCCCGTCCCCATGGAATGGTTGCCGGAGAAAGGACGACCCTCGATGATGCTTATCCAGGCGATATTATCGGCGTTATCAACCCTTCTTTATTTGCGATCGGGGATACCCTATCGACCACAGGCGGGTTCAACTATAAACCCTTGCCTCAGTTCCAACCGGAGATCTTTTCACGCCTGTACCCTAAAGATGTGGGAAAGCGCAAATCTTTTGATAAAGGTGTCCTTCAACTCAGCGATGAAGGAGCTATTCAAGTTCTTAAGTTGTATGAGCGCGATTCCGACCTCATCTTTGCGGCTGTCGGACAGCTCCAGTTCGAGGTGATGCAATATCGGCTGCGCGATGAATATGGGGTTGAGACTGTCCTCACACCTCTTAAGTACAGCTGCAGCGCCTGGGTCATTGGCGACCTTAAAGAACTCGAACAGTCATCCAATTCTGTTCTTGTCCTCGACCGCCAGCAAAGGCCAATGCTGCTGTTCACATCGCAATGGGAAAAGCAGTACTGCATCAAACAGAACCCGAAACTCCAATTCGTCGACGTCTTGGTTTAATAAGGCCCAAGCGATCCTGTAAACGCTGAAGAAAATAGAGAGCCGCTTGGGGGATTCCTCAAGCGGCTTTTTTTGCTGGCGGCAAGGACACTCTAACTCTTTTGAGCACTTTTCGTTCTCTTAAATTGTTTATAGTTAGCTATTTAGAGTTTCTTTAATTAAGCAGTATTTATTTTATTTATAAATCTCTAACTGTTAGTTTTTTAGATCAATGTTTTGATTAATTAACTTTTAATTCGATCTTAATTATTTATTTAATCATTATCGATATAATGATGGTTGATAGATAAATTATTATAATGTGGGTTGAAAATGGTTAATTTATATAACGCAACAAACGAAGCCTTAGCTGAAATGAGGGCAGGCAATTACCATCATGTTAAGTTGGAGATCGAGCATTCCCCAAACGGTGGGACTCGTTGGATTTTTACCAAAATCCCTGAAGGTTTTTTACCTAAAGCATTTGATGCTCTGCATACATTTGTCCAGACATTCACGGAAGCAAACAATCCCAATGGCCCTGCCGCAGAATTCAAATTTGGCGATGAGATCCGTCCATTTCATGAAAAAGCCGAAGCGTTCCATCAAAAACTCGAACGAGGCGTCCACAAAGCTGCTCAAATTGGCAGCGGTCTATCAAAGATGCAAGAACAGGGAATTAGCGGATGCGTCCAAGATGATGACTATTGGTGCGAGACCATCCATTCTTCTCATTTGTCCAAAGCGATCTATTGGCAGCTTAAGGATGCCTATGAACTGGCAGTTCAAAAGAACCCCAATTTAGAATTTGACGCTTGGGTCCGGTCTGATCAAGCTTTAGACCTCTTACAAGCTAAGGAAAACACTCGGGATATCAGCGATTTCCAAGTCAGATATCTCTCTAACGAAGAAAGAGCCCAGCATCGGGTAGAATTCCGCAGAGAAGGGGAAGACACGATCTTATACTATCAAGGAAAGCCTCTTAATACAGAGCTCTTTGAAACCGAGGCGGGAACCGGACGCGCGATATTTGTCATCGGGCCCGACCATGAGCTCTATGCCGGAAATCATGAATACTTCAAATTCCACCATACAAGCTTTTTTGGAGGCAGACCTGTTATTGGAGCTGGCGAACTCATTACAGATTCTAACGGAAAGCTCATTGCAATCACAGATAAGAGCGGCCACTACAAACCGAACAAAAAACAGCTTTGGGATAGTTTGTCATTTTTAAAAGATGAAAAGGATATCAATCTCGATGGCATTACTTTGATCAGGGTTCCGCGGAATCAAGTGCTGACAGGAAGATACAATGCAATGGATTACTATGAGTCTCGTGGAACTTGCAAACCAGCGCCAAATGAACACGAAGACTATCGGTAAGCCAACATAAGGGGTTTTCCCTTAAAGGGGCATTATGAGTAGTCTTGAAGCTCAAGCTCAGATGGTCTAATTGTTCCGCCTGAGGTGTGAAATTCATGAGCATTGTAACGTCCGCACCCATTCATCTGTCCGTTCTTCGGAACTATGATTAAGGTCGTGTTAGTTAGATCGATCCCTTTTTCCGTTTCAAGGACCTTCAATGCATCGATCATTTGTTTTTTAAGTGGTTTATAATGGCCGCTTTTATCGGTAATCGCAATGAGCTTTCCATTAGGATCTGTCATGATTTCGCCTGCTCCAATGACTGGACGGCCTGCAAAAAAGCTTGTGTGGTGGAATTGATAAGGAACATGGTTTCCAACATAGAGCTCATGGTCAGGGCCTATGACGAAGATGGCACGTCCTTTCCCTGCTTCCGTTTCAAATAGCTCTGTATTAAGAGGGGATCCTTGATAGTATAAGAATGTGTCTTCCCCTTCTTTGCGGAACTCGACTCGATGCTGGGCTCTTTGCTCGGGTGTCAAATAGGCTACTTGGAAGGAACTGATATCCCGCGAACCTTCCTTTGATTCCAACTGCTCCAATCCCTCTTCTGACTGGATCCAGGCATCGAAGTCTAAATCGGGCGACTGTTGTTTTGCCTGTTCGTAGGGTTTTTTGAGCGTACTGTGGATCGGTTTAGAAATATGGGAAGAGCTCAAGGTCTCGCACCAATAGGTATCATGCTGCATACAGCCAGCAAAGCCTTCATTTCTCATACGATGCAGCCCTTCTCCTAGGTAAGAGGCTTTTTTAACAGCGGTTCTTAAGCTTTGGTGGAAGGCTTCTGCTTTTTCGTGATAGGGACGGATCTCATCGCCAAACTTAAACTCTGTGTCTGGGCCGAATGGACCATTATCGACAAAATGCATTTGAGTGAAAGAATTTACTGCATCATAGACCCTGGAAAAAAAGCCTTCAGGCTTTTTGGTAAAAATCCAGCGGGTCCTACCGCTTGATGAATGTTCGATTTCCAGCTTAACATTGTGATAATTGCCAGCCCTCATTTCAGCCAGAGCTTCTTTTGAAGCGTTGTATAAATTAACCATTAATAAGCCTCGTTTTTTTGTTATTTTTATCTTTATCTGGAGTTTATTTTAATGAAATATTAATTATTTGTTTAGTATTTATTTTGTTATAATTTTCAAATTGTTAATTTTTAGGTGTTTATAAATTTGGCTTTTTATCGTTTTTTAAGTAATTGAATTATAGTCTGTTTCGGTCTTGTTATTGTAATTTTACTCCAATAGTTTAATTGTGAATCGTTTGCGTTTTAGTTAGATATTGGTAATTAATGTTAATATTTACAATTTCTTTAAAATGTTATATAATCAATTATATATATTTATATTAATTAATAATGGTGTTCTTTTGGCTGCTTCTGTTGTTGTAGGTAGTGTTAATTTATATAACGCCTCGAAAGGGGCGATGGCTGAAATGCAAGCTGGTAATTTTTACAACATCAAATTAGCTATTGAACGCGGTGGAGATGGCCATACTAAATGGATATTTACAACATTAAGAGAGGATCATTTCTGCTCGCGTATCGGCGATGCTGTCGCAGATCGTTTCAAAATGGGATTATCCCTTTTTGGGAAGAGCAGTTACCAAGTTAGATTTGGTGAAGACGTTCGCCCTTATTATGAAAATGCCAGTAAGTTTCACGATAAGCTAAGAAAGGGTGTCGAAAAGGCTGCGCTTCTAGGAAAGGGATTATCGAGAATGAACGCAGAAGGGTATAAAGGTTGCGTTCAAGACCAAAGCTATTGGTGTGAGACAATCAGTCCTTCTCATGTCTCGAAAGCGGTCTTCCCAATGCTTCAAAGCCGATTTGAATTGCAGCGTCAGGAAGATCCTAGTTTGGATTATGAATCATGGTTGCAAACCGAAGACGCTCGAAGTTTTTTAGAAGCCCAAGAAGGCACTCGTGACATCAGCGCTTTCCAAGTTGATTATTTGACACCTGAGCAAAGAGCCCAGCATCGAGTTGAGTTTCGCAAGGAAGGAGAAAACACTGTCTTATTTTATCAAGGAAAGCCGCTAAATACAGCGGACTTTGAAACGGAAGCTGGGACTGGACGCGCAATCTTTGTCATCGGTCCAGACCATGAGCTCTATGTAGGAAGCCATCAATATTTTAAATTCCATCATACAAGCTTTTTCGGGGGAAAACCTGTCATCGGAGCTGGCGAACTCATTACGGACCCAAATGGAAAATTAATGGCCGTTACTGATAAAAGCGGTCATTATAAGCCTAGCAAAATGCAAATGTGGGATGCATTGAGATTTTTAAAAGATGAAAAAAATGTCGATCTTAGGGACATCACCTTGATACGCGTACCCAGACACCGTGAGTTTACAGGACGATATAATGCTGATGAATTCTTAACCTCTCCAGAAAGTTGTCTTGTTGCGCCAAATGAACACGATGACTATCGGTAGCAGAGCT
>JAFEGU010000187.1 GCA_018239725.1 Verrucomicrobiota bacterium | reverse complement strand
TCAAGCCCTTCATCGCCAATGGTACTGTACTCAAGAGTATGGAAGAGTAGGTCGCTGCCAAGTTTTTTTTCGCCTCGGTTAGGCAACTAACCGAGGCCTTTTTTTTGTCTGAAATTTTTTCTTTTTTCTTGTTGCTTATCATATTAAACATTAATCCTTCTCAAATACACTTCGAGCACATTTTTCTGGGTGCATTTTTCTTTTTTTTAACTAGACCTTCTTTTAGTTTCTCTATGAAATTCGGTTAATCTGACAAGAGATGGTATTCTGTTTTAGGAAATTTTTCTTTTGTTTAAAAACCTTTTTTGAGTATCGTTGTGACTTAGTACGCAACCCAGTGGATAAGTTACCCATTTTAAAAAAGGATCCGAATGATGATCGAGAAATTTTACAAGCTATATCCTCTCGCTCTAACTTCGCTCATTGCTATGACACAGCTAAGCGCTGACGATGCACAGCGCCTGGAGCAGCTAAAAAATAAGATCAATGCAATTTCTGTTCAGAACGATGAAAAAGAAATCGGTGGAAAGAACACAGCTTATCCTGCTCGTCCGCAAAACCACCGCAATGCTTTTTTCTTTACTGCAGATTTCCTTTACTGGAGAGCGGACCTCGATGGTATTCCAATTGCAATGAAGGGAAATAACGCTAGTCTGGGTTATCAAAACAAAATGAAAATCATCGATATGGATTTCGATTGGAATCCAGCGTTCCGCGTCGGCCTAGGCGGGATTGTTGGCGGTGATTCTTGGGACCTAAAAGCAGAGTACACTCGATATACAAGTCATACGGAGCGTTCTGCGCATGTTAGTGGCGATAATGGATTGCTTCCCACATGGTCAACTGTAACGAATAAACAATCTGGAATTTTTGTTCTTAATGGAGCAGCATCTCATGCGACAGGCCACTATAATCTGAATTACAACGTTGTTGATCTTGAGTTAGGACGGGATTATTTTGTAAGCCGAGCTATTTCAGTGCGCCCCTTTATTGGTGTTCGCGGAGCTTGGATTTATCAGCACACCCGATTTCACTACACCGGTCTTAGTTTTGCTGAAGGAAGTAACTATTCACCTTTAACAACAAAAGGAAAATCAGATTACGAAGCTGGCGGTATTCGTGCTGGATTTAATGCCGGTTGGCACTTTAATCGTTATTGGAGTTTTTTCAGCGAAATCTCTGGATCTTTGCTTTATGGTCGGTTCGATACAGCAGAGAATATGAAAACTAAAAATAACTCGATGACATCCCATTTAAGCGGAGACTTTAATGCAGCACGTCCAAACATTGAGATCATCTTAGGACTGCAGTGGGAAACATACTTTTGCAAGGATCGTTGCAGGTTTTCTCTTGGCTTAGGGTATGAATTTGTGGAATGGTTTCTTATGAACCAATATCCTCGCGAGTTTGCGCCTGGCTATTTGAATGGTGCTGTAGGGCGGTTCCATGGCGACCTCGGTCTGCAAGGAGGAACGCTTAAAGGTCGATTTGAATTTTAATTGGTGGAAGAAATGGGATTACAAAAAAGGGATAGGATGATGTTCAAAAAGTTAAATTCGGTACTTCCGCTTTCTGCATTGTCGCTTTTATTGGTTGCCGATGGGCGGGGCTTTGCGCTCGAATCATCTCGGATTGATGCCCTAGAAGCACGTGTTGCACAGCTCACTCAAGATAATACACAGTACACTGTAAGCGGCAAAAATCCCACAACAAGAATGGATGGCTATAACAGCGGTGCATTTATCGTTGCTGATTTTCTGTATTGGCAAGCAGTGCAGGATGGAATTGAGTATGCATTAAGTTCAAAGTCTCCAATTCGTCCAGGATCGTTTCTAAGTTCTGGAGAAGTCAATATCAAAGATGGTGATATGAAGGATGTTGATTTCGATTGGGGCCCTGGATTTCGAGTTGGGCTCGGGTATAACTTTCGTTATGACCAATGGGATCTCTTCTTAAATTGGACCCGTTTTCATAACCACTCGAATTCCACTTCGCATGCTCATGCAGGCGGATCTCTTTCAGCTCTTTGGGTTCCAGTTACGATTAGCGGGGGAGACATAGAAAAGGCTCACGCACATTGGCGGTTGCTTTACGATGTGGTTGATCTAGAACTTGGGCGTTCATTTTATTTGACAAAAGCCCTATCTGCTAGACCGTTTGTTGGTTTAAGAGGAGCATTTATCCGTCAACATTTTCGTTACCGTTACGAAGATCTTCATGTAGATACGATTCCAGGCCCTTTTGATATCGTTACCCGGACGAAGAATAACTATTATTCTGGAGGCTTAAGAGCCGGTACAGAAATGAATTTCCGAGTGAACCAACATTGGAGTTTTTATGGAGCCGCATCGACTTCCCTGGTCTACGGAAATTTTGATCTGAGATTACGTTTTCAGTTTCCAGACTTAGATATTGGACCATTAAAGTTAGGTTATAAGTCTGACTATAACAGAACAAAAGCAAACGTTGAAGGTGCGATTGGTTTGCAATGGGAAACTGGATATGCGAACGGAAGATACCATTTTACGATTTTGGCTTGCTATGAATTTACCGAGTGGTTCAATCAAAACCAGCTGGTTAAGGTGCTAGCGCCAGCTCTATTTAACCCCGCCTTTCTTCCAAACGATGGAGACCTAGGCATGCAAGGTGGAACTCTATCAGCGCGCTTTGATTTTTAATGGTGTGAAAAAATTAAAAGAGGAATTAAATAATGTTGGAAAAATCACTTAAAGCGATCCCCCTAATTGCAGCATCGCTGTTTACTTCGACAGCCCTCTTTGGCTTTGCTCATGCACCCCTTCTTAGCCAGGTCAGTCAGCCGATCCAACAAACTGACGCAATCACTGATCTGGAAAATATAGTATCTAAACTTGAAGAGAAAAAAGCGAACAATCGGATGGGAGTCACACAACCATCCCGTCCAGAGTTAAGGGACGAGCTCAGCTTTATTGTCGAAGGTTCGGGACTTTATTGGAAAGCCTCGCAAGAGGGAATGGAATATGCAGTTAAAGCCCATGATCTTTTTGCTACAGGAAACATGAAGAATGGGAGACTTTTATCTCATGATTTTGAATGGGGAGGAGGCTTCCGTATCGGGGTAGGACTGCATTTGCCGTATGATAGCTGGGAATTAAAAGCGGATTGGACACGGTATAGTAACTCATCTAGTGTGCATCATCATAAATCTAACCCTGAGTTCTCCCCAACATTTTTCTTGTTCCCTGCAATTGCATGGTTTGCAACCCATTCTAAGTCTCACTACTCAATTGAATATAACACTGTTGATGCTACAATGCAGAGGGACTACTTTGTAAGCCGATCGCTTACGTTGCGGCCTATTTTTGGAGTCAGAGGTGTGTGGATCGATCAGCACTTCAGTCAGCAATTTTATGGCGGCCCTGGAGGCTTAGGTGTTTTTGGTCCAGCAACAGGGAAA
Organism: Verrucomicrobiota bacterium; assembly: GCA_018239725.1. Taxonomy (GTDB): domain Bacteria; phylum Chlamydiota; class Chlamydiia; order Chlamydiales; family Rhabdochlamydiaceae; genus Acherontichlamydia. The sequence goes on along the minus strand of JAFEGU010000187.1, from coordinate 8,168 downwards.
CAGAAAATTAAAGTTGAAAATGATTTCGCTGGCGGAGGTGTTTTTGGTGGAATCAATATGAACTTTTGTTTTAACAGACAATGGAGCATCTATGGTGATTTAGCTGGTTCTTTGATTTGGGGACATTTTGATGTCGATGTAAAGAACAAGATCACTGGTGCTAACCTATTTGGTAACGGAACGTTTGCGAATGTTGAGAATGATAGCAGTAATTTGAAAGGAAACGTCCAGACGGGATTAGGTTTTCAGTGGCAAACAACATTTGGTAAAAATCGCTGCAGGCTTTTGTTTTCTGCAGGGTATGAGATCTTGTTCTGGTTCAGTCAGAACAACGCTCCTCGATTTGTATTCCCAGGAGTCTTCAATAACGGATACTATGAAGCGAACGGCAGCTTGACTTTACAAGGTGGGACGTTCCGAGGTCTGTTTGAATTTTAACAATGATTGTTTGATCAGTTTAATGACCTGCTAATTGACTTTATGAAAGTTAGCAGGTTTTTTTCTTAAAAATGATTGGCTAAAAGAGCTTCGGTGACCAACTTAGCCTTTTGCAATTCCCTTGTTCCTTCGTCTCCTGTCCCTTTTATCTGAAGTTGTTTTCTACTCCCTCTAATAACACAGAAGATAAGATACAAAATGAACCTGTAGAATTGGTTCCTGACAAGGTCAGTTCGCAGCCAAGCCCGCTTCACCTGCTTTGCTTTTCAAAGGTCCACCGGACCTTTAAAAAGTCTTCGCAGCTACCGGACCTTGTCAGAAACTGGTTTTTCAGATTCTTTGGGTATAGCTGCAATACATAGGAATGCTGTTTTGAATACTTATATCGGCCAAATGATCTCTTTTGAACCTAAAGATATAACAAAGTGTCAGATATTAAGTGCCTTCAGACGGGACTGGCACTGGCTGTTTTGTGCTTTTCACAATGTAGCCTTGCTTGAGCTCGGCGCGATAGACAATCCAAAGGCCCAACGAAACAATGCTTGTGGAGAGGAAGATGATCCATGATGGGGACTCGCCCAAAAAGATCCAAGCGTTGATCGAGGCAAAGATGGGGCTTAAGAGACCCATGAAAGATAGGAAGGTTGCTGTGAACCGCTTTAAAAGCATCCCGTAGAGGTTGTAGCAAATGATATTGGAAATAAGGGTCATTAGCAAAGTCCCTTTGAAAAACGGGGCAAGGTCTGCTGAAGCGATAGGGAGCGGGTTCCAATTTTCAACAAAGAATGAATGGACGAAGGCCAGGATACCTCCGATGAGCATGCTGGAGCCGTTGGCCATCATGGGAGAAATTTCTTGATCTTTGACAATCAGCCGTAGGATGACCCAGCCGTAGACGGAGCAGAGGGCGGCTCCCATGATCGCAAGGGTCGGCCATGAAAGGAAGCTGAACGCATTCATCAGTTCTTCAGAGCCTGTCTGTGTTAGCAAGACAGGGATAAATCCCACAAAACCAATCGAAAGACCGATCCATTTCCGTGTATTCATTTTTTCTTGAAAATGAAGATAGGAGAACAGGGCTGCAAAGAAGGGCGATAGGCTATAGATAAAGCAGGTTTTAGCAGCGGAGAGGTACTGAAGTCCCCAAAATTCCAGGGCGTTGGTTAAATAAATGCTAAAAAAAGCAAGGACGCCTATCGACATCAGCTGCTTTTTGTTCAAGGAAAAGCTGGAGCGCTTGGCGATCGCTAAAAAGCCAAGGAGAAATAAGCTGCCAAGGATCATCCGTGCACCGGTTAAAAAGAGGGGCGGGCAGAATTCTAGCGTCATTTTCCCTAGAGAAAATACGCTCGACCAAGTTGCATACATCAAGATAACGGTGAGGATAGAGCTCATAAAAAGAATTTCCTAGTAAAGTTGGCATAGCATAACAGACTGGATGCCATTCGGTCAATCAAGAGAATTTTTAGAGGTTAGACTTTTTTTGAGAAAGGAAAATAGATTTAAATCTTTAATTGATGTTGGTGTTTTCAACGACTTTTGCTTAGTGATTGTCGTCGGATCCTTTGGCGTTCTTCCCTCCGGCGATCAGTTTGCGGCCGCCCACTTGGGGGGAGTTTTCATTCAAGACCTTGTCGGGGAAGAGGCCGGGTAGATTTTTCAGGGTCATTAAGGGCATTAAAGGGAACAAGAGCTCCCAGCGGGTGATCCGGTGGTCTCTAAATGGGGCTGAAAGGAGGCGCACCAGTCCGACAGGTATGAGAATGATGCTAACTAAGATGACACCGAGGATTTTCATGCAGTTTGGCAACACTTTTCGACCTCCCCGCTCAAAAAAGGAGTAGTCGGTTAGGTAGCGTTCTGGGACGAGCTTGGCGATCATCGGATTTTGCGACATTCCGCGGCTAAGAGATAGTCCCAAATTTTTTGGGTTGAGGGTTTCGCCAGCAACCGTTCCTTCACCGCCTCGTGCATAACGGGTGATCTGGTGGCCTGCCATCCAATTGGCAGCAAAGAGTTCTTTGAAGCGCCAGTCTTTTAATAGCAAAGAAAGGTCGCTTGGCAGAGGCTGTTTCAAGGCGATCCATTGTCCCAAAGCCTGAGAAAGAGCGATTGTTATGCTTGTCCGATCTGTGCTGCTCTTGCAATGGTAGACGATTGGAATAGCAAGCAGTTTGCACAGGTGGTCTCGATAGAGGATCTTGGCCAGGATCCGATCTTCCGGTTCCATTACCGTGTCCTTTTCCAGTTCGTCCAGCTTTTTCAAATGCCCTTGGACTTGAGCGAGGGCCTCATATTTTTTTTCCCTTTGGAGTTGGCCGATCTTTCTTGCTGCAACCTTTTCAAGCTCTGTCAGCCCCTCTTCCGTGATCTTGGCTGCCTTTTCTTCACCGGTAAAAAAGGGAGGGAGCACTTTTTGAAGGCGCACGAAGAGGTTGAAGGAGTCGGAGACAAGGATTGGATTGAACTTAACCCTGTAAGTATTCGAGGGGTCGTTAGGATCGGTCAACGTATGGACCCCATGGTCTTTTAAGCCGTTTAGGGCCTTGATCTGGTTCTCGATATATTCCCGCTCGGGGAATGTGGCAATTGTCGATTCTTTTTTCCATATCCAGGGTGCAGACAGCAGACAGTTGATCATGTAGTCGATTTCATAGACGGTGGACCCGTCTGAAGAGACAGTTTGGCTGATCCCTTTCATTCCCGATTTTAATTCGTTGAAGAAGATGAACGAGGCTTGCTCCTTGGCCTTCTGGTCGGAATCGACCCTTCCTGTGTAGGCGACGCTCTGTCCGCTTGCATCTTTGACAACGCGGAGGTTCCCTGTGTTTTTGACTTTCCTATCGCTGCTGCAGGCGATAGCCTGATCTAATAGGACTGTTTCTGAATCTCTGCGGAAACTGAGCCCATTCATCGGACTGTTTTTAGCGAAGATGTGCTCCGACTTTAGCACGGTATCGCTGGAAATTCCAAGCGATTGTCTCAAAGCAGGAGAGTCAATTGTCGGTTCTGAAATCAGGTCGTTCCGGTTGCATGCGCTGAAGGCGATCTGTTTTTTGTATTTGTTGACTTCTTTTGCTGTCAGTTCCTTGTAAAAGTTTTCGCTGCCCATTATCCATCGGGTCAGATTGGGAAAATTGTTTTTAAACCAAGATTTGACCCCATCGATCATCTGATATTCTGGATAGCGCCGTTGCAGTTCCGCTTCGCATAGGGCGTCCAAGCTTTCATACGAGGGGCCTGCAGCAGCTTGGATTCGGGCAGCGGTCACAGATGGGGAAGTGTCCTTCCTGAAATGGATACGGGCCTGCCACATCCCTTCATCGACGTAGTGGACATAGGAACGGTCTGGCTTCGGATGGAGCCTGTCCAGCTTTTGGGCGGGGGGCTGGGTCAATTTTTGATGCAGGGGCATGTAGGGAGAGACTGGAGGGCAGCTGTAAGAAGGTTGGGACGGTCTTGAAAAAAATGAGGGATCGATGAAAAGCTGGGAGCTTTTATTTGATACAGGGCGTTGGATCCAATGATCTGAATTAATTCTAACTTCTTTAATGGACATGATTTTATTCTTTCTTTACATGACATTAATTATAGTTAATTATGATTTTGTTTTGAATTGCATTTAGATTTTTAATTCGCAAAATCTAAACAGTTTAAATTTTAATTTATGGAAAACTTGATAAATATATCTTTAGATGTTTAAGATTCAAATAATGTATTACCTCTAATAAGGGGCTTCCTATGACCAAACCGATTAAGAGAGTAGCTGTCACTGGTGGTGCAGGGCAGATCGCTTATAGCATCCTTTTCCGCATTGCAGCAGGGGACCTTCTCGGAAGGGACCAGCCGATCGCTCTCCATATTCTCGAACTTCCCGGTGCCATCGACTCCTTGAAAGGGGTTGTGATGGAGCTGGAGGACTGCGCTTTTCCTCTTCTCAAAGAGATCAAAATTGGATCGGATCCGACCGATGTGTTCCAAGGCGTCAATTATGCTCTTTTGATCGGCGCCAAGCCGCGCGGCCCAGGAATGGAAAGGAAAGACCTCTTAGGAGAAAACGGCAAAATTTTTATCGAGCAGGGCAAGGCATTGAACGCATCAGCTGCCAAAGATGTGATCGTTCTCGTCGTCGGCAATCCGGCGAACACGAACTGTTTGATTGCGATGAACCATGCTCCGAACATCCCTAAAAATCGTTTTTTTTCCATGATGAGGCTCGATCAGAACAGAGCAGCATCGATCCTTGCGCAAAAAGCTAAAGCGGCTGTTAGCGATGTTTCCAATGTCTGTGTCTGGGGAAACCATTCAGCGACGCAAGTTCCCGATTTTATGAATGCCAAAATCCGCGGCAAACCTGCTTTGGAGCTGATTAAGGATCGGAAGTGGTGCGAGGAAGAGTTCATTCCGCAGGTGCAGAAAAGAGGGGCTACGGTCATCGCGGCTCGGGGAAAATCCTCTGCTGCCTCCGCTGCCAATGCCGCCATCGATTCGATCCAGTCTCTTATTCTGCCGACAGCGGAAGGGGAGTGGTTTTCTGTCGGGATGTATTCGGAAGGGAACCCATACGGGATCCGAGGGGACCTGATCTTTTCCTTCCCATGCCGAAGCCGCGGAAACGGACAGATCGAGATTGTCAAAAATGTTCCATGGGACCCTTTCTTTGAAGCTAAGATCCGCTTGTCGGAAAAAGAGCTGATCGAAGAGCGGGACCTTGTCGCCCATTTATTATAACAACGGGGAGTATCTGCCATGTCTGAAGAGGTTCTTTTTGAGGTCACAAAAGATAAGCTCGATACAGGTTTGCGCGGATTTCCCGTTGGCTATTGCACGACATCTCACGTCGATCCGCAAAAAGGGCTATTCTACATTGGAAAACCTGTCGACCAACTTGCGGAACAGGAACCGATCGAAGTGATCTATCTCCTCTATTACGGAAAAGAGGGGAATGCGCAGGAGGTTAAGGAATTCGGAGAGCTGCTCGCAGACCGTTCTTTTCTCCACCCGGAAGTTATCAAAGCGATCTATTCCCTTCCTCGCAAAGGCCATCCGATGAAACTCTTCAGTGCTGCGATCCTTCTTCTTGGAATGTTCGAAGCGATCGGAGACTATAGGGAGGACTGCATCAGCCTCATTGCGAAGATGCCCCAGCTTGTCGCCTGTGTGATCAACCATCATGCTGGATGGGGGCCTACTCCAGAGCCCCAGCCAAAGATCGGCTACATGGAGAACTTTGCTCACATGCTTAAGGTCCCTAAAGCGGACAAGAAAGAGCTGGTCCAAGCGTTCAAGCTGTTCAATATCCTCCATTACGACCATGGCGGCGGCAACCTGTCGACGTTTGTGGGCAAATCGGTTGCTTCCGGCCTTGCCGACATGTACGGATCGATCTGTTCAGCGATGTGCGCACTAGCCGGCCCGCGGCATGGCAAGGCGAACCAAGACTGCCTAGAGTTTGTGATTGATGTCCTCGAAGAAGTTGGCGAGGATGCTACAGCCGAACAGGTAGAAAAGCTGATCCGCCATCGCTTAGCAACCAACCAGCTTGTCTTCGGCTTCGGACACGCCGTCCTGCGTGTAGAAGATCCTAGGGCTACCGTCCAATACAACTTTGTCAAGAAGCATTACGCCAAGCATCCATTGGTCAAGATCGCCTTGCACTTAAGAACCGAAGGCTCCAAAGTGCTGGCGGAAAATCCCAAAATCTCAGATCCCCATCCCAATGTGGACGCCATATCCGGCACGATGCTGACGGCAGCAGGCTTTTCCTATCCAGAGTACTATACCGTCTTGTTCGGTCTTGCCCGCTCTGTTGGGATTGCTATCCAGATCGTCTGCGACCGATTGGAAGCAAGGGATGGCAAAGGGACTCCGATCGTGCGTCCCAAGTATCTCTATAAGCCGCGCGGATAGTTGCCGGCGTCAGAGGGTTCATTTGAAAGTTTAAGTTTCGCCTTAGCTTTAGAGTAGCCTCCCGCATTTGATTTCTTGCATAACCCGATTCGTCAGGTTAAAGCCTTCTTTTTTCACAGGTTTTATCCCGCTTTCTCGTCGATTCTCTTCGAGTCGACTAATTTGAGTGATCCGAAACTGTATACCTAAGGAATCGGGATCAACGAGCTCCAGTAAAGCCGGAATATGTTAGTTTCTTCTGATTAATCAAATACTGTTTTAATTTATAAGTTCGATTCTTTTTTAATTAATTTAATTTGACAAAGAATTTTTAATTAACTATCTTGAAATTAAGTGTGAAGTTAATTGTAATTCAGTTGTTGTAATAAATTGGTTGGAGGAAGATATGATCAGGGGTTTCAATAAACAATGGGCTTTGGCAGCGTTATCGCTTGTCGCTCTGAAAGGGCAGTCCCTCTGTGCTGATGATTCCAATTATTGCGCTTTCGGATATCAAGGTCTAGGTGTATCGACCCCAACTAAGGAACAAGCTGTTCAGGAGCCGGAAGTTGTGATTTTGGAAGTTCAGACTGAACAAGCTGTGGCTGTAACAGATGCGCCGATTGCCGATGCAGCCTCCTCAGCTCAGCCTTCCAGTCCGGGCCAACAAGTCAATGGACAGCAGATCGGGCATCGGATGTTCGATCCCCATGGTCTAAAAAACAGCTGCAATTTCTGGGTCGAGGGAGAAGTTTTATATTGGCAGTCGAGCATGGATGACTTGGACTTTGCTATTAAAAGCCATAGCACGACGAACATCTCTCACGGCCATGTCGAGGAGCTCGATTTTGATTGGGACTGGGGCTTCCGCTTAGGTTTAGGCTACAAGATTCCCCATGATAAGTGGGACCTGTTCCTCAACTACACCCACGTGCATGCCCATGCACATGGAAGCGCCCATCGCGAAAATGGTGCAATTTTCCCACAATGGATGGCGCCTTTTGCAGTGACTGTGCCAGCAGGGCAAACGTTGTATGCGACCCGTGCACATGCCCAGTGGAGCGCTAATGTGAATATCGCCGATATCGAGCTAGGCAGGAACTGTTTTGCCGGCAAGTGGCTGAGCATCCGTCCTTTTATGGGTGTTAGAGCTCTCTTTATCGATCAAGACTTCCATGTCGATTACAAGGGGGGGACAGCTGTCCCAGTGGGCAATGAGGACAAGGTTTCCATCGATAATGACTTCTGGGGCGTTGGTCTCAGGATGGGCTTTGATTCCCTGTGGGGGCTTGGCGGTGGATGGGCGATCTATGGCAACGGCGCAGCTTCTCTGCTCTCAGGCCATTTTGACATCCATCAGCATGAGAAATTAAAAAATGACCTAAAAAAAGTCAGCGTTTCCGATGATGTGGACAATGTCGTCGTCGCTGCTGAACTGGCCCTTGGGATCCAATGGGACTACCTCTTTTCTAAAGACAGGTACCACTTCGGCGTCAAGTTTGGCTGGGAGTTTAACGTGTTCTTCGACCAGAACCAGATGATCCGCTTTGTCAGCGATACGTCTCCTGGAGCCTTCTCCCGAAGCAATGAAGACCTGACGTTCCAAGGTCTTACCCTCGGACTGAGGTTCGATTTCTAGTTTTTGTAGTTGAGGCAGTTGGTAATCAACGCTCTAAAACGCCTTCCAGCCCACTCTGGAAGGCGTTTTCATCTTCACATTTGTAGAATAATCTCCATATGTTATGATCCCCTTTTTTATAGGCCGATCATGACTTGGAAAGACCTTGAGCTTTTGTTCAACCGGGCGCTCCGCTTTACTTTTTCCCGTAAAAAACTTCTTT
>JAFEGU010000186.1 GCA_018239725.1 Verrucomicrobiota bacterium | reverse complement strand
TGCAGGCTCTTTGGCCAATGGACTGCGGCAAGCGGCAACAGTGTGGATGTTCTCCTATTCAGAGCTGGCTGCCAACCGCTGCATGGAGGCAACTCCGATCGACCCCCACTCTTTGGCAGGCGCAATCATTAAATCTCCCATCCAAGGCGTCTTAACAACTGCAGCGGTCTATCTTCCGGAAAGATTGAAGAATGTGCTCCAGTTTCATCCTTACGTCAGAGAGCAGGCGCATCAGGCCAGAGGTTCTTCTTACTTGGCCGCGCTTGGCCATATCACTACTCATCAAGGACTTCGAGGCCTGGCGCGAGGAATGATCCCCAAGACGTGGAGCATTACGCTCATGACGGCAGGAGCTAACTACCTCGTTGAGCTTGGTCGAGGCAACCTCAAGCGTGTTCAAGAAAGTGAGAAAACCTCTTAGTCTGGAATGATCATCACTTTGCCGTGGTCAAAATCATAATAGCCGCCCACAACTTTCACACGGTTGGCTGCGATATGTTTTGCGATCAATGGCGTTGATTTCAGATAGCCGACCCCTTCTTTGACGTTGCATTTGACTGCATTCATCAAAATATCCCCTTTTTGGGCCTGGCATTTCTTCAGCGCAGGTGCGATCAAAGGATAGATGTTGTCCAGCTCGGGAACATTTTCTTGCCCTAGCAATGTTGCTTTCACCGCGCCGCAGTTCTCATGGCCTAAGACAATGACCAGAGGGCAATGAAGTTTGTCGACGGCATATTCGACAGAGTCAAGCTCAATAGGCCCGACGACATTTCCAGCGACTCGGACGACAAAGAGGTCTCCAAGGCCTTGATCGAAAATGATCTCGGGAGGAACGCGGGAATCGGAGCATCCGATGATGGTTGCAAAGGGTTCTTGCCCTTCTTTTAATGCGGAAAGTCCTTCCAGTCCCAAGTTTTTGTGAAGAGGTTGTCCGGATGTGAATCGTTTATTGCCCTCCATCAATTTCTGGAGAGCAGCATCGCTTGATGGCTGCTGATAAGTATCTTGAGCGACGCATAGGCTGGAGAAACATAATAATGTCGAATAAACAAATTTGCGCATAAAGGTCCTTTTTCTTCCACTTACCAGCATTCAGCCTTTTATGACAAGATGGGGCTTCAATCTAGCGACCATGTTCGCAAGACCAGCCTCTTGGACAGCCTGGACAACTTCATCCACATCTTTGTAGGCGTCGGGCATCTCTTCCGCAATTGTCCGTTTCGAGGTGGCAAGGACGGTG
>JAFEGU010000185.1 GCA_018239725.1 Verrucomicrobiota bacterium | reverse complement strand
GTTTTGTATAATTTTGACTCTTCTGTGCGGAAGAGTGGCAGAGTGGCCTATTGCGTCTGTCTTGAAAACAGAAGTCGGGCAACCGACCGTGGGTTCGAATCCTACCTCTTCCGCCAATTTCTTATTCGTAGTGACTTAAGTTTCTTGTTTTTCAATTGATACACCGATTCATCCCAAACAAAAGCAGAGCGTTGCAGCGAAAGAATTTCATATCGTGCTGAATCGGTAATTTTCCCGGAATCGTTAACTATTAAGCTGGCTTGGCCTATTTGCTGTAGAGCGAGACGCTCAAGAGCTTTTCGATGGATCCCAATAATGAGAAGGTCAGTGCTATTATGACTACAATCTCAATTCGGTTCTGGATTGGTAAGAGTTGCGGATTTAAGAGTAAAAGTTCTTGATCGGAAAAAAACAGTGATTTTCGTAGGAATATAGAATATACTGCCTTTGCGTTAAGAAAGGGTGAATTAGGCGCATTTGCGCTGAATCAGGTAACAGCGATCAACTGTTCAGGTATTGTCGTTAGAGAGTAACAAATTTAGTGATGCATTGACCACCTGCTTTTTCTGGCTTGAGTACGTGTTCAAAGAGATTTATTATACATCTAGATGTATACACGATGAAGAGAAATTTTTATGGATGCAAAAAAGTTAGGGAAAAAGATCAAGTTAGCACGGGTAGAAAATGATCTAACGCAAGCTCAGCTAGCAGACGCAATCAGCGCTAAGCAAAAGAGTATATCTAACTACGAAAATGGTATCGCTCTCCCAACACTAGAGACGCTTGAAAAGATCGTAAAACAGCTCAACAAGTCATTTGCGCATTTCTTAGATGAACTGCAATAATGTACTTTGCAGTTAGTTGAAGTTCATCAGAATTCAATATCCATATACACCCCGTATTCTCTATGCAGCAAAAAAAGCAGATCGAGGTTGTTCCTTACAATCCAGAGTGGCCTGTGATGTTTGAGAAGGAAAGCTCGATCATCAAGGCTGCGCTTGGAAATCAACTGATCGCTGTCCATCATATTGGATCGACTTCTGTCCCAGGGCTAGCCGCGAAGCCGAAGATCGATATGATCGTCGTCGTTAAAGATCCTTGCCAAACGATAGAAAAGCTTGAGGCAATCGGTTTTCAGTATAGAGGCGAGTACAACATTCCGCTGCATTATGGTTTTAGCAAGAGGGGAGGCGTAGATGTCAATCTCCATATTTATGAAGAGGGGCATCCGGAAATCGAACTGAACCTGTTGTTTCGGGATTATTTGCGCGATAATCCTTCTGCGCGCGATGCGTATGCTGCTCTTAAGATCAGACTTTTGCAGGATGAGACCTCCCATCAGAAAGAAAATGGCGCCTTTACCCTCTATACTCTTAGGAAGGGTGACTTTATCCGCGATGTGCTCAGAAAAGCGGGCTTTAACCGTATTCGCGTGTTAAAGTGCAATGATGAGACGGAATGGAATGCAGCAAAGCGGTTGCGCCAGTTTTATTTGTCGGACAGGGGGATCGAAACGGATCCATTCACGGAGACGTTCAACCATAAAGAGCATGAGCACCTGGTATTGTATCGGGGTACAAAGATCATTGGTTACGCCCATCTTCAGTTGTGGCCAGCAGATCGCGCGATGCTTCGGATGATGCAGATTGAAGGGGGGGAAAGGGGGCTTGGCTACGGTGGACAATTTTTGGGGTTCATCGAAAAATGGCTTAAGGCCAGAGGTTATCGGAGCATCCAGGTGGAATCGTGTTCTAGGGCTTTTCCTTTTTATCAAGAGCACCATTTTATACCCATGGCGCTCAACGATCCAGAAGGGAATCCAAGCACGCCTGGCGAGATGCCGATGGGAAAACAATTATGAAGATCAAGCAGGGGCCGCTTGCTCCCGAACTTAAGCAGCAGATTTTTGCAGCATTTGCCAAGCACGCTGTCCAATCGACGGGAATGAACGGACTATCGGAAGATCCCGTGGCCTTTGAGATGGTCGAAGGGGACGCCGTTCTCGGCTGTGTCGTCGTCCAATACTTTTGGGGACAGCTTCACATCAAGTATCTCTATGTCGAGGAAGACTATAGGGGATTAGGATATGCAACGGCCTTAATGCAGCGCGCATTGGAATATGGGAAGCAGCGCGGCTGCAGTTTTGCTTTTGTAGAGACGATGAGCTTCCAAGCGCCTGAGTTTTATCAAAAATTGGGGTTCAGCATCGATTTCAAACGGGATGGGTTTGATGCAGGGACCAGCTTTT
>JAFEGU010000184.1 GCA_018239725.1 Verrucomicrobiota bacterium | reverse complement strand
TGGGCGGGAAGCCCGATGTCGACCCTGCCGATCGACGCCCTTGCCACCTTAAAAAAGACAGGAAATGTCACGACCTACCCGATGTCGGGGGTCTATTATTACATCTTCAATACGAAAGAGTTCCCTTTTAATAATGTCCATATACGCCGGGCTTTTGCGCTCAGCATCAACCGTAAGGCGATCATCGATAACATCACCCAGTCTGACCAGATCCCTGCGATGGCCATGATCCCGCCGACGATGTGGAAAGAGGACCGAAACTATTTCCAAGACCATGACTTGAAGGAAGCAAGAAAAGAGTTTGACTTAGGCCTGAAAGAGCTGAACATTACCTTATCCCAATTCCCGCCGATCACATTGAGCTTCAATTCAGCCAGCGCCCACCACAAAATTGCCCAGGCAATCCAAGAGCAGTGGCACCGCACGTTCGGTGTCAAGGTCCGATTGGAGAACAAAGAGTGGAAGGTTTTTTTGGACGAGATGCGCCATCATAAGTTCCAAGTCGCCCGGATGGGAGGGATTGCAAATTTCCGCGATCCGCTCTCCTTTTTGGAGCTCTACAAGTATCTTTCCAGCAGCAACAACCACTCCCAATGGACCAATCCCCGCTTTACGCAGCTTCTTGAAAAAGCAGAGCTCACATTGGACCAGCAAGAGCGGACGGCATTGCTGTTGGAAGCTGAAAAGATTTTGATTGAAGAGATGCCGATCGCGCCGATCTATTTTTATACAGGCTCCTACATGAAAAAGCCATATGTGAAGAATGTCCATCTATCGGATTTAGCCGATGTCGACTTCAAAACGGCCTACGTGGAGATCAAATGATCGGGTACTTGATGAAAAAGGCGGCCATCCTGTTGACCTCTCTTTTCGTCGTCTCCACCCTGACTTTTTTTCTGATGCATGCCATTCCCGGCGATCCGTTCGTGCAAGAAAAGGCGATCCCTGAAGAAATTTTAAAGGCCCTGCATAAGCATTACGGCCTCGACCAACCCCTTTATGTCCAGTACGCCAAGTACATGAAAGGGCTGCTGAGCTGGGAGCTTGGGCCCTCTTTCAAATACCAGGGTAGGACGGTCAATCAGATCATTTCAGAGGGATTTCCCGTTTCCTTCGTCCTAGGGATGGAAGCCCTTTTCCTTGCTGTCTGCGGAGGGATCTCTTTAGGGGCGATCGCTTCGCTTAAGCACCAACGGTGGCAAGACCAGATGACGATGGTCATTGCTGTGATCGGCATTTCAGTGCCCAGCTTCATCATGGCCTCGTTCATGCAATATGTGCTTGCCATGAAGCTCGACCTGCTTCCGGTAGCGCGCTGGGGCTCTTTTTCACAGACGGTCATGCCGGCCATTTCCTTGGCCGCGCTTCCGATGGCATTCATCGCGCGTCTGACCCGTTCCAACATGGTCGAGGTTCTGCAGCAGGACTATATCCAGACAGCCAAGGCCAAAGGACTGAACTCTTTCATGATCTTGATCAAGCACGTGATGCGCAACGCCCTTCTTCCCGTTCTGACCTACCTTGGGCCTCTGACAGCTGCCGTATTGACGGGGAGTTTTGCGATCGAAAAGATTTTCGGAATCCCAGGACTAGGTCAATGGTTTGTAATGAGCATCACCAACCGCGACTATACGGTGATCATGGGAACGACCATTTTCTATAGCGCGATCTTGCTGCTGTGCATCTTCATTGTCGACCTCTTATACTGCTTCATCGATCCCCGCATTAAAAGCCATGGGAGGCAATCGTCCTGATGGAAGACCAAGCTTTGTTCCAACCTCTTGATCGGGCGGCTCAGCTCTCTGTGGAAGAGAAAGAGGTCTTAGCGCCTATCTCCTACTGGAAAGATGCTTGGCTAAGGTTAAAAGCAAACCGCTCAGCGATGTTCGGACTGATCACCCTATCCATCCTCCTTACCCTCGCGATCTTCGCGCCGATGTTTTCCCATCACACATATTACGAGACGCAGCTCCACCTCAAAAACGAGCCGCCTAACTCCACATTTTGGTTCGGCACCGACGAGCTTGGGAGAGACCTTTTTACCCGCTGCTGGTGGGGAGCTCGAATTTCCCTCTTCGTGGGTATCACGGCATCTCTGATTGACCTGGCGATCGGCGTGATGTTCGGCGCCTTTGCCGGTTTTGTCGGTGGCAAGATGGAAGAATGGATGATGAGGATCGCCGACATCCTCTATGCCATCCCCTACCTTCTGGTCGTGATCCTCCTCATGGTCATCATCGGCCCGGGAATCTTTACGATCATCCTTGCCCTGACGCTGACCGGATGGATCAATATGGCAAGGATCGTCCGCAGCCAGATCCTCCAGCTCAAGCAGCTTGATTACGTAAAAGCGGCGACTGCGCTTGGAGCTTCCCGCAAACGGATTTTACTGTGCCATCTGATCCCCAATGCGATGGGCCCGATCATTGTGACTGTGACCTTGACGATCCCATCTGCGATCTTCGCTGAGGCGTTTTTGAGCTTTCTGGGCCTGGGAGTCCAAGCGCCGATCGCCAGCTGGGGAACGATGGCGAACGACGGCCTCTCAGCACTCCGTTACTACCCTTGGCGCTTATTTTTTCCGGCAACCTTCATCAGTCTGACCATGCTCAGCTTCAACCTGCTAGGCGATGGGCTGCGAGATGCCTTTGATCCGAGGTTGCGCCGATGAGCACGCCTCTTCTTAAGATCAAAAACCTCAATGTCTCATTCCTATCGCAAAGGCAAAGGCTGCATGCGGTTCGTAATGTAGAATTTGAACTTCACCCGGGAGAAACGTTGGGAATTGTCGGCGAGTCGGGCTGCGGAAAAAGCGCGACGGCTAAAGCGCTCGTTCAACTTATTCCAAGGCACTATGCCGATTTGAGCGGCGAGATCTGGTATGCAGATCAAAACTTAGCGTCATTCACTGAAAAACAGATGCAGAAAGTGCGGGGAAAAGAGATCGGAATGATCTTTCAAGATCCAATGACTTCTTTAAATCCGACGATGAGGATCGGCAAGCAGATCGTCGAAGGTTACCTGCGCCATTTTCCGGATGTCTCATCGAAATCGGCCTGGGCTTATGCGATCGAGATGCTCCACCTGGTCGGAATCCCCAATCCTGAAGAGAGGATGAACGAATATCCCCACACATTGAGCGGCGGAATGCGCCAGCGGGTGATGATCGCCATCGCCCTAGCATGTAAGCCGAAACTCATCCTTGCTGACGAACCGACAACAGCACTCGACGTGACGATCCAAGCTCAAATCCTCGATCTTATGAAAGAGATCCAACGCAAAACTCAGACCAGCATTGTCCTCATTACCCACGATTTAAGTGTCGTCGCCAAATGCTGCGACAGGGTCCTTGTGATGTACGCAGGAAAGATCGTCGAATCGGCAACCGTAGATCAGCTCTTTGCAAATCCTCAGCACCCTTACACGCAGAGACTCCTCCAAGCAATCCCTCGCCTCGACAAATGCAAAAGCGAACCTCTCATTCCGATTGAAGGGACGCCGCCGAACTTGAGCCTGCCGCTCCCTGGCTGCGGTTTTTGCGCTAGGTGCCCAGCCGCTATGCGCATCTGCGTAGAGCAGTCTCCTCCCCTTCTGCACTTGAAAGATGGACACTACAGCGCCTGTTTTAAACACGACCCCCGAATGAGCCCATGAACAATAATAATCCTCTTCTTGAGATCAAAGGTTTAAAAAAGACCTACCCTGTTTCCAAGCAGCTCCTCACAGCTGTCAATACGGTCTCGTTTCTGATCTTTCCAGGAGAGACGCTCGGCCTTGTCGGAGAAAGCGGCTGCGGCAAATCGACAACGGGGCGCTGCCTGCTGAGGCTCGAAGAGCCGTCCGCTGGCGATGTGCTCTTTGAAGGAAAGAGCGTTCTCGACTTCAATGCCCAGGAGCTGTTCCATTTCCGGCGCCAAGCGCAGATCATCTTTCAAGACCCTTACGCCTCATTGAACCCGCGGATGACAGCCCAAGAGATCATTGCGGAACCGCTACGGATCCACAACCTAGCTGAAGAATCCCAAATCCCTCAAATGGTCGCTCATCTGCTCGACCTGGTGGGCTTGAGCAAAACGTCCCTCTCACGCTTTCCTCACGAGTTTAGTGGCGGGCAGAGACAGCGGATCGGCATTGCGCGCGCGCTCGCCGTCAAGCCCCGCTTCATCGTCTGCGATGAACCGATCTCCGCGCTTGATGTCTCAGTGCAAGCGCAGATCGTCAACCTCCTAAAAAACCTCCAGAAAGAGATGGGGCTGACCTACCTCTTCATCGCACACGACCTTGCTATGGTGAAGTATATCTCCGACCGGGTTGCTGTCATGTACCTCGGCCATCTTGTTGAGCTGGCTCCTGCTGAAGAGCTCTACAACAGCCCTCAGCATCCTTATACTCAGGCGCTCCTCTCATCGATCTCTATTCCCGATCCTGTTATTGAACGACAAAGAGTCCGCACTCCTCTCCAAGGTGAGCTGCCAAGCCCCTTAAAAATTGCCAAAGGGTGCCCCTTTGCTTCCCGCTGCCCCCGTGTCCAATCCCAATGCCGCGAAGAAAAGCCTGAATTGAAACAAGTCGCTCCAGGACATATCGCAGCCTGCCATTTTCCCCTTCATACGTCGTAAAAAAAGCTTGCTACTCCCGCTTCAATGCTTTACGGTTTCTACATATGGCTCGTCTTCAAAATAAGTTCTGGATCACCGCATTAACTCTGTCGCTCATTACTTTTGGGCAATTTGCCATCGACATCTACCTGCCCTCTTTTACTTCGATGCAAAAGCAGCTAAAAACAAGCGCCGGCATGATCCAGCTGACTTTGACATTTTATTTGATCAGCTATGGATTCACGCAGCTGATCTACGGCCCTCTTTCAGATCGGTTCGGCAGGCGCAAAGTTTTACTCTCCGGCATGATTATTTTTATTGCCGGAAGCCTCGGCACTTATATAGCTCCTACGATTGGATGGGTATTGGCAACACGCTTCATCCAGGGTTTAGGAATCAGTTCGGCAAATGTCCTTTGCAGGGCAATCTTGCGCGATCTTTATCCAGGTTCTGAGTTGGACAAGAAAACGCCCTATTTAGGAATGGTATGGGTAATCCCTCCAATCATTGCTCCTGTTCTTGGAGGTTATATTGAGAGCTTTTTTGGATGGAGAAGCAATTTTCTATTTCTAGCAGGCATTGTCTGCATTGAATTTCTATTGGTCTATTTCTTTCTTCCTGAAACAAAAGATCCATCGGAACTGCATTCAATCCATCCTAAGGTGATTTGGAAAAACTATAAGACGCTCCTCGGCAGCCGTCCTTTTCTAGGCTATGTGACTACAGATCTGATCTTATTTGGCGCATTCAGTTGCTTTTATGCAGTCGGGCCATTCCTGCTGCAGGTGCGTCTCGATCTTTCTGCCGTTTCCTTGGGATGGATGCTCCTGCTAATGGCGTCTGGATATATGATGGGATCGATTTTGAACATCTTTCTTACCCACCGATTGCCCCAAAAAACAATCATGAGCTACGGCGTTCTTTGCATCATCCTTGTATCCTTAGCTATGCTGACAGTTGCTTTAATGGGAATCATGACAGTATTTGGGATTGTTTCTTTGCAACTTCTGTTCTTTTTTGGGATCGGACTTATTTTTACGAACTGCATCTCAGGCTGCTTGAAAATTTTTCCACCTCTTGCTGGCAGCGCTAGCGCTCTTTGGGGCTTATTTGCCTTTATAGGCGGAACAATTGGCTCATCATTAATGACTTTGTTTCCAGAAAATAATCAGCTCCCGCTTGCAAGCGTTTTTACAGTCCAATCTTT
>JAFEGU010000183.1 GCA_018239725.1 Verrucomicrobiota bacterium | reverse complement strand
GCGCCTGAAAAGATGGTTGCCGGAGGAAGCGAGTTCACAGTGCTAAACCTCAATACTTGTTTTGTTCCAAGCCGCTATCCTTATCTTTTCGGAGGGGTCTTATTGCCATGGCAGGAGCGCGTGTCTGCGTTAGCGGACAAAATCCTCTCTGTTGATGCTGACGTTGTCTGCTTGCAAGAGGTCCATGCAGAAGATGCATCGCATGCGCTATTTGAACTGCTGAAGGACCGGTATTCCCATTTTTATACGGCTATCGGCCCTCGCGTTTTAGGGTTTTCGATTGAGTCCCTGGGACTTCCAAGCGGTCTGTTCGTCGCAAGCAAATACCCAATTGAAAGGCCTCAGTTCACCCAGTTTTCATTGTCGGGCGTGCAGATGAACTATGGTTTTTTTGATTTTCTTATCACCAATGGGAAGGATCCCATAGGACACATCTACACAACGCATATGCAGTCGTTGAAATATCATCAATTTGAAGAGATCCGGGCAGCCCAATTGGGCCAGATCTTGGAAAAAATGGAGGATGATGCGAAATCAGACGATAGCAAGGTTCCATTTTTCCTCTGCGGCGATTTCAACATTCCCTTTGGTTGGGGCGAGCCTGGATCGGGATTGATCGACGCCTATTTCGAAGATGATTACAACCGGCAAAGAGCTGAGGTGAACGGATCAAACAGAACGTGCACCGACTATTTCACCAACTATTTCTTTTCGCCGACAAAAAATCGGGATGAGATCGAGCCTTATTTCCAAATCATCGATTACGCGTTACTGCATCGATCGCTTGGTTCCTCTGGTCATGAGATCAAGACGGTCCAAGTCCAAATGAACGACCTCGACCAGCCTGAGATGGCGCTCAGCGACCACCACGGTCTTTTGACAACGGTCAAACACAAAGAATAGAACTCCAAGATCTTTGAACAATGCGCCCGGAAGATGAGTTAACGGGCGTATTTTCTTTTTCAATTTCATTGCATTCCGAAAAATTTTTCCCTACTATTCCGCGCTTGTTTTGATGGGTGGTATTTCATGAGGAAATGCGGAAGATTTTTTTTCATTTTCTTTGCTGCATCAATGCTTTATCTAGGAGAAACGACCATGACAGCAGCCGTATCGTTTTCTGAAATGGGCGAACGCTCAATTGAGCAACTGGAATCGATTTATCTTTCGAAGTTGCCTGATCATTTTATCCCTTTCGAGCAGTTTCAAAAGGAGTTTGCCCTCGGAGAGACTTCAACGGAACAGTTCAATCCCATCACACGATCGCTCAGCCAGGTCATGCAGCAGAATGTCTCGCAGGGGATGGAACTTCTTCTCAAAGTCGATGAGGAAGTTGCCAAAGGATTGGAATCATTTATTCCTTTTGTCCAAAAACTAACGCATCCCTTGGCAGAAAAAATCGGAGCGGGTGGAAGGGTGTTCCTTGTGGGATCTGGTTCAAGCGGCCGCGTTGCTGTGGACATTGCTGCTAAATGCCGATCGGCATTTCCTCTAGCAGGAGACCAGATTCACGGTGTCATTGCAGGAGGTGATTCTGCTTTTGTTCGAGCCAAAGAAGGGTTTGAAGATTCTGAGGCAGATGGCGCTGCGGCATTAAAGGAGTATGGACTTGGGCCGAATGACACGGTTATCTTAATTTCGGCCAGCGGATCGGCTTCCTTCAACGTCGGCTGCGGCCATTTTGCTGCGAACTGCGGATCTTCTGTCCTTTACTTTTACAATAGCGAGCATATTCCCAACAGGACGGCCCAGTTGTTCTCTCGGATCAATAATCCAGTGGTGCCTATGTGCATCGATATAGGGCCGCAAGCGATTTCCGGATCGACCCGTTTGCAAGGGGCGACTTTGGCTGAAGCGTGCCTTGGAGCGCTTTTGAGCACCGCCCTATATCAATATAATGGAAAAGAGGAGTTAGCTTCAGGGTATGCCAGCGAGTTATTGGCAAAATTAAACGAAGGGGTAGCTCTGATATGCAGCAAGCTGGACATCATGGCAAAATTTGCAGATATCGAAAGAGGGATTTTTTCAGATCCCCGTTCTAATTTTAGGCAATTGCGCGATGTGTCCAATCAAGGGTATGTAACATTTGTTTCTCGGGAAGATTGCATTCGGGAGATATTGATCGATTCGACAGAAACATCTCCCACGTTTTCTACGAATCCCATCTGTAGAAAAAGCGAGGTCGATAAAAAGAGGGCGGAGTTTTGTGCTTTTTTGGTGGGACAAGAAGATAATCCTCGAGCTTGGAAAGCTCTTTTAGGAAGGGATATCCATCCCTCTGAAGCGGCGGACACGGAAGCCTTTCTTCTTGCTTGTGAAGAAGCAGGGGTGAATTCATTTCAAATGCGTCCTCATGGGAAAGGGAACCTTGTCATGGGGGTAGCAAAGGTCGATGCGTTGCATCCGATTTCAGAGCAACTGATCGATGTGTTAGATGCTGTGAAATTGGAGGGCGGGTGCACTGGATTGATCCTCATCTGCAATGGGAAGATACCGGAAGAGCTGGAAAGCAAATTAAGGGAAGGACATGATCTGCTTTTAGTGATGGAGGAGACTCCTCACGATCCCGTAGGCTTTTCTGAGACGATTGTTCTTAAACAGGTGTTGAACTTGATCTCCAATGCTTCGATGGTTCTGATGAACAAGGTGCATGGCAATCAAATGATCGATGTCCGCGCATCCAATAATAAACTGATCGATCGTTGCTCCCGCCTCATCAAGGGGATTTGGAGTGAGTACCATCCCGATTTTCCCCTGAATGACCGAGATCTCTACCATTATGTAGCTCATGTGAGCGCAATGAAAAAATCTTATGGTGAGAAGGGGATCTATACTCCCTCAGTGGTCAAAATTGTCCTTGCAATGCTCTCTTTAGAAAAGACGCCGGAACACTTTCAGGAGCTCGTCGATATTTTAAGGGAAAAGGAAGAACGGATCGATTGGATTGGAGGTTAACAAATGTTATTTCACTGGATGCATCGAGCTATTTATTGTCTGGCTATCTTGATCGTAGGATCTCTTTATGCAGAGTCGGATTACATCATTTGCATCGAAGGCGGAGGCTCCAAAACAATCTTGCAGGTCATTGACAAAGAAGGGCAGGTTGTCCCTTTATTCAGAAATGCTGTTAAAGAGAGTCAGATTGTAGGAGGCGGCTCAAATATCAATACGGTCGGTGTTGAGGGAATCAGAGAACTTTTTCGCTTTCTTTTTGAAGAGGTTTTTATTGATGAAGAGGATCATTCCCTTTCCGCCATTTCCTCTCAGTGCCGTGTCGTAGCAGGAATGGCAGGGATTGGAGTTGAGCACAACAAACAAAAGGTTGCTGAACTGCTTTCTGAATGGGGAATCAGTCGTGACCGTTTGGTTCTCATGTCGGATGCAGAAATGGCGTTGCACCTCGTTGAAGGCGATGGAATCATCCTTATTTCTGGCACAGGGTCGATCTGTTTGGGAAAGAAAAATGGTGCATTATTTCGAGTGGGAGGCCTTGGCCGCATTCTAGGAGATGAGGGAAGCGGCTACCAGATCGGACTGCAGGCTATTAAGGCTGCGCTAGCGGAAGAGTACGGCTGGGGTGTTGCAACAAGCTTAACTGCAGAATTAAAAGGGTTCTTCGGCGTAACGGAAATGCGGACGATGATCCCTCAAATCAATCAAGGGATTTTGACCCCTGCGCAAATTGCTAGCTGCGCTCCAATTGTTTTCAATAAGGCCTATGAAGGCGATAGAGCGGCTGGAGAAATTATCCAACATGCTGCAGAAGACCTCGGAGCTCTTTTAGACGCATTGATCAAGCTATCAGGCCTTTGCAGTGGACATGTCCATCTGTGGGGTGGGGTTTTTAAAAATGCAGAGGAGGATCGCTTGATTCAAGTCATCAGAGAGCAGATTTCTGAAAGCCGAGATCATTTTCAGTTCATTAATCAATCCAATAACAACCCAGCAGTCCTCTTTGCTGTGCAATACTTTTTAAGATCATGATTTTTCAGCGGATTCTTTTCTTTGGTGTTATCTTTGCTGGAACAGTGAATGCAGACCATGCCGTGCGTGCTGCGGTCGACATTGGGATGGGAGGGCCGAAACTGCACGTTGCAGAAGTGGACTTAAACACCCATCGGATCGTGAGATCGCTGTATACTGAGAGGTTCTTTGTCAATTTTTACCGAGGGATTTCACAAGATGCTGATTCCCAATTAAGTTCCGACATGATGAAG
>JAFEGU010000182.1 GCA_018239725.1 Verrucomicrobiota bacterium | reverse complement strand
TTGACCCGATTCAAAAACGGAAAAATGCATGCCAGTTCGAGGACTGCAAAAAAATTGTTCCGGTAGCCATGCGGGATATTAAATGCCGCTGCGAAAAGGTTTTTTGCCAAAGCCATCGCCATTTTTCCGATCATCACTGCACCTTTGACTGGCACTCTTATGGGATCGAACGAATGCAGACTGTTCAATCGGTCAAACCGAAGAACTTATTTTATTCCGGCGGTCCCGGGAATGATAACGTCTATTAATTTTGGATGTCGTTTTATCTAACACTTCTTAAACTGGTAGACAAATCCATCGATTTTGGAGAAGGGGAAGCCCCCCTTCTTTTTCAAGTGATTAGGAGATTAGTATGCTGAAGGGAAAACGCAATTTTTTTGTTTTGTTGGCCTTCATCTGCTTAGGCCATGTTGCTAACGTGCACGCGGACCAGCAGATATTGCCAGGAGGCTGCGTCAAGAAAGCCTTGAATCCGATCATCTCACATGAAGGATTGAAGCATTTCGAACTTAACGGAAATGCCCTTGTCGGAGTTGCGACCCCAAGCATGGGAGCTGAGCAGTTCGAGGTCTGGCGCACAAGCTGGAATGTCGGTTGTTTTACTCCTAAGCACACGCATGAGACAGAAGAGATCTTCATTTTTTTAAAAGGCAAAGGGCGTGTTCTGATCGGAAACGAGGAGTTTTTCTTTGAGGCTCCTTGTACAGTGATCTGTCCGCCAGGTATAGAGCATCAGTTTTTTAATGCTGGAGATGAACCTACCGATGCGATTGTCATTTTAGGCAGCAGGTCGCAGATTGTTGATGCCAACCAGCAAGAAATGAAGCTGCCTTGGAGAAGATAGGCAATTTCGGAAGAGGAAAAGCCCGCTTTATATTTTCAATTCGATTCCATGCATGAGAGGGTGGAGGTATTCCGCCCTTTTCCGCGGAATATCGCCAATGGGAACCTTTTTGTCTTTAATTTCATAGAGAAGATGCGCGCGTCGGCATCGGAATAGGGCTTCTGTGAGCTTTTGGTCGGTTATGCCGCTGATCCAGCCAAGGTCAAGTCCCATTTTCAGAAGGCTTAACGCGTTCATCGCTTCTTTTGTTTGCAGCTGATAGGAGTGCATCAGCAGTCCATAGGAACGGCTGACCATGTCTTTAAGCTCGTTGCTTTTTTCTGTGGGAAGATGGGTCCTTAGAGTCTTTTCGATGGCCATCAGCTTCATCGCCATGGAATGCAGCGAGTGGAGGATGCTCTCTTCGCTTATTCCCAGTGTATAGCTGTTGCGCAAGACTAAGATGTCTCCGACCATCTCATCGATCGTGCCCTGCATTCCCGTTGCCAAGATCTCCTCATCTTTGTGTTTGAGTAGCGTATCGTGCAACTGACCTGTATGGATCGTCACAGGAAGGTGGAGATAGGCAAGGACAACCAGGCCGGTTCCTGCAAGATAGGGATCTGAGGAGAGATATCCGAACTTGGGACTGTAGGAAAATTCGATGGCGCTTCCGATCAAGTTTTCAATTTGACTGATCGTATTCCAGGTTTGCTCCCAAGCCCCTTTGCAGTCGATCAGCTGGATCTGAAGATGGTCTTGGATATTGAGCATTCCTAAGAAACGGGAGGTGTTGTCGACGATGAAACCTTGTCCGCCCATCGTATTCTGAAATCCTTCCAAACACAAAAAGTGCTCGAAGAGAAACTCTTTGTCGATCGCATCAATCTCGTCCGCGCTTAAAAAGACAGGATTGTCAAGCGTCGTCGATTTCAGAAGAGAGTTTTGAAGGATCGAAGCCGTTTGTTTCAACTGAGCTTCGTTCATCTTAGGAGGAAAGAAGTACTTATTGATGTTGCGATGGAGAATGAAAGAGGACGCTGGCCATATCGGGTTCGTCTCTTGCTCCCAAGGGATATGTTCAAGGAGCGCTTGAGGAAGACTACTCTTTTCCTTCATCCGTTTTTTCCGTTAATGCTTTAATCTGATCGCGCAGCCATGCTGCTTGTTCGTAGTTTTCAATCTTCAGCGCTTCGTTGAGCGCTTCATTGAGGGCCGTTAAGCGGCTTGAAGAGGGGATGGTTAACAGCTTATGGGGAGATTTGCCAATATGCAGGGGCTGCGTTTTTTTCGTGCTGAGCGCTTTCCTTAAGTAGAGGGGGACTTTTTCAGCCGCGGCTATCTCATTGAGCAGCACATCGGAAAAGACAGAATAGCATTCACTGCAGCCTAATGGATTTCCCATTTTGACCGCTTCGAGAGAAGTCTTGCAATTGCCGCAATAAAGCCCAGCTTCTCCTTCTACAAGGGATTCCCCTTTTTTTACCGGAGGTGTTTCGCCATGAAGCCTTTGCTGGAGCACAGGGCAATCTGCGCACATTTCCGTACAGATGATCGAATTGCCAGTGATCTCTTTATAGGTTACCTTGATCGGCTTTTTGCAGTGGCTGCATTCTACAGGTCTTTCGGCCATGAAGTGATCCTTGTCGCTTTTTTGGATTCTATTCATTGGCTGCAAACGTGTCAAAATGATTCTTACTAACCGGAGTTTTGGACTTGGACTCGCAGTAAAGAACAAGCGACGAAAAATTAAGTTGCTTGCTGAGCAGCAGGGACGGCGCTTGGCGTTTGCATAGCAAATAAAAACGCGGCAGCAAGGAGAAGCCCCATCCAAGCGAGCGTGCTTGTGATCGGGTCGATATGGATCGATTTAGAGAGAAGCCCAGCCCATAGAGTTCCTAAATTAGAGAGGCACCAAGCAAATCCCATTAGGATCGCTGAAACTGTGCTCGGGCTTTCAGGGACAAGCCGGTTGGCCCAGGAGACTAAAATTGGATTGATCGTTCCCATCATCGCTCCTAGGCATCCCAAAAAGAGGACCGATTCGACTGCAGAAAGAGAAGGGCTGAATAAGAATGCGTAGAGCAGCGAAATCGCGCCGAGGATGACACAGAGCAGAACAGGTTTGGGCCCAAAGCGATCGCATAGGAATCCTGCAGGAGTCATTAACAGCGCAGAGCCCAATATAAATGTAAAATGTCCTCCGCCCATGCAAAGCCATTTGTGGCATCCTTTGGCAGCCATGAGGTCGGGCAGAAGAAAAATAAAGGCTAAATAAAGGGTGTAGTTGGCAACTTGGGTCAAATAGAGCAAGAGCAAAGCGCGTTTGGCTTTCATGATTGGCTGGAAAAATTCTTTAACAGACAGCGTTCGAGGCTGGTAAGTTTTAGGAAAGGGATAAAGGGCGAGAAGGAACAGGATAATTGCCACAGGGACAAAGAAGATCAGGGCGTGTCCTTGAAAGCTGTTTAGGACATGGACAAATGCGATTTGTGAAATGGCCAAACCGATCGCACCCCCCGATGCGAAGAACAAGATCGAACGGGACTTGCTATTTGCGGAAAGAGACCCTGCAAACCCCACTGCAGCTGGATGGAAAGAACCGGAGCCGAGCATCAGAAGCATCAATACGAAAAAAGATGAGACGACTCCTCCCATGAAGGTGATCCATAGCATCATGGAAGCAAGAAAAAGGCCGAGCATCAAGATCATTTTTCGATATCCCCGATCGCAAAAGTAACCGAAAAATACTTGAAGGAACTCTCCGATGAAGCCGCTTACTCCAGCAATGAGGCCTGCCTTGGCCAAATCCATTTGGGCAATTGTCTTGTACATGGGCCAGATGCCGGTAAAGAAATCGAGCAAGAGGTGGCTGATCCATAATAGAACTAAACTTCGCGTCAGCGAAGGAGTGATCGAAAAGCGCATAGAGTTTTAAGGGGGGAAATTTGAAATCGTTTTTAATTCTAACCCAATAGCTTGCTCAGAAGCGAGAACTATTTTTTAACCTGCTTTGTTGAGGTAAATGACACGCATGCTCTTCGCATCTTTTAAAAATTGCTTTATTAAAATTTTTTTTTCTGCGATGTATGTGGAATGTTCTGGGAGGCAATTGCAATTTAGTGCAAGTCCCACAACCAATTCTCAAGGAGAAATACTATGGCAGATAAGAAGAAGATCGCGTTGGCGATGGTTGCGTCCACTTTAGTGCTATTAAGCAACGGGCTTCAAGCGAACGAGGCTCCAGCAGACCAAGCGCAAGAAGAAGCTCTTTCCTATTCCGATCTCGGCTCAGGGGAAGAGGTCCGCTCCAATTTGGTTTCGCAAACAAATCAATCCAAAGCAAAGCAAAATTCTTCCCGTGCGAAGAAAACTGCAGACGGAAACTGCGGTCAATCTTCTTGCGGATCTGGAGGAACTGGAGGAACCGGTGGAACTGGCGGGACGGATGGTTCGACTGGAACAGGTAATGGCGCATTGAAAAAACCTGCTGATGGGCAATGCGGCCAAGGTTCATGCGGTTCTGGCAGCACTGGTGGCGGAAACACAAGCAGCAACCAGAAAGGCAAAAAAACCACTTCAGTTGGCAAGTAACTGAAATGATGGTTCCACAAGGAGTAGGTCTCGGCTTTAGGCGGGAAATTGCCCGCTCGATTTTAGCTCTTGAACATGGCAAACCTGCGTTTGTCGAGCTTGCTCCTGAAAATTGGATGGGGATCGGAGGCTCAGCGGGCAAAACCTTGAGCGAAGTTTCTGAAAAGTATCCGATTTTCTGCCATGGACTTTCCCTTTCATTGGGAAGTCCTGAACCACTTGATTGGGATTTTCTTAAGAAGCTCAAAGAGTTCTTTCTGAAAATCCCTATCGTCCTCTATTCGGAGCATTTGAGCTATTGCAAGTGCGACAATGCGCACCTTTACGACCTTCTTCCCTTATCGTTTCGGCAGGAATCGGTCAAGCATGTCTCGGAGAGGATCTCTCAGGTCCAAGATTTTCTAAAGAGGCAGATCGCCATCGAGAATGTCTCTTATTACAGCGCTGTAGAGCCTTCCATGGACGAAGCAGATTTTTTATCTGAAATTTTGAATGAAAGCGGCTGTAATCTGCTGCTCGATGTCAACAATGTCTATGTCAATGGGTTCAACCATCATTACGATCCAAAGGCTTTTATTGAAAAATTGCCCCTCGAAAAGGTCGTCTACATCCACATGGCTGGGCATCAAATGCGCTCTGACGACCTTATCATCGATACCCATGGTGAACCGATCGTCGATCCCGTCTACGATCTTTTTGAATGGACGGTCCAACGTTTAAATCCTGTTCCCGTCTTATTGGAAAGAGATTTTAACTTAACAGATTTTGATCAGATTTTAAGCGAAGTCCATCACTTGCAGCATCTGACAGAAAAACATTGGGCAGGCCATGAGCTCAGCGTGTGATCTGCAAAGAAAGATGGTCCAATTTTGCAGAACTGGAGTTGATCCAGAAGGCGTTGGGATGCAGCCAGAGCGCGCGATGCTCTACCGCGACCTCATTTTTTTTACGGTCCAGAGTGCTCTATTGAATTATTACCCTCTGACTTCCGCTCTTCTGGGAGAGGAAAAGTGGCAGGAGCTGACCAGAGATTTTTTTGCGGAATTTCCTTGCGGCGATCCCCAATTTTGGAAAATGCCGAAAGGTTTAGCTGAATATGCAAAGATTATCAACTGGGGTAAAAAGTATCAGGCCCCTTTTCTTTCCGATCTTCTCCACTTCGAATGGCTGGAGATCGAAGTGTGTATGATGGAGGATAGTCCTATTCCGACGCTTAAATATGAAGGAGATGTATTGGAAGAGATCCCTTATTTAAATCCTGAGCACAGATTAGTCACCTATTCCTATCCGGTCTTTCAGGAAATCTCTCTCGATAAGCCTTTGAAAAAAGGAACATATCCCCTGTTTAGCTATCGGCATCCCGATACATTGCAAGCCCATTTTTTCTCCCTCTCCCCCTTTTTTCAAACATTGATCGAGATCGTTGGGCAGTGCAATCAATCAGGACACGATGCGCTTAAGTTAGCAGCACAACAGTGCAAGATAGCCATCGATGAGCGGTTATTTCAAATTGGCCGCAAGTTTTTAGAAGACCTTGTTAAAAAACGTGCAATTCTCGGCTTTAAGCCCTAATGGAGTTCATATGAAGACTTTTTGCAATAAGAGCATCCAGGTGTTGGAATCACTGCGATGGCTGCCTCTGCTATGCTTACGCCTCATTTTGGCGTATGGATTTTTGATGCCTGCCCTCCAGAAGCTCAAAAACTTTGATTCTGTGGTGCAATGGTTTACAAGCTTGAACATTCCATTCCCTTATTTTAGCGCTGTGATATCGACAACTGTCGAGCTGACAGGGGTTGTTTTCCTTTTTTTGGGATTCCTTACCCGCATTATTTCTATACCGCTGATGTTCTTAATGTTTGTCGCCATTTCAACAGTGCACTGGGCTAACGGTTTTGCAGCTTCCGCTAATGGGTTTGAAATTCCCCTCTACTACTTTTTAATGCTCCTTTGCCTATTCGTCTTTGGACCGGGAGGGATTAGCATTGATACGTTAATTAAGAAACGGTGGCTTACAAATTAAATTTTTTAAATTATTGGAGATTGAACGATGAACAAACGAGCTTTATATCTGGCAGCAGCTTT
Organism: Verrucomicrobiota bacterium; assembly: GCA_018239725.1. Taxonomy (GTDB): domain Bacteria; phylum Chlamydiota; class Chlamydiia; order Chlamydiales; family Rhabdochlamydiaceae; genus Acherontichlamydia. The sequence continues at coordinate 10,709 of JAFEGU010000182.1, read as the reverse complement.
TGTTGCCTCTCTATGCGGTTCTGCATATGCAGCACCGAAAACAACGTCGCAAGCACAAACAAATCAGCCAGCGGCGCAACCCCCTTCGCAATCTCCTCAGACGCAGATGATCGAGCCTAATTCTCCCCAGACGCCGCCAGACTGCACGAAATTAACTACAGACCAGATGACGTTTGCAGGACAATTTACCGATATGAACCTGCGGGCTGCATTCTGCTCCCAGCTCACCTCCGACCAGAGACAGCAAGTGATGGCGATGACCTATCAGCCAGATTCCAATGGAAATTTGCTGACAGCAGACCAGGCTATGAAAAACTTTATGCAAGCAAATAACATGCTTCTTCCAGGCTCTTCTCCAGCAACAACAACTCCTCGGCGCTCGGGCGGCTGTCCTGTGAAATAATTGAACCCATCGCCAGTCAAAATAACAAACTTGCCGGGTTGTCCTAGCGCCCGGCATTCTGTTGTTTTTTCTATAAATATTAAGAAAAATTTTTCCTAATTTCCTATGAGAACGCCTCTCTTAAGTCCGTCCTGGACAAAAATAAGGAAGGAAAATTACATTCGTTCCCGACTAAGTGAACAACTCGCTTAGAATTTAGGAGAAACAATGATATGAAAAAACAAATGACCATGATGTTAGCCCTCTGCGGGTTAGCAGCTGGAGTATCTGCACATGCAGAAAACGCAGTCCAAAAACCTCAAGTTGTCACTTCTACAACTCCGCAAAAAGCTTACGAAGCTACCGCGACCAAGTTGACCGCGGAAGAGCTCGCCTTTGCTTCCAAGTTGAACGATGCGAACCGAAAAGCGTTCACCGAGAAGCTGACCGTTGAGCAACGCAAATTAGCGATTGCTGCTGCAAAAAACGCATCTGTTGCGAATGCAGCTGACGAAGCCGTGGCAAAAATTCTCAACGCAAATGCCATTGCAACAGCTGAAAAAAATGAAAAAGCTTCTGTCGCATCCGCTGAACATTCCCACTCTGCATCTCAAGGAACCGCTCAAGAGTCCCACCAAGCGAAATAAGCTTCTAAATTAACAGACTTATAGCAGCCGCCCTTAATTTTTAAGGGCGGCAGCTCGATCAGACAACGTCCTTTAGCGCTGGATAAGTAAACAGCAGGAAATGGGCAGCATTCAAGGCGAAGTGGCAAAAAATGCTGCTCTCGATCGACTTCGTGATCTCATAGATCGTTCCGTAAATCAAACCCGCTACGAACACCAGGCATAAGAAAGGGATGCTCGGAACCCATTTGACATGCAGAAGGGTAAAGAATAAAGAAGTCCCCAAAACGGCTCCGAAGCTTGCCAATCTCCCTTGCCCGAGCCATTGCTTCACCTCTTTTTGAAAAAAACCTCGGAAAAATGCCTCTTCCGGAATGGCGACAAAGACCAAATTATCGATCAGCCAGACAAAGAGAATCGTTGGGATCTTAGGATCCCATTTCACCAGTCCTGTATTAAGGGAGATCAGCATCATCAAGGCAATCCCCAAAATCGAAAGAGGGATAGTGATTCGCGTTACCCTTTGGAATTGGACCCTCGACTGGATCAGGGGGATCGTCCAGGCAAGGGCAAAAATACCGATAAAAGGTTTATCGAAGTTGAACCATAAGTTATAGGGATAGGCTTGGGGGCTGATCGCAAGGTTGGAAGCGACCTGCCAATTATGAAAACCTGGAAAGAGATGGAAGGCTAAACCTAAAGAAATTATGCTCACAAGCGCAAAGAGGAAAAGGCGGCCCCAACGCTTGATCTCCTTTTTCATCAAGAAATGGAAAACCATGACAATAAGGATGGGGATTAGTCCAACGGGTGTAACGATACCCGCTTGAAAAGCCAAGAACGTCGAGATGGCGAGAAAAGAGCCCCATAGCCATGCAGTCTTCCGGAACCACAGGCTGACAAAGCTCATGCCAAAAGCAAAAAACGTCAGTGTTGCTAGTGGGTTTTTCCAAAGAGTGGCATGTGTAAAAAAAGTTTCCATATGGTAAACACTTTAACGGGATAAGATTTTTCATTCTAGGGAGAGTTGATCGATGCGCCGAAAAACGAAAAATGGGGTTGAGTGGCTCGAGTTCGAGCTGCTAGCCGATATTCCAGAAGTTGTCCATGGAGTCATTTTACGCCATGGGGGAATTAGCGATGGCCATTGCTCTTCTTTAAATATCGGCGGCAATACTGGAGACCAGTGGGAGAACATTCAGGAAAACCGGAAGAGGGCTATGGATGCCCTCGGCATCGTTGAGGTTGTCTCATCTTATCAGGTCCATTCCGATCGAGTTGTCCATATCGCCACAAGAAATCCCCCTGATGTCGGCGAAGCGGACGGTTTGATGACCCAAGTGGCCGATCTTGGGTTGATGATCAAACACGCAGATTGTCAAGCAGCAATCTTCTACGATCCAAAGAACAGAGCGCTCGCGAACGTGCATGCCGGTTGGAGGGGGAACGTTAAGAACATCTACGAAAAGACGGTTCTTAAGATGAAGGAGGCGTTTGGATCTTCCGCAGAGGATTTGTTGGTCTGCATTTCTCCAAGCTTGGGTCCTTCCCGCTCCGAGTTCAAAAACTACAAGGAGGAACTGCCGGAGCATTTCTGGAAGTATCAGATATCCCCCACCTATTTCGACCTATGGGCAATAGCACGGATGCAGCTTGAAGAATGCGGCGTTGCTCCTAAGCACATCGAGATTGCTTCTATTTGTACATATACGGCGTCTGAGGACTTCTTTTCTTATAGAAGGGACAAGTCGACGGGCAGAAATGCAACAATTGCAGCCTTAAGATTGACTAACTAAACCGCCTCTTCTTAATATTGCGTTACTTTTAACAGATTCTCCAGATGGAGCTTGAGGTGTTTTTCTACTTCATGTTCCACTTTTTCGGCCCCATTTGAGAATTTTGTGACTGTATCATATCAGTTCTGCTTGTCCTCCATAGCTATTCACAATGGGACTCCTCGTTCGGATCGCTTCCGCTTTTATCTGATTTAGTCAAAATTCTCCTCTGGGACCAAAAGAAAGTGGAACATCAAGTTCTAGTTTGCTTCTTTTTGTAAGCATTTAATAATTAGCGCGTTGACGAAAATCTTTTCATCCCTTTTCTTCTGTCTTGTGAAGAGTCCATATAATAATGGTAAATGAAACTTGCAGCTGGATGCCCCTTTCTTTATGCCTTGAATTTATTTAACGTAGTTTATTTCATAAGCAGGTTGTAAATTATTCGATTTCATCTTGTTGAGTTTAGTTTTAATTAAAACTTTAATATTAAAATTTAGCTTGATTTATAATTAATTTTATTCGTATAATTAATATCCGCTTGAATATAAAACATTGTTAAATAAAAAACTGGGTGGGCTTGTATGTCAGTTTCGCAGATTAATAATAATCCGCAAGAGGTTGCTGTAATCGATAGGTATTTTCCCGAAGAAGTGATTTATGAATTTACTAAACATATCAATAAGTTAACCGGCATTTTTAATCTTTCATTAGTAAGCCAGCACTTTTTTCAGGTCATTTTTAACAGCAAATTTCCAGTATGGCAAACGCTTTTATCGTCTCACTTTCCTTCATCTTTCCAAAGAACAATGCCAAATATGCTGCCAAAAGATCAATATCAGCAATTAAAAATCATCGATAATAATATTAAGACGGGAACATGCTATGTCCGCACATTATCCGATCTTGGCAGTTGCGTCCGTTGCTTGGAAGTAAAAGATGGAATGCTCATTTCCGGATTAAATGATGGAATGATCAGAATTTGGGACATTGAAAGCGGTGAAGAGTTACCAAGCTTGAATAGCCATCAAAGCTCTATCAGTTGCTTAAAGGTAAAAGAAGGGAAGCTCATTTCTGGTTCGATAGATCGAACAATCAAAGTTTGGGACCTTGAAACTGGTAAAGAACTCCGTACCTTGCAGGGCCACCGTGGACCTATCCGTTGCTTTGAGATGACCGATGGGAAGCTCATTTCCGGTTCGATGGATCGGACTATTAAAATTTGGGATCTGGAAAGCGGTCAAGAGCTTTGCAGCCTTGATGGTCATCGGGAAGGTGTCCATTGCGTAAAGATAGATGATAATAAGCTGATTTCCGGTTCCAGTGATAAGACAATCAAAATCTGGGACCTTGAAACTGGTAAAGAGATTCAAACCCTATATGGTCATGAGGGTGCGGTTACTTGCTTAAGCGTCAAAGATGGGACGCTCGTTTCCGCTTCGTTTGACGGAGAGGTCAAAATTTGGGACCTGGAAAGCGGGCGAGAGCTTCGTAGCTTGAATAACGTCCAAGGCGCTGTCAGCTGCCTAGAGATAAAAGATGGGATTCTTCTTTCCGGTTCGCTTAGCGGGATAACCACAGTCTGGGACCTTGAAAGCGGTCAAAAGCTTCATTGCTTGGACGGTCATCAAGGCACCGTTAGCTGCTTAAAAGTAAAAGATGGGATGCTCATTTCCGGTTCGTTTGATTGTACAATCAAAATCTGGGATTTCAACCCAGGTTCAGAGACTAAGGGGAATTAATTCCCTGCTATGATAAAAATAGGGGGGGTTACTGAAGGTGGCGGTTGAAAAATTCGACAGCGGTCTTGCCGACGTCTTCATGGATTTTCATCCTATCGACATTCGATGGGTCTTCGCAAAAGCGGGGAGCTAAAAGCCGTTTGCCGACCAGCGACGCACGGTTCAGAAAGACGTAATGGTCTCCTTCGCCGCTTAAAATCTTCAACGAGACCTTGCGGATCGTATTTGCAAAGATTTTTGCGTTGGCTTCCATAGGAACGACCTGGTCTTTAGTTGTTGTGACAATGCAGATCGGAACATGGATGTTTTTAAGGCTTGAGGGATCAAAAAGCCACCCAAGGGCTGGAGCCATCGTAAAAACTGCTGAGATTCGCTTGTCGTGGAACGATTGCTTGGCTTCGTTAAAATCGACTTTTTCAAGGATGTCGGGAGTCACAAAATCGGGCAGTTCTTCAGCGCAGAACTCTCCGATTTTTTGTGCCGGGATGTGGCCCATTTGGGCTCCAGCGATCCACATTCCTGTCGCTCCACCGAGGGAATAGCCGGCAAAGCCGATTTTTGCAGGGTTGATCTTGTCTTTAAATCGTGGATTTTCAAGGAGCTCATCGAGAACGAACGATATGTCCTTCGGCCGTTCCCAAGGCTTTGCATAAAGCTCAGGTATTTTATTATTCCATGTGTTGCCGTAATGATCCATGGCCGCGACGATATAGCCATTGGCCGCCAGGATCTCGGCAAGCCAGGAAATAGTAAAGCGGTCGCCGCCGAATCCATGGGACATGACAATAAGGGGATACTTGTTCTTTGCGGAGCTTAATGGAGCATCTCTAGCCTCATCGCAACGGATCCAAAGTCCAGTGGAGGACTTGCATGGAACGTTAGCATCGACCGGATACCAAACCTCTGTCACAAGAGGCCTTTGGCGGGAGTCATCGACAAGGTGCAGTGTTGTGATCCCTGTTTTTTGGGGATGGACAATGGTCGAGCGGAACTGCAGTGATTTCTGGTACCAGTTATTAAAGGGCAAAAGCAGCAATACAGGAGCTGCAAAGTACAAGATCCACTTGACGTGCTTTTTATCCATCTTTCACCGCGAGCATGCAATTTAAGGCTGTTAGAACAGAAATTTTGTTATACCGCGCATGCTTAGGTTTTGTGAATTTCAATTTGCTGCGACTTTGTCAAATCGATCCTCATCCTTACCCTGCCCACTTGGGGCAGGGCTTCGTCTGTCGGAACGCTTCGTTTCGATTTTACTTTGTCTCGCCAAGTTGAAATTCATAAAACCTAAGCGTGCGCGGTATACTCGTTCCATCATCCTCTTTGTTTTATCAATAACAAATTAGTTTTTTTTTGAAAAGAATCCGGATAAATATTGCTTTAACTTCAAGTTGTCTTGAAGAAGGGAATTGGAAGATTCGCTTCAAAAACAATCTTCTTGTCGGGATTTTGACAAATCCTTATTCTACGAAAATTGTGTGCATGTCCGTTAACGCGGGGCAGGACTGCAGGCTGAAAAAATGCGCTGCTCGAGAAATGTCACAAGACTCCAAATATTTTAAGGAGGCAATGGCTTGCTCAATTTATTAAAGATCCCAAGCTGCCGATTCCTAGTTACATTCCTTTCAACCCTACTGTTTTCCAGTTTTTTCAGCCCATTTCTTACTGATCTCCATGCCGAAACCATTACGGATGAGCAGATGGAAGCTTCCTATAAAAAGACAGTTTTAGTCCTTTCCAGCAGGGGAGGGTATGGCCACACAGCAGCTGCAAATACCTTGCAAAAACTCATTGGCGATAAGTACGAATTAAAGGTCGTCCATCCGATCGACCAGCTCCGCATCTGGGGAGTTCCTTCCGGAGAGCAATTTTACAACATGATGCTGAAGAGGGGATGGATCCGCTCGATGAACTTTTTAGCCCGGCACCTGGCGCCGCGCTTGTTTCGCTCTCGGAGGCACAAAATTGAAAAAATCATCGACTCTTACATCCAAGCCTACCAGCCTAATCTCGTTGTATCCCTGATCCCTTATATCAACTATCCTGCTTCTGAAGCGGCTCGCAAAGAGGAAATCCCCTATTTGCTGATCACAACCGACAATGACTTGCGCAACTGGTCGTTTGGTCTTGAAAAGCTAAAACACCCGAATTTCCGGGTCACGATCGGGTCAGATCTGCCCACCACGCGCGGCATTTTGCTGAAAAAGAAGATTCCAGAATCTGCCATTGAGACGATCGGATTGCCATTAAGGCCAGATTTCATCTCGTCAAAGAACGAGGAGAAGATCCGGGAGGAGTATCGCATCCCTTGCAAAAAGCCGGTGATTCTAGTCATGATGGGAGGCGCTGGGAGCAAGAGCTCCTATGAGTATGCCCGTAAAATTGGCGGAATGGACCTTGCGACCCATCTGATCATCTGCACAGGACGCAACGAAAAATTGAAAAAGGATATCGAGAAGATCAAGCTTCACCCTTCGAATTCGATGACCGTCCTCGGTTTTACCGAAAAAGTTGCCGACCTGATGGCCATGTCCGACATTCTTATCACAAAACCAGGGCCGGGAACAATCAACGAGGCGATTGCCATGCAGATCCCGATCCTCGTCGATAATGTCGACGCCTCTTTATTTTGGGAGAGGGCAAATACCGAGATGGTTGTCAACTTCGGCATTGGGGAGAAAATTAAAGACTACAGACAGATGAGAAAGGTTTTACGTGCCTTTTTAAGCGACCGGGAAAAGCAGAGAGAGATCGAAAAATCGTTTGCGAACCTACCTGCCAACAAGTTCCATGAACGGATTGGGGAAATTGTCGATTCGATGGTGGTTTCATCCTCTGAAAAGATCGCAGCGCCAGCTCATCCCTCGGGCCACAAACAGACGGAGGCGATGCTGCCAGTCAGTTGTCCTGTGGTGGATTAGACCTTAGGTTGATCGCGCAGCACAGCTTTAAAGCCGCAGCCTTTTAGGATCCTTGGATATCCGAAGTATTCGATAACAGGCCATTTGCGGCAGACAGTCGGCCTCAAACGGTAGTGGCGGCAAGAGCCATCCCCTTGCAGATACCGGCATCCCATGACCAGGACCTTCTTCCCTTCACTTTCGTAAATGCGACTGCTCCGTGGATAAAAACCAAGGACCTGCGTGCTCCACAAATAGAACAGCCATCCAAATACCCCGTTGGGCCTGGGAATGAGGATATAGTGGCAGCAATTCCCTCTCTTCAAACACTTCCCTTCTTGTTTAAAGGGAGGGCGGATGAGAAGCCGCGCAAACTTTTGCGCCGCCAGGTCAAGCAGGATAAAGGGAAGGATGATGATGCGCAGGGGCCAGCGGATCCATCCAGGGATCCATTGGCGCGGGATCCCTCCTTGAGGAACTGCTGGAGGCTCCGTTGCCTCGCCCGCTATTTCAAGGAGTTCGTCCAGAGGAGGATCAGAAGGATCTGGTAAAATCTTAAGCATGTTGCGTATTTTTACCCATTTTACGATATAATTGCTTCCAATTTTATTAGGGGAGGCATTGTGCTAAAAAAATATTTTGTTCGATGGAGCCTGGTTCTTTCTGCTGTATTCACGAGTCCGGCCGTTTCAGCCCCTACCGTTATTGAAGAGGAGCATCCCGTCGTTATTTTAGGAGGGGGGATCGGTGCTTTGACATCGGCTATTTACCTCTCGCGAGCAGGCCTTGCTCCTGTCGTGGTCACAGGACCGAATATTGGCGGCGCGATCACCCAATCCCACTCCGTTCAAAATTGGCCGGGAGAATTTGAGATTTCCGGCGCTGGCTTGATGGACCATGTCAAAGATCAAGCAGTGCAAAATGGAGCAATCCTGCTGAGCGAGAACGTGACCCATGTCGATTTTTCCAGCCGTCCTTTTATCATCAAAACGAAGCAGCTTGCCGGCGGCAGCGAGACGATTAGAACCATCAAGGCCCAGGCCTGCATCATTGCAATGGGAGCAACTCCCAATCGGTTGAAGGTTCCTGGAGAGGAGAAATATTGGTCTCACGGCGTATATAGCTGCGCCGTATGCGATGGAGGACTTTATAAAGAGAAAATCGTTGCGATTGTCGGCGGCGGCGATAGCGCTTTGACCGAAGCCCATTATCTTTCCAATATCGCCCGTAAAGTATATGTCGTCGTCCGAGGAGATCAGTTCCGGACTGTGGAAAAAGAGAGGATGCAAGCGATCTTGAGCCGCTCGAATGTCGAGGTGATCTACAATTCAGAGATCAAACAGATCTATGGAAATGATGAAGAGGTCACCCATATCATCATCCAAAATAACAAGAGCCAAAAGAGAGATAAGTTATCTGTCGACGCTGTTTTTTTAGCCATAGGCTCGGCGCCAAATACCGCCCTGTTCTCAAAAGATATCGAGCTCGACAGCAATGGCTATATTGTCCTAAAAAAACACCAAGAAACATCGATCGAAGGGGTCTATGCCGTGGGGGACATTGCCGATCCAGAGTTTAAGCAGGCGATCTCTGCTGCGGGAGATGGATCAAAGGCAGCTCTTCAAGCACAGCAATACCTGGCCCGATATCAGTCTAAACCGGTTGTGAAGAAAACATCTGCGCCTGTTCCAAGCCAAAAGCCTGTAATTGAAATCGCGACCCGCGAAGAGCTGGCAAAGCTGCTAAAGGATGCAGATGGCGGGATTATCCTCGATTTTTACGGCGACTATTGCGGCCCATGCCGGATGTTCGGCCCGCAATATGAATCCTGGGCAAAAGAATTTCAGGGGAAGATCACATTTGCCAAGGTGAATGTTGAGAAGGCTAACGGATTATGCGAAGCCTATCAAATCCGCGTGATCCCAACTCTTGTCATCCTTGATAAGGAAGGGAAAGTTGTTCGAAAAAGCGCAGGTTCGATTGAAATTGCTGAAGTAGGAAAACGGCTGGACAGTGCAAAAGATAGCGTCCTGATCGATCCAGCAATTTTTAAGTAATAGAGTCAAGCATACACGGACGCCCAGCAAAATCGCCCTTTTACACGATCTTGCTGCCCTGTTCCAGAGATGACAAACTGGTTCTATACTGCGCGCGGTTAAAAAGTTAAAATTATGCCAAGAAGGCACCCTGGATTTGAGCCAGATTTATCAGCGCCGAAATAGTTCAACTTGAATAAGCTTAAGCGATGCAGGCGGGTCTCAAATTCAGTGGCTGACGACCCTGGCAGAATTAAACTTTTTGCCCGCGCGCAGTATTTAGGGGGTTTTGCCGCGGTAGGTCTTGACCCGGTTGAGCCATCCAGGCAGCCATCTGGCCTCATTGCGCTGCGGCGGCGATAGCTCGACCCGGTCGGTAAGCACTTTGTTTGCAGCTGCAATGAACTCTTCGATTGCGTTGTCTGTGTTACCAGGCATTCTCAAGAGAACTTGAAGAAGCCCCCATCCTTTTTCTTCATACCGTTCTGAAGAGTTTGTTCCAGCTCCTTTGAAGTTCAAATAGTCGAGCAGGGCATATGTGCCCCCTGGAGATTTTCCAAGACGCTCAATCTGTGCTTGAACGTGCTCAGCCTCGCTTTTCGGCAGGTCTTTAACGAGTGTTGTTTCGGCCTTAGTAAACCTTTCGGCCATGAAAAGCGCTTGGAGGGTGATTGTTTGCGTAAGCAAATTGCGCAGCTCCAACATTTTTCCCGAGCGTTTGTTCTTTTCGAACTCTTCTCGGGAATGCCAAGGGCAGGTTGTTTTAGGGGTCAGCCAAGGGGGAAGCTGAACTTGATGGTCTTTGAAAAATTGGATAAGTTCTCGAAAGGTCTCCACGAATTTGTCTTCCTTGCCAATTGGATACCAGATGAAGTGGCCGATGCCAAGAGATGCAAAGGATTCTCCTTGGTTCCATGACAGAAGGCCTTCGATAGTCTGGTTGCATTCATTCATCCAGATCTTTTGTGCGATCGTGGAAGCATCCTGTTCCGATATTTCAAGAGCTGGCAATGAAAGGAAGGAGGTCAAGAAAAGGATCAAACTCGCCATCATGTTTTTTTGCATTGCATTACTCCTTTTTTGTTGACGCTATGGATTGATCAGCCATAATCTTTTCATTTAACAGTATATAGCGGTTCCATCTGAAACGTACCAATAAATTCTTTTCTAGTGTAACATGTTTGTATGAAATTACTTAATGTATCTGAAAAAGAGAACTTGGAAGCCCAACTGAAGAAGACGAAAGAT
>JAFEGU010000181.1 GCA_018239725.1 Verrucomicrobiota bacterium | reverse complement strand
TACCAAAATATAACACGATTGTGGACTGCTTTTCATTTGTAACTAAAACTACTCAAGCGTTTCGAAAATATGAAGTAGCTTTTGAGCGGCCTTCGCCCTTTATTCCATCCTCCCCATATAAAGAAACAGCAGTGAGAATTGCCTATACCATTTCAAAGGATGCTAGGAAGACGCTAGGTGTGTACAGTTTTCAAATACCCCGCATAGAAACAATTACTCATACAGGACCATTTTGCAGAGCTGATGTGGTTAGCTGCAATATTGAATATTAACTATCGTGACAAAAAATAGAATCGATCCCTTTTGTCAATACCGAATATTTGGTGATAGGAAATATCCCTCTGCAGCAGTAACAAGAATAGAGTCTCCAGTCTATCCTTCCTCTTTACAGACTATGAATGAGTCAAGAGATCGATCCTCTTTTGCTAAGCCAGATTTTTCTATTCGCAAGTGGGCTTGATTTGAGACTAGGCGGGTAGAAAGTTAAATTCTGCCTGACGCAGGTTTACGAAAAAACGACAAAACAGCCATCAGTTAAAACCATTTGACCAAGTGCAGTTTTCTTCTAGGAAAACTGCACAGTGAAAAATCTCTTCGATTAGTAGCTTTGGGACTTGCCGCAGCCGCAAGAGCCTTTGGCATTAGGATTGGAGATCTTGAAGCCGGAACCATTCAGACCGTCGATGTAGTCGATCTCGCAGCCCATTAGGCGGCTGACCGCTTTCTCATTGACATGGACATCGATCCCGTGGGAAGGGAAAACGCGGTCGTCTGCACGAGGCTTTTCTGAATAATCGAGGACATATTCAAAACCGCTGCATCCGCCTGGTTTATCGCCAAAGCGCAGGCCCCAGCCCTCTTTTCCTTCTTCTTTTAAGATCTCTAGGAACTTCTCAGCTGCTTTCTTTGTCATGGAAATCGTATTCAAATCAACCTTTTCATTCAAAATTTCATTGAGGCGTTTAACAAGGTCATCGATCTCATCTTCTGAAAACCCATGGCTGAGCATGCCAGTTTCCAGGGTTTCCCAGACGGCTGCGCCGCAGCCTACGCAATGAAGGCCCCTGTTCGTCATCTCTTGGGCTAATTTTTGACTTTTTTGCGGAAAACGGGAAAAAATATCTTCAATTGTCATATCCCGTGAAATTTGAGAAGGAGATTGGGTCTTGCTCATAAGTGATCCTTTTAAATTTAAAACTTAATTTTTACGCAACCGCCTTTGATGCGGCACTGGCAAGCAAGCCTTTCGAGATCCTGCTCACCTAAGAAATCTTTTTCTTCTTGCGTGAACTCTGAGAGGTTTTCCATTCCATCAACAACCTCGATCACACATGTTCCGCATACCCCTTCCGTGCATGCAAATGGGACGCCAGCCTCTTCACAAATTTCTTGAATTGTGGAGTTATCGGCTACTTCTTTTTCTTCACTGGTATTTTCAAAGACTAATTTTGCCATTCTACAACCTGACATTAAAGAATTTTGGTAGGGAATTTAACATACTTACCTGGAAAAGTAAAGAGCCGATTGTAAAACCTCTAAGTCGAGATTTTGCAATCGGCTCTTCTAGAAAAAGCAAGGGGCGGGTTTTAGCACCCGCCCCTTATCAGACAGAAATGAATAAGTTCAATTTAGATCAATTCAGGCCTTTCATGAGAGACAGAAGGATCTTCTGCTAGCAGTTCCTCTACAGTCTCTTTTAGGGTCTTAATCCCTTCAGGAAATCCGCATCGGACAAGCATCTCATTGAGATACGTCAGCTCAGCTTCTAGAAGATCATTTTTTGTCTCCAGAGCAGCTATTTTTGACAGTAATTGATTCTGAGTATTATCCATTTTATTATCCTCCCCTCAAAGGGATTTATTTCATTTTCTTATATATTTATTTTACTTAATTAAACTATTAATTTCAACACTTACTCACATATTAAATGATACCCAAACGTGATTAAATTACACATTACAAAAAATGAATAATCCCTAATCAAATTTACAATAACTTAGAGTTACATTTTTACTTCATACATAATAAAAAACAAAGTATACAAAACACTAATTTTCAGCATCTTAAGAGTTTATTTTACTTGAAACATGAACTGATAATTAAGTATAATTAGTGCGACACGAAAGAATAATAATACAAATAAAAGACGTAAAAGGAGAATAACCATGGCTACTCATTTTGATCCCAGCCAGCAAACAACGGGATTACCTTCCGGCTCCCCCCTTTATCCGCAATTCCCCGGAATAAGTTCCCTTTTTACTCAAGATGACTTACAACAGAGGCCTCCTGCTATTAACCCTCAATTCAACCCCTCTGCAACTCATCGCGATCCCCCTCCTTCATTCGGTTCTACCGTCAGTTCCACCTATCCACTGACACTTGCTAGCGAGCTTCATTATCCTCTGTTCATTCGATCTACTTGCGATGGGTCTTCTCCGTCATATGCTCCTGTTTACCCTAAAGTCCCCGTCCTTTACAGTTCATTCCAATTTAAAGAAAGCCATTCATTGATCCATCTTCCAACTGTAGTCCCTGGTGAATTTATTGCCAAAGAACCAGCTTTATCTTCTCAACTCTTAGGCCAGATTGATCAACTGAATCGTATGGACTTTGATGGATTCCATCCTTGGCAACTCGATGAAGAACAACGCCCTCATGCGCTCATCGGAAAAATTATGAACGAACTCACGGCCAAGTTCCCTAAAGAGGCTACGCTAGATGCATTCCAGTACGAACTGGCCCTTTGTGAAAAGGCAATTTTTGAAATCGAACAATTACCGACAATTGATTCTGAATACAAAGCAGTACTCGAAATTGGAATCCGCGATGCTCTCTCAAAGTATATAGAAGTTTTTGAGGCCAATAAGGTAGGGAACATCTACGAAAAGACTAAGGCTATTCCAAGCTATATTCAAGACATCCCTACACTGCTTAACCAATTTGCAACGCGAGCAACGTATTACAAGTCATCTTCTTTCTTCCATCACGGAGGAGAGCTATTAACATGGGTCCGCTATCATTTTAACATGGCGCTTACAGAAAGTTTCAAACAACAGAACATGGAATCTTTATCTTTACAACAGCAATTTGAGCTGTGCAAGACCCTCATTAATCTGCACCTACAGGTTTTTGATGCGACTCCAACTGTCCAGGGGAACCTTCAATTTGATGGGCATCAAACGATGACCAGCATGCTTCTACACCATTATGTTCCCTTGTTCAAACAAGCTTATGAAGCCGGAAAACCATTGCCATGCGATTTGCATCAGTTACTTGACGGCCTCTATAACCTCGCTTCAGATCATAACACCCTTCTTGTAGAGAAAGATCCGCGTCAAACTTTTGTCCAATCCGTTTTTGGGGTAGATGATATTGCTCAGCTCCGAAGTCAAATTGCACAAACAGCTTTAGCTGAAAAGGCGCTCATCGACAGCACAACGACTCCAACAGCCCAGCCCGCAAAAAGTTTTTGGAGCAAAATTAACATCTTTTCAAAGGAACCTTCGGCAGAACAGCTGGCAAGGGAAGCTTCACAACGCAAAGCGGCTGCTTATTCAGCTGTCGACGCAAAACAGCAAGCTCAAAACCTTGTCATCGATCAATTAGCAGCCTATATGAGCAGTGGACACCCTCTGCCCGTGCAGCCATTGCTGTTAGATCCAACACTCCTTCCTTCTGATATGAAACCCTCTGCACCACCTATGGACGATGCTGAACAATTATACCCAGTTATTGTTACGCCTCATGTAGGCGATAAGACCGTTACAGGATTGTCCACTCTTCCTTTGGCCCAAGCAGCAAATCCAACCAAAGTCACAATTTCTTTTGCTGCGCAGCCTAAAAAAACAAAACCTACCGGATCGTATGTCCATCTTGCATTCCGCGATTTACTTGAGCGCACTGCTGAGGATAAAGACTTATTTGGGCAATTTCCCAAACCTGTGCAGCGCGACCTGATGCGCCACCTTTTCCATACTCGCAACGTCGGTCCTGCTGAAGCGCGCATCGAAGCTGCGTTCAAGAAAAATGTCGACGGAAGGAAAGTTCCCCACGTCAATCACCTGTACACACGAGAACTGGCCCAGCTTGATAAGCAGTTGAAAACAACATCGCGAACATCGGAACAGCAGCTAGGAGAAGACCTGTTAAGCTTGTACTACCAAGGAAAGCAAAATGACGATGCTTTCACGGAAAAGCTCAATACCTTCCCAACAAGCGAACTGTTCTTATACTATGTTTGGGACATCGCTAAGAATGCAAGCGTTGAGATCCCCGATACGGAAGATAACTGGGCGGGCAAGAACTACAAAAACCCGCAGTTCGTCCACTTAACGATGCAAGCTCTCGAACGGTTCTTGCACACTCCGTAAAGAACGGATAGCGAGGCCTCTGTGATAACCATACGACTTTTGTGAGAAATCCCCTCTTGCAGCTTTTTCACCCGGCGCTGCAAGAGACTTTCTCACATTTCCTTTTTTATCCTCTCAAAGCAAAGACCGTTGGCCTTTTATCGATCTCAGGCATCGAAGATTTTTTCCATTCGCGCACCATTTTAGTCGCCACTTCTTGACGCTGCGCAGTCAGATCTGTCGCAATGCAGAGCAGGGTGTTGTCGGCAAGGCTCTTAAGCAGCTGGGCAAAAAGCTTTTGGTTGCGGTATGGCGTTTCAATGAACAGATGGGTCGATTTTTCTTGGCTAGAGCGTTTCTGCATCTCTTGAATCGCTTTGATGAGCAAAGGCTCCTCTTTTGGCAAATAACCATGGAAGGTGAAATGCTGCCCGCCCAGTCCTGATAGGACCAGCGCAAGCAAGATCGAAGAGGGGCCAGCAAAAGTCTCTACAGCGATCCCTTTTTGGCGGGCTTTAAAGACCAGGTTGCTGCCTGGATCGGCAAGGCACGGCATTCCGCAATCGGAGATCAGTCCCCAGCACTGTCCCTTCAGAATGGGATCGAGCAGCTCGTCGATCTGCCGGTCTGCGGTGTGCTCATTGAGAAGCTGGATCGGAATGTCCCGGAATGTCTTTGGCGCCTCAAACTGGAACCTGCGCAAAAAACGGCGCGCAGCCTTTTCGCTTTCGGCAATCAGTCCATGGATTTGGCAGACAGCCGCATCGACGCTTTTTGGAAGCACCTGCGTGTGGTCGCCCTCTTCATCGAGGAGATTAGGAAATAGGAATAGGACAGGTCTCATCGCGCGTGCGCCAATTTTGCAGTTAACAGATCGAAAAGAAGGTTTGCACTTCCGCCGCTATTCTTTGCGAGGATCTCGACCTCGAAGAGGCTCTGCAGTCCGGTACGGAAATACCTCTGCCCTTTCTGCTTGGCAACCGCCAGCCTCTTATCGAGCAAGGCTCCCCTTAGCTGGGGAAGCTGCTTGGCCATATCGCCTGGCAGCATATGCGTGTCGTTCATCACTGCAAGCTGCAGTCCGATCTGGAGCTGGTAGCGGAGCTGTCCCAAAAAAGGGAGCAGCCAAGAGAGATCGATGTTAGGCGGTGGCGCAGCAGGTTTAGCTTCCCAGACGATCATTTCCGACAATTGCCACGTGGAGACTGTTTTTTCAACTGCACAGACCTGTTCGACATCGTTTAAAGCGATCGCTTTGCGGTCCCCGACATAGCAGATCAACTTGACCAGCTCCTGCTCTAGGCTTGGCAGATCTAATCCGATATGGTCAAGCAGGTGCTGGGCAGCATCGGGACTAAGCGTCTTGCCTTCCTTAAGAGCGTATTCGATCAAGTAACGCTGGAACCTAGCTTTTCTGTCCCACGTTTTCTCATCGCTCAAGTCCAAAACGACCAGATCCTTTTTCCCCTTCTGGTAAAGGTCGGCTGTGTTCTTGGCGCTCGAAGAGCCCAAGATCAGGTAGGAAAAAGTGGAAGGGTTTTCTGCGTAGGACAAAAGAGGCTCCCAGCCGCTTTTTTTTAACTTTTCCAGCCCATCGCAAATGATGACAGGCGCTGAGCCGAATAAAGAGCGGGAATTGAGCTGATCGACGACCTCGTTCAAAGAAGCTGCTGCGGCATCGCAATGCTGCGGCGCCAAGCTGGGATCTTTCTTGTGAAGGGCTGCCATGATCATATCGCAGATCTTTTTCCTTTCATAGCTGCAAGGAGCGATGATGAGATAGATCGGCGAAAGGTGGTTAGGCGCCGACTCATTCAAATGTTTGCCGAATGCGGGCCAGCTCTGGAACTTCACGATACCCCCCAATGAAAGATCAGTTCCTGCTGGATGTCAGGATGGAGGCTGTGCTTCACTGGGCAGGTTTGCGCGGCTTTGATCAACTGATCGGTGATCTCAGGGGAAAACGTGTAGGGGCAGTAGACTTGCACGCTCAGTCGCCCGATCCGACGGGATGGCGCCGACTGCATCTCCTTGACAACGGTCAATTTTGTCCCTTTGATATCGATATTGCGCTTGCGGGCAATGATTCCCATCAAGGTCAGAACGCAAGAGCCTAAGGCTGCCGCGAGCAAATCTGTCGGAGAAAAAACCCTTCCTAGC
>JAFEGU010000180.1 GCA_018239725.1 Verrucomicrobiota bacterium | reverse complement strand
CAGCCTAGGAGGTAAAACTCCTGAAGAATTTCTTGCCGATCTGGAAAAGATCCAAGTTGGCTGAAAAGACTGATTTTTCGCGTTCAGAATGGACCAAAAACGGGTAGCACGTCAGTTTTTTTAGATCAAAACTCCGCTCCCAACATCAAAATCAGGTCATTGCTCATCCTTTCTTGGTCGCTCAAGGCCAATTTTTACTCGTATTTGCCCCTAAGCACATTGCTTTCCCATTCTTCGGAGGTTGTAAGCCATAATCGTCATCGCAAGCTGAAGCCCATTTTTTCTTCAGTCCCGAATATCGGGCCCTACTATAGCGGTAGGTCCGTTTCATCGTTCCAAAGCCCCTCTCAACCGGACACCTCAGTTTGGTGAGAACTCGGTTGCACATCTTTTCCACCATGCTGAGTTTTCTTTTCACGGTCGCCTTCATCAAAATTCCGTTCTTAATATTTTTCTCCTCAAGAATCTTATGGTTCTTGGCACTGTCATAAGCCTTATCGGCAAAAGCCCATTCCTCGTCACCGCTGATCACTTGACCAAGCATTTCTCCGTTGTGAACGTACGCTGGGGTGATTGCCATTCGTCGAATGAGTTCGCTGCCTTGGTCAACTCCCAAATGAGCCTTATATCCGAACAGATATTTGCCTCCTTTTTTGGTCCAATCAGCATCTGGATCTTGGGGTGATTTGCAGGTAGTTCCATCTTCATTTTGGTTCGTTTTTTTGGTGCGGCCTTTATCACAGTTGCATCTACAAGCGTGCCTTTTTTGACGATGAGTCCTCGGTTCTCCAGCTGACGCTCTAGTTCGCTGAACTACTGATCATGAATTTTATGTCGGATCAACTCGTCTCTGAATAGGAAACAACATAACCAAAGGTTGAAGACAGATTCATGAGCATATCCGCAATCTAGAGAGGAAATTGCAAAACTCATTTGTCCAGAAAACTCGACTTAATAACATACTGTAATTGCACTTTTGTTTAAGAACCCTTAAGCAAAAGTGCAATTACAGCATGTTAATAATCCTTCGTCAATTACTCAGCTTAAATATCGTTAAAAATGCTGAAACTGAATCAAGAGCTCCAGCTCCCGTTCCTGATGGAGGAATTAGTACTGCTGCTGAACTTGCTCGAAGAGTAAGAACCACAGGAGCAGAGGTCACATTCAAAATAACGCTTTGCGATTGCAGCTCATTAGCTTCCGTCATTCCGACTGCATACTGAGTTCCTTGGGACACATTTCCGATAAATAGCGTAAATGTAATGTTGTTTGCAGTGTTTACAGAGGCACCATAACTAATTTGATATAAACCTGTAGAGGCAATTTGAATTTGACCAGTCGCTGGAGTAGGATATGTGATTCCTCCAGATATTAACGCCGGAGACATTGCGCCGCTATTAAATGGAACAGCATTTGTACCAATAACCGTTGATACTCCTGATCCTCCATTTATCCCATTTGTTGTAAAGTAGCCAAAATCAAGTATCGAATCAATTCCCGTAGGCCCTGTAGCTCCCGTTGCTCCAGTAGCACCTGTGACTCCTGTTTGACCTGTAGAACCCGTTGCGCCGGTAACTCCGGTAAATCCTGTCGTTCCTGTAGCTCCTGTTGCACCTGTTACTCCGGTGGATCCGGTTGCACCGGTAGCGCCAGTTGTTCCCGTTGATCCCGTTTTTCCGGTGGATCCGGTAGCGCCAGTTGTACCGGTTGATCCTGTTGCTCCGGTTGATCCTGTTGCCCCAGTAGCGCCAGTTGTTCCCGTTGATCCTGTTGCTCCAGTTGTTCCGGTTGAGCCTGTCGTTCCGGTAGCGCCAGTTGTTCCTGTTGATCCTGTTGCCCCAGTAGCGCCTGTTGTTCCAGTTGCTCCAGTTACTCCGGTTGATCCTGTTGCCCCAGTAGCGCCTGTTGTTCCAGTTGCTCCAGTTACTCCGGTTGATCCTGTTGCCCCAGTGGCGCCGGTTGTTCCAGTTGATCCGGTCACTCCGGTAGATCCTGTTGTTCCTGTTGCACCTGTTGTGCCGGTTACGCCGGTGGATCCAGTCGTGCCTGTAATACCAGTAATTCCAGTTGCTCCTGTTCGACCTAAAGCGCCAGGTGGACCTGGAGGACCTTGCTTACAAGGCTTGCCACAGCCTACTTGAAGAAACTCAGCAATGTCATTATATTGCTTTAGATCTTGGATTAAAGCTTCAAACTGGGGATCTGATAAATTGCGAATCGAGGCTTGATAAAGCGATGATCTTCTTTCAGCAGATAAACTTTCTTTGTCTATCTTAATTGCATGAATGATCTTGCAATACTCCATAAGTAAATCGACTGTTTCTGCAAATTTCAATTTAGGTAAGGATCCGCTTTGAACAAGTTCTTGAACATAGCTTTGAATGATTAACTGTTCATCTCTGCAAGGGAAATAGTTCCGCAAGGGTTCTTTCATCAAAACTGGTTGATTTGAATTCATTTCAGCAAATCCGTAAGCTGTGAATGAAATCAGAGAACAAATAGCAACAAAGTTGATTTTAACTCGATAGTCTAACATCTGATCACCTTTATTCAATCGAAGCACTGCGCGTTTTAACAAAAAAATAGCCAGCACGACAAAATTCATTAAAAAAAAAGCAAAAAACTTTAGTTTCGACTTCAATTGCTCACAACCAATGATGCTTAACTTAAGTCCATCTGTATTAAATAGATGAAAAATCTTTTCCGTAAAAATTAAGCAGTAGCATTGTCATATTCGAATAAACTCATTTTTTCTATGGCGTTTCTGATTCCAGTTTTCATGCAGCCAATCTAGTTCGTAAAAATAAAATCAGCAAAATCACTTTGGCATCCGAGATTATCAAAAGCAACTACCGAATATGTATTTGTTTCGCCTTGTTTTCTATTATGATCAATAAACTGCAAGACATTTGAATCAACTAATCCCATAAACACACTATTCCGATATATCGAGTAGCCTATCACGTTCGGAGAGACGCTCGCTGTCCAAGAAAAAAGATTGTTTATTTCCGTCATGACACCGAAATCGTTGGATTGCGCAATGACTGAAAGGTTTGAAGGTGGAGATACGATCGGGAATACATCTATAAGCGCCTGAATAGCATTCGGAGAACCATCGGATGAATTTATCCAAAGAATGGCTCCATATAAGGCAGCTCCACTCTTATTTGTCGCTAGGCTAGGAAAAGCATTATTTCCACCTGCACTTAAGAAAAATGTCACCATAAACCGATTAATGGTGCTATTCAATGAATTCACAGATCCTAATAGGACTAAAGCTGAATCAACTGGATCATAACCCATCCATGACGCATGAGCATTTCCTTTGGGATCAATTGCAACATCAACATCGTAGGCAGCAAAATTGGATTCAATAAATCCATTAGGATCGCTCCATACCCCATTACTGTAAATACTCCAATGAGAGCTAAATAGCGAGTTATCGAATGAATTCGTCCAAACAGCCATTCCCATATTCGCATCACTATAGACAATCTTGGACACAAGGTCTGCAGGACTCCTCAATCCTGCTTCAGAAATATCGATAGGAGCATTCCAGGCGCCTGCGTTTAATTTGGATGCCCCTTGGAGGATAACATTAGAATAAACGCCGCTGTTTAGATCATAACGGTACCATAAAGCTATTGCATTACCGGAAGAATTGATCGCTATTTGGGGATAAGCACTATTTACATTTGCAGTTGAGATGCTTTGCTGGCCCGCCCAGCTGCCAGAAATAGTTTTTATAGCTGCATAAACAGTGGAAGTACCGCTTAAGTCCGCATACCAAACTGCAATAACCGTTCCATCATTGCCAACATCAACCTTGGGAGAGACAGCTCCTGATGTGGAAATGGAATCAGGGGTCACTGGCCAGCTCCCACTAAATAGTTTTGTTGCTGACATCACAACTCCGCCTTCTAGCCAAACTGCAACAACATTACCCATTGCATCTGTTGCAAGATCAGGAGAAGATGCAGGATTAATAGAAAGTGTATCTGCTGTAAGAGACCAAGTTCCATTTAAGGGCTTCGATGAAGCTTTAATAACGCTATTTTCAACCCAGATCGCTGTAGCATTTCCATTGGGGTCCATAACAACAAGCGGAGAAGAAGCTCCAGAATTCGAGACCGTATCGGGCGGAGAACTCCAAGTTCCAGCGATCGGGGTGGAACTGGATTTAACAAATCCATTTTCGATCCAAACGGCAATAACGTTTCCATTCGGATCAACAGCCACTGCTTGCTCTGATGCATCGATACCATCCGTGGAGATCTGTATAGGGGGCATCAGCCACTGATCCGCTGAGCAAATAGCTGGAATCAACATGAGTAATTGCGATACAATTCCAATCACTTTTTTCATAAGGCTTACCTAATTATTTCCGTTTCAAAACCCATTTTCTTGCGTATTTCTAGAATATACTTGTAGATTACCCGTTCCTTGTCTTCAATTTCATACCCATTCTGAAGAATTAAGCTTATTTCCTGTTCCGTAAGGGTCCGACTATCCACATGCAATTTATCTTTGACTTTACCGAAGTTCAAGACGTTTTTCGACCTATTGACATATTTATTGATCCGCAACTGATTCCTAGTTGATTGTACAGCAGGCTTGTTCTCTTTGAACCTATTTTCGTAGGGAGGCCATTTAAAAGAATCATGCCATTCAGGTTGAAAAATCGTCTTCATGACACAAGTTTCGATTTCTTGCTTAGGGGTATCGGTCAAATCAAGAGATTCAATCAATAAAGTTCTCCTTGGCAGTTCATTGCTTTTTCCGGCATTAAAGTAGTCACTAGCCACAAAAACTCCAGGAAACTCCCTAAAATCACCCAATATGTCCTTAATGGAATTCGAACATACTGGGACAATGAACTCATCGATTTCGAGAAAAATCAACCACTTGGTCTCATTTGCAGCCAGATATTTTGCGGCATGCTCATAGGCAGGGATTTGCGTGCTTAATGCCCAAAAACTCGAGATGTTGAGGTGATGGTTAGAACGGCGAATAGGCCAGTTGACTTCCGTAACTAGTCCCTCTTTAATATAGGGAACTAACACATCATGGGATTGATCTGTGCTTCCATTATTGTATAAATAAAAGTGATCGACTCCTATCATTTTGTGGTACTCAATCCACTCTTTTAAGTATGCCGACTCGTTCTTATAAATTGCACATATCGATAATTCGTATTTCTTCTCCTCTGAATCAGAGTGGGAAGCTATATTTGCAAACACCGGAAAAATTGCAGTTTGGAAAGTGCAAATAGAAGCAATAAAATATAGGATGATATTAATCTTCCTCATTCTCCTCCCCAATATTTGAAACGAACACATCATTCTTCTCTTAATTTATGAAACAAAAAAATGGTATTCAGCTTGTTGCAAATAGAATTCACAACTTAAGCCTATACGATTCCCGTTTTTTGCTTCATACTTCAGGATAAGCAAAATCCAAATTTTTTAATTAATTCCCCTAAATCCCCGCTTCTGATTTTAAGTACGCAACTTCATCAGCATTAAAAATGATGAAGTTGAATCTATTCCACCGCTACCCCCATTCGATGGCGAGACGACTGTATTACTTCCACTTCCACGAATTTGAATCTGTGCGGCGGCAGGGAGCTGGATAATAGATGATATCGTACGGAATTCAGAAGCTGGAGCACCTTCGCCGACGTTAATACCATCCGCATACTGCACTCCAGCAGAAACGTTGTTCACAAACAGGGTTAAAGTAAAGTTTGCAGAAGTACCTGTTGCTGCACCAAAGGTGATTAGATAATACCCCGCATTTGCAACTGTTATAGTAGGAGTTGAGTATGTAATTGAAGCTGTGGTCGTTGGATCTCTAACAAATGGAATTGCATTCGTCCCAACAACTAATGATTGAGTGTTAATGGTATAAAAGAACCCATAATCGGATACTTCAGCCGGTCCTGTTGGGCCTGTGACTCCCGTTGTTCCAGTTGCTCCCGTTGTTCCAGTTGCTCCAGTAGATCCGATAAATCCTGTTGCGCCAATCCCTCCAGTTGATCCAGAACTTCCAGTTGAACCTGTGCCGCCTGTTCTTCCTGTTGCTCCAGTAAATCCAGTTGCCCCAGTTGGTCCCGTTACCCCCGTCGATCCGGTAAGTCCTGTAGCGCCTGTTGTGCCCGTTGTTCCAGTTACACTAGTAGCCCCTGTAAATCCTGTAGCGCCTGTAGTTCCAGTTGCGCCCGTTTCACCAGTAGTACCTGTAAATCCTGTAGCGCCTGTTATGCCCGTTATTCCCGTTTCACCGGCAGCCCCTGTAAATCCTGTAGCGCCTGTTGTTCCAGTTGCTCCCGTTTCACCAGTAGCACCTGTAAATCCTGTAGCGCCTGTTGTGCCCGTTGTTCCCGTTTCACCAGTAGCACCTGTAAATCCTGTAGCGCCTGTTGTGCCCGTTGTTCCCGTTTCACCAGTAGCACCTGTAAATCCCGTAGCGCCTGTTGTTCCAGTTGCTCCCGTTTCACCAGTAGCACCTGTAAATCCCGTAGCGCCTGTTGTTCCAGTTGCTCCCGTTTCACCAGTAGCACCTGTAAATCCCGTAACGCCTGTTGTGCCAGTTGCTCCCGTTTCACCAGTAGCACCTGTAAATCCCGTAACGCCTGTTGTGCCCGTTGTACCTGTTACCCCAAGGGATCCAGTTTCACCCGTTGAACCGGTTGCTCCCGCTGATCCCATTACACCCGTGAATCCTGTAAATCCAGTAGTGCCAGTTGTACCCGTTGCTCCAGTAAATCCTGCGGCCCCTGTCGAACCGGAAGTGCCGGCTGGTCCTGGAGGACCCGGAGGACCAAACTTAGGCGGCTTTCCACAACCCATCTTTAGAAACTCTGCGATGCCGTCATATTGTGCTAAATCTTGGACCAAGGCCTCAAATTCCGATTTAGAAAGAGACTGAAGAGGTCCTGGATAAAGTTCAGCTCTATGCTCTAAAGGCAAACCGCCTTCATCAAACTTGGTTAAATGGATGATCTTTCCATATTGAGAAAGGAGATCGACCGTTTCATGATATTTCGATTTTGGCAGCGACCCACTTGAGACCAGATCTTGGACATAGTCTTGAATAAACAAGATCTCACTGTTGCTGATATGGTAAGTGGATGGAAATCGATCATCAAAAGAAGGGAGAATGTTTAGATCTTGTCCAGCAAAACCAGATACTGTTAAAGAGAGGAGTGAAAAGATGAACATGAACTTCTTATTCACTGGATAATCCTACATATGGTCTTTCATGCCAAAAAAAATGTAAAAAACAGAAAATCGAATTTATAATTTAATGCAATTTTAATGCAAGGCTAACAGCAACTTCAGCTATTTGCTGCAGAAAAAAATAAGGGGACAAATTGCGTTACAGACATCCTTCTTTAGCCGCTAGTTTTGCAAATGAGACTACTCAATTTGAATAATCTCCAAAAAGCTACCAGGGCCGCCACCTGTTGGCCCTCCGGGAGGATCTAAAATTCTTGTTGCGCCAGAACCATTTCGTAATTGGACCACATCCCCTGCATCCAGTGACACAATGACCGACAAGTTATGTAGCCCTGCACTAGAGCTAGCACTGGAAATTCGATAATCGTTGCCGAGAGTTACCCCGTTGACAAAAATTTCAAAGATCGTAAGTGAAACGCCATTGTCTTGCGCGATACCAAAGGTGATCTGATAGACGCCGGTTGTACCAATTGTGATCGAGCCGACTGGAGAATTCGTAATGCCGAATGGAGCTGGAGTTCCAACCGTTACAAGAGGCACTGTTGCAGTGGCACCCAATGCTGTTGGAGAGGTGAACGTAAAATAGCCAAAACTTCCTATAGCTCCGCCTGTAGGACCTGTCGGTCCTCCGTTTCCTGTATTTCCTGTGGCTCCTGTAAAGCCCGTGGATCCTGAAACACCTGTTCTTCCAGTTACACCTGTTGCGCCAGTAAAACCGGTCGCACCGGTAAAACCCGTTGGACCCGTAAAACCTGTAGCTCCTGTAATCCCTGTTGCTCCTGTAAATCCTGTAGAACCTGTCCGTCCTGTTGCACCCGTAAATCCTGTTGCTCCCGTTTGTCCCGTTGCACCGGTGAATCCAGTAGCTCCTGTTTGTCCTGTAGCACCTGTAAACCCAGCAGCTCCTGTAAATCCTGTTGCTCCTGTAAATCCTGTAGAACCTGTTTCTCCAGTAGATCCAGTAAAGCCCGTAGCGCCGGTTTCACCTGTTGCTCCTGTAAATCCTGTAGAACCTGTAAAGCCAGTTGATCCAGTAAAGCCAGTAGCACCAGTCTCACCTGTTGCTCCTGTAAATCCTGTTGATCCAGTGAATCCAGTTGCGCCGGTTTCTCCTGTTGCTCCTGTAAATCCTGTAGAACCTGTTTCTCCAGTAGATCCTGTAAAGCCTGTTGCTCCTGTAAATCCTGTTGCTCCTGTTTGTCCCGTCGCTCCCATTGCTCCTGTGGCGCCAGTAAAGCCTGTTGCTCCCGTTGTACCTGTGGAACCTGTAAAACCTGTGGCGCCCGTTGTGCCTGTTGAGCCAGTAAAACCTGTTGAGCCTGTTGTCCCATCCTGTCCAGTAGATCCCGTGGATCCTGTAGCTCCGCTTGCACCGGTAGCTCCTGTTACTCCCGCAATCCCGCTTGGTCCGGGAGGTCCAGGAGGTCCCGGCTTAGAAGGAGATCCGCAACCGGTTTGCAAAAACTCAACTGCATTTTCATCTGAAGAAGATAGAGGAAGATTGCTTTCAAGGGTCAATGACGGTGGGTTCGAATGGAGATCTACCAATCCCAAGCTTGTGCTTGCAAAAAGGAAAAATAAGGTTACTGGATTTAAATAATGCATAGGAAAGTTCCATTCCCCCCATTGGGAGTTACAGCTGGTTGAATAGAAAAGCTAGAGCTGGTGGTGTTGACGAATTGAATCTTGTCTCCCGCTGTAAAGGAGCGGATAACTGACCATCCATGGAACCCTGTGGCAGTCGCAGGACTGGCAAACGTGTAATTGTTGCCAAGCGCAACAGGTGTAGGATTTCCAGCAAATATCTCGAATGTGTACAACCCCGCAGTTTGGCTGCTGATCCCAAAAATAAGCTGGTAGACGCCAGTGTTAGACACAGTCAGGGTTCCAGCTCCATCATTGGAAATGCCCGTAGCCATTTCCGTAACGAAAGGGATCGTCCCTGTCGGACCAGTTACGCTTGGCGGGGAAAGAAAAGTAAAAAATCCTGAAGAGGCAATACCTGGCCCCGTAGGACCTGTGGCGCCAGTTGATCCTGTTCTTCCAGTTGATCCTGTCGATCCTGTCACACCTGTCTGTCCAGTCGCACCTGTTGCTCCAGTGGCTCCAGTTGTCCCGGTAGCACCTGTCCTACCAGTAGCGCCAGTCCTTCCTGTTGCTCCAGTTGCACCTGTGACTCCGGTTGCTCCTGTCATCCCAGTTGCTCCTGTCGATCCCGTGGATCCGGTCGGACCGGTAACTCCAGTTGCTCCCGTTGCGCCAGTTGTTCCAGTGGCACCTGTTGCACCCGTTGCACCTGTTGCTCCAGTAGCGCCCGTCGTACCTGTCGCGCCCGTTGAGTCCGTAGCTCCTGTTGCCCCTGTCGTTCCGATAAAACCTGTCGCACCCGTAGCGCCTGTTGCACCTGTGCTCCCCGTTGCTCCTGTAGCGCCTGTAGCACCCGTAGTGCCTGTTGTTCCCGTATTCCCCGTGGCTCCTGTAACTCCTGTTGCACCCGTTGTTCCTGTAGCCCCAGTTGTTCCCGTTGCGCCCGTTGTTCCTGTTGCACCAGTTGTTCCTGTTGAGCCAGTTTCCCCCGTTGTTCCAGTCAGACCTGTAGCCCCAGTTGTTCCCGTTGCGCCGGTCATTCCTGTTGCGCCTGTCGTTCCCATTTGACCTGTTGCACCTTGTGGGCCTTGGGATCCTTGCTTAGGCGGTTTGCCGCAGCCCACTTGCAAAAACTCATCGTCAAGTCGCACCCGATGATCGAGCAAATCGTATTCAGCCGCTGCAGAGGTTGGAAGAGAGCTTGTTCCAGAAAACACAGATGCTGAGGAGAAGAGGAGAAAAAAGGAAACTAACACCTTATTTACAAACCGAAAGAGCATCTGTGGCAACCTTTTTGTTTTCATTGCAGGAAACACTCCATTACAACGAAAAAAAATCCTTAAAAAGATGAAAAATAAATTTACTTTTTCAATCCAATACAACGCAACGTTAATCTTTATGAACATTAACAACGTGCATGTAGGACTATGCAAAAAAAAAACGGATTGAAGTTGGATCATTTCCATGCTAGCTTTGGTTATGGGACAGCAGGAGATTGAAAATGGCCGTATTTGATCTTGAGGGAGCTTTTCTGACGTTGGAAGAATTGGAAGCGCAGCTTGATTTTAAGTATGTGCCCCTGATCCGATTTGAGACGGAATCAGACCGAGAGGAAGTCTATGCAAAAGGAATGGCAAAACTGCAGAATCGTGAAGTGAAGCCAGAAGCATTAGAGCTCGGCAAGCTTCACTTCAAAAAGATCCAAGAAGCGTACCTTCCTACTGTTTCGATCCGGAAAATTAACGAAAGGGTGGGCCTCGGTCTTTTTACGCAAGAACCGATTGCCAAAGGATCCTATGCAGGAGAATACACAGGCATCGTTCGAAAAAACGACCGGCGCTACACAAAACCTCTGAACGATTACTGCTTCGAGTATCCTGTTCCCGACCAAATCGGTCGCAGTTACGTCGTCGATGCAACGGATGGAAACCTGACCCGCTTCATCAACCACAGCTATGAGCCGAACTTAAAGGCCGTCCATCTTTTTTGGGAAGGATACTACCATCTGATCTTCATTGCCCTTAAGGATATCGCCAAAGGAGAGCAGCTTTGCTATGACTACGGCCATAGCTACTGGCATGTACGCTACTCCCCTGTGGCTCTTTAGGAACGCAGGGCTTTCGCAATCGGCATCTTGGCGACTTTTAAGCCTGCCAGAAACGACGCGATGATCGCTGAGACGACGCTCATTGCCATCGTTGAAAACGCCATTGTCCACGTGAAGGAAAAGATGAGATAAAACGCCCGTGTCGATCCTGGTCCTGGAGGCATGAGGATCCCATTTTCAAAGAAGCCTTTCGAAATCACGTAAGTGAAGGCAAGGCCTAACATACTTCCCAACGCACCCAGAAAAGCCGCTTCGGCAAGGATCAATTTGATAATGTCAAACCGGGACTCTCCATTTGCCCTTAAGTTGCCGATCTCCTGCTTTCTCTCTAAGATGGATGCAGAGATGGTATTGAAAATCCCCAAAAGGACGATTGAAAGGATGATCGCTTGGACCACATGAAACTGGGCTTTGAGCCAATCGACTGAATTTTGATAATAGACTTTGTCCAGTTCGTCAAACGAAGTCGCTTCGAGCTGGGGAAACTTGCTTTGAATGGTCTTTGCTACAAGGTCCCAGCTTTCATGGTCGCTCAATCCCAACGACAAAGTCTCGACCGCTTTCGTAGCAAGCAGATCTTGGGCTTTTTCCAGCTGAACGCGGAATACACGGTTATCGAACTCCATATTCCCAGTGCTGAAAATCCCCGTAACGGTCAACTTGCTTTTTTTGATCCGTCCATTGATCGCTTTCGTATAGATGGAGAGTTGGTCGCCTGGATTGACATTTAACGATTTTGCAAGCCCTTTACCAAGCATGATCCCATTTTCCTGATTCGAAAGGGCCACGCCTTCTTCGATACGCAGGTTATTGAAAAATTCTGCTTCCTTCTCTGCACGGATTCCAAGTCCATGGCCTGCCATCGATGTTTTGCCTTTCACCAGCATCGCATTTAAAGAGAGGCGCGGGAACACATAGTCGACACCTTTCTGCTGCAATAAAAAGTGCTCTAGCTCCTCAGAATTGCCAACCCATTGGGTCCACGGCTCTTTATGGACCATGTCCCGATAACCTTTTGTATTGATCTGGCCGTTTCCATAGCGGGAGTGGATCGTCGAATCCTTGTAATCGCTTAAGACGCCATGGATAAAGCCTTGAAAACAGAATAACGCGCCGGCTCCCAGTCCTATCGTCATTAGGACTGCAATGGTGCGACGCACGTTGCGAAAGAGGTTCCTAAAGGCAAGGCGAAGCAGCATCATGAATGCCTGCTCTTGAGCAGCTGCCCATCTTGGATGTGGAAGTCAAGGTGCGAGTAAGACTTAATCATCGGATCATGCGTCGTTAAAATGATGGTGACGTTTTCTTTCTCGATCATCTCTGTGAAAATGGACATGATCTCCCGGCCGGTTTGCTGGTCCAAGCTGGCAGTCGGTTCATCGCCGATGATCACTTCAGGACGTTTAGCGATCGCCCTTGCGATAGCGACCCTTTGCTTTTGTCCCCCCGATAGTTCTGATGGCTTTTTGTTCCTGTGCTTCCATAAACCGACAGCCTCAAGAGAATCGCGGGTCCGTTTTTCCACTTCGTCATGGGAGAGCTTTTGCCGTTTTAGAAAATATTCGACATTTTCTTCTGCCGTAAGAACAGGCACAAGGTGGAACTGCTGGAAAATGAAGCCGATCTTGAACTTTCGGATCTCATTTTTCCTCTTTTTGCTCATCTCGGAAAACTTTTCGTTTTGGAACAAAATTTCTCCGGCTTGAACAGGTTCGATCAAGCCCATTAAGTTAAGCAAAGTCGATTTTCCAGATCCTGATGGCCCTGAAAACGTGATGAGGGAATGGTTGGGAATTTCTAAGCTAAGAGACTGGAGCGCTTGAACTTTTTGCGAACCTAATTGATAAGCAAAGCTGACATTCTCAATGGAGTAAAGAGCGCTTTTTTTATTTTTCTTAGGCATAGTTTCGTTTTCGACTCAAATAAATTTTATAAAATTATACCACTTAAGCGAAAATTATTCACCGAAATAACTGCTGAAACAAAATGAAATCATCCCACAAATAATTTTAATCCACCCATTTTCCAGGTAATAAACAATTTACAATTAATTGAAAACAAAGAATCCAGTTTTATACCTCGAACGCTTAGGTTTTGTGAATTTCAACTCGGCGATACAAAGTAAAATCGATGCTGCGGATACACGAGAAGGTCATGTGTACCTTCCTAGTGAGGAGCCTGCGAAGCCCTGCCCCAAGTGGGCAGGGTGAGGATGAGGATCGATTTGACAAAGTCTATCCAAGTTGAAATTCACAAAACCTAAGTTTGCGCGGTATATAGCGGTTCCATCTGAAACGTACCAATAAATTCTTTTCTAGTGTAACATGTTTGTATGAAATTACTTAATGTATCTGAAAAAGAGAACTTGGAAGCCCAACTGAAGAAGACGAAAGAT
>JAFEGU010000017.1 GCA_018239725.1 Verrucomicrobiota bacterium | reverse complement strand
ATGGGATCCGCGTCGATGCTGTCGCTCACTTCACCTCTTACAGCAGATGGAGAGATAAGTTCACTTGGAACCCAGGGCCAGACGGCACCCAGTTCAATCGCGGCGGTATCCAATTTGCAAAAGATTTTAACCGGATGGCCCATGAAAGAGATGCCTTGACCATCTCAGAGAACTCGTGGCGCCACGACCTTTCCGATACATCGCCGGTCGAAAGTCCAAATGGACTCGGGTTCGACTTACGCTTCAATATGGAAGCGCGTAGCAAATCGCTTGAGTTCTTAAGGGCTAGCAACGCTGAAAGAGCGGAAGAACACAACAAAAAGATGTATCGGCAAGTGATGTGCGATCTGCCCAAGGAGAAGTTCATGGGCCCCTATCTTTGCCACGACGAGATCAAACCCGAAGACCGAGGTCACATCGTCGAGCATATCCGCCATCCGGATGACAGCGAACAGGACATCGATGCTAAAACTAGGCTCTATTTCACCGTCAATGCATTCTCTCCTCAGCATGCAAGGATGACTGCGATGGGCACAGAGTTTGGCCTTTCAGGAAAATGGGATCTGCATTCTTCATTGGGTTGGGAAAAATATGAAACGATGTCAAAACATCGCTCCTTCCAAGAAGAATATGCACGCATCAATCATTTTTACCTGGAGCATCCTGCTTTCTGGAGCGCAGGAAAAGATCTGTGCAACTTCTCATGGGTGCCTCTAGATACGCAAGGGTCGTTGATCGCCTATGAAAGACGCGATCCGCACAATCCAGGAGTGCGCTACCTTGTCATCCACAACTTTGCCAATCAGGATTTTGAACATGTGAAGATCCGTGCAAAAGAACAGGAAGCGATCCAAGAGATCAAAAAAGCAAGGACAGTCTTCCAGTCCAATGAGCCCAATGCTGATGCGCTTCAACATCCAAAAGTGACATTTGCCTATTCGCAAACGTCTGATAACATGAAAGCGACCGGCATGAAGATTAAACGAGTGCCTAAATACAGCACCGTTGTGATCGAGGAGATCCTTGAATAGATCTCTTGCATCACCCGCTTTGCCTGGAAAAATTGGAGATTTTTTCACGGGTTTTTAGAAACTGTTTACAGTTTCGAATCTCACGAATGAGTCGACTCGAAAAGAGTCGGCGATAGAGTGTGATAAAAACCTGTGAACAAAGAACGATTTTGCCAGGTTAATGTGGGTATGCAAAAGCTCTAATAAAGTGCAAAAGATCGGCAGGCAAGCCTGCCGATCTTCCATTAACGTCCTGAAGCGGCTGCAAAACTGCCTCAGGATGTTACTTTTTCTATTTTGAAAGTGAAGCTTCGATCTCTTCCAAGCTCTTCGCTTTTGTCTCGGGGATATAACGCCAGAAGAACCAGAGGGCGACAACGCCAATTGCGGCATAAAGGCAGAATGTCCCAGCTGAGCCCAAATGCTGCATCAGGTCGAGGAATGTCAGCGAGATCAAATAATTGAAGAACCAGTTGCTCATCGTACCGACCGTCATCGCTTTTCCCCGAATTTTCAGCGGATAGATCTCAGAGAGCAGAAGCGATGGGATAGGCCCTAAACCGATCGCAAAAGAGGCCACATAGGTCATCAGGCTTACGATGGCAATCAGATCGATCAGCTCCGACTCTGTAAAAAATGCAAGGGCTAGCACGAGCAGGCTTACCACCATTCCGACAACACCCCAGATCAATAAAGGCCTTCTTCCGACCTTGTCAAGGAGCCAAACTGCAGCGACTGAGAAAATAACATTCACGATCCCTACGCCCAGCGTTGCTAAAATTGCGCCGAATGCAGATCCAAAACCTGCGACCTGAAAGATTTTTGGAGCATAATAGATGACCGTGTTGATCCCAGTGATCTGTTGGAAGCAGTTTAAAAGGATCCCAACGAGTAGTACGAATCGGAGCTTAGGATGAAGAAGAGCTGACCATCCTCCCCTCTTTTGAGGCGCTGCGCTCCTTTTCATCTCAGATAGATGTTCCTCCCATTCCGTGTCGCGGCGGAGTTTTTTCATGATGGCGACCGCTTTTTTTTCCTGATGCTTGACCAAAAGCCATGGCGGGGTTTCAGGAATGAAATAAAGCGCCCAAATTTGGACCAAGGCAGGGATGACGCCGACTGCAAACATCATCCTCCAAGCACCTTCATGAGAGTAAAACAGGCTGACAGCGTAAGCTGCCAAAATGCCCACTGTTGT
>JAFEGU010000179.1 GCA_018239725.1 Verrucomicrobiota bacterium | reverse complement strand
TCCCAAAAAGAGTTGGTCGCAAAAAGAACGCTTCCAGGCGTTTGTTTAAACTCCTCTAATAACACATGGCGCGATAGGTCGCCCTGCTTGAGAAGGGTATATTTGGAAAGTGTTGCATCGTTGCTTAATTTCTCATGCGTCCATTGGAGCATTTCGTAAGAAGTGAACAGAATGAAGGCATTGCCCTTGCTGACTTGGATCGTCTGTTTGATCGGTTCAAGGATCTGCGGTAAAAATTGGGGATCGGACGGACCGGGCAGATCGGAAGGGATTGCCAGCAGCGTCCGTTGTGCATAATCAAACGGCGAGTCAAAGATCTGCTCTGAGACATTTTCCTCTTTTTCTAGATGGATGCCGAGCCTCTCTTTGAGGTACGAAAAGGCGCGGTTAGTCGTTAACGTAGCGCTGCAAAGAGCCGTTGTGCGCAGCTTGGCAAAGAGGTTCTCGTACAAAAGCGAGGCAACGGCAAGATTGGCGTCCATGAGGACGACATTCGCTGCAGTCATTTCAACCCAGCGCACCCGCTTGTCAGGATCTTCATCGGAGAAAAACCGGGTCAAGTTCGCGGCATTCTCTTCTAGGCGCATGGCAAGGCTTTTAAGTTCTAAGCTGTGGTCTTGCGCCTGCTCTTCAAGCTTTGTCCCTTTAAACTCACCCAATTGCCCTTCCAATGCTGAGAGGGCAAGGGAGAGCTGGGTCAGTTTTTCTGCTAAAGAATGGAACGTTTTTTGAAGAGGATCTTTCCAATATTCTAAAGAGCAGATCGCTTGCGTCAGGCGCCATTTGTTCTCTTTGGATCCAAACCTCGGCTGCGCAATGATGCTCTCAAGAAAGTGGGCCATCTCTGCGAATGCTTTTTCGATAAGCGCTGCGCATTCTTTCTTTTGCACAGGAACTTCGACGTCCAATGCATGGACAAGCGATGGCTTTGCTTGAGAGAAATCGGCACGGATCAAGTTAAGGCGGCTGCGTTCAGGATGGTTCTCTGAAAAAATCCTTCCTAAAAGACGCTGCAGGCCAATCCGATCGCTGCTTTGGGCAAAACTGTCGAGAGCGACTTGTTCCAGATGGTGGGCCTCATCGATGATCGCCCTTTCGAAACGTGGAATGACCGATTTTTCCTGCGCTCCGTCCTGGCGGATCTTCGCATTGATATCCGCCATTAGAAGGTGATGGTTAACGACCAGGATCTGCGCATCTTCCGCTTCTTTTCGCGCCTTAAAGAAGAAACAATGCTTATAGAAAGGACATTGGACGTGGCTGCAATTGTCCGCTTCGCATGCGACCTTTTCCCAAGTTCCGGAGGAAATGGGAAATTTAATTTCTGATCGGGAGCCTTCGCTTGTCCTCTCAGACCATTGCTCAATATTCTGAACTTGCTGGCTCTCGTCTAATGAAAACAATAAGGGCTGCTGCCTCAGTTCCGATAATTTGCGCAAGCATAGGTAATTGCCCATCCCCTTAACGAGGACAGCTTTTAGATCGACATCCATCGTTTTGAGCAAAAACGGAATATCCTTGCGGATCAATTGCTCTTGAAGGGCGATGGTATGGGTGGAGATGACGCTTTTTTCTTGATGCTTAAGCGCCCAATAGACAGCAGGGACAAGGTAAGCAAGGCTTTTGCCAATTCCAGTACCCGCCTCGATCAGCGCGATTTTATCTTCTTCATAAGCAGATAAAATCCCTTGAGCCATCTCTTTTTGGCCAGGCCTGGGCTCGAACGCATCTAAGAAGCGTCCTAAAAGGCCATCTTGAGAGAAAATGATATCGAGTAGCTTCTCTTTATAATCGGCAGCGCTCACACACCACTTCCATCTATACCGAAACAAATTGAAAAATTGGTTTTTGGCTGCGTCGGACAGCCACTAAATTT
>JAFEGU010000178.1 GCA_018239725.1 Verrucomicrobiota bacterium | reverse complement strand
CGATCTCCCTCATTCCCCATCTTATCTAGCCGGTCAAGTTGCCCTTTGAGCTCATCGTTCCGAAGAATAAGCCCACGAGGATTACCTGCCATAAGCTCTCGAAGTTTAGGGGTTGTTACGTCATCTGTGATATACCGCTGCCGTATCGGTGGATTTTCCTCAAAATCTTCGTCTTCACTGCAGGATCTCTTTTGAGCTTTGTATTCCTTTTCTGCTTTTCGGAATTTGTCATCTGCTCGTTTTTCTAGGGGTTTAAAGAGAGCAAATATTCTCCGCAGAATGGGGCTCTTCTTTGCAGAGGGCGGGCCAACAAGCACACACCAACAATTTGCCGTTTCATTCCAGGAATCAGAAGGTCGCATCTTGAGTTGTATGGATCGACCAATAAGCCCTCCAAGACTGGCGATAAGCGCTGTTGCTGCATAATCCGGGACCTGGGAAAATTGCAAAGAGACCGACAAAACATACTTTTGAACTGCGTTGGGAAACGCCTCCAAAGGACAAGATGGAACAGGCTTTAGCTCAACCTGGAAGCTTCTAGGCTTTCCCTCAAAAAGCGCTTCTATTGGCTTATAAGCGATGTCTGGGCAATCTTCGATACGAAGCAAGATGCTCTCAATTTCAGATTGAAGCGCTCTTTTTACAGGATCTGCCATTAGAAAGGGAATGGCGTCATATCCATTCCAGTTCTGTCCTTTTAGAACCGTTGATTGCAACCAGTCGATGAGATCGCCACCCGCAATCATTGGCGTGAGATTCACAACAAATATTTCCGCTGCGGGTTGAACTCGTCGTATTTCCGTAGAGACCGAGCGAGTAAAAGATATTCCCGCTTTATCGTTATCGCGCAAAATGATGAACCGCTTATAATAACGTGCAGGATTCCAATCGGAAGAGTACGGGTTTTGTGCACCCAGTGCCGTTGCGATTGCCGGTAAGTTTAGTTGATGTAAGACACTTGCACACTTCTCCCCTTCAGTGACAACCAATGCGTTGAAGGGGGAAGGATTTTTAAGCGTCTGCAAGCCAAAAAGTGGATACGGCGATGTGCACATCCCTTCTATCCACTCTTCT
>JAFEGU010000177.1 GCA_018239725.1 Verrucomicrobiota bacterium | reverse complement strand
CTGCGCGGTATATTTTGGCCGATTCACCGGTTCGAACTTAAGAAGTTCCTTCCGATGGGCATCATGATGATGTGTATTTTGTTTAATTATACTATCTTAAGAGACACAAAAGACACATTAATGGTGAATGCTCCAGGTGGCGGCGCTGAGTGCCTGTCGTTTTTAAAACTGTACGGGGTTACACCAGCTGCGATCTTATTCATGATCGTCTTTATTAAACTGGCGAATGTATTCACAAGAGAACGCCTCTTTTACGCCATTATTACGCCCTTCCTGCTCTTCTTCGGAGTGTTTGCTTTCTTGATTTATCCGAACAAAGAAGCTCTCCACATGAGCATGAGCAGCATTCAGTCAGCACAAGCCTCTGTACCCAATCTGCACTGGCTCATCCCAGTGATCGGCAACTGGAGCTTTAGTATTTTTTACATTCTTTCTGAACTCTGGGGAAGTGTTGTTCTTTCCATGCTGTTCTGGCAGTTTGCAAACGAAATCACAAAAGTCACTGAAGCTAAACGTTTCTACGGTCTCTTTGGCATGATTGGAAACGTTGGACTTCTACTTTCCGGACCTTTCATCATTTTTACAGCCAAGTACGCCAAATCCCTTCCAAAGGACGTCGACTCGTTTGGAGTCAACTTGAAATTTTTGATGGGATCCGTGCTGCTTTCCGGTGCGATTGCAATCCTCACCTACCGATGGATGAACAAAAATGTCTTGACCGATCCAAACCTCTATCAACCTGGCCAAGGCAAGAAAAAAGAAAAATCGAAACTTTCCGTTATCGAAAGCTTCCGTTACATTTTAAAAAATCCGTACCTCGGACTGATTGCGATCCTCGTTCTTTCCTACGGTATCACCATCAACCTGGTTGAAGGCGTATGGAAAGGCCAAATCAAAATTGCCTTCCCAGATATGAACGACTACAACATGTTCATGGGACAGTTCTCAACATGGACTGGAGCGATCACAATCCTTCTGATGGTCGTCGGCAACAACATCTTAAGAAAATTAAGCTGGACAAAAGCAGCGATCCTGACACCGATCATGGTCCTTGTTACATCGTCTATCTTCTTCTTCGTTGT
>JAFEGU010000176.1 GCA_018239725.1 Verrucomicrobiota bacterium | reverse complement strand
GTCATCATGCATAAATGGTACGTTGTCCAGGTTCAATCCGGTCAAGAAAAAAAAGTTAAGAAAGCGCTTGAAGAGAATCGCGAGTCAAGCGGAATGAGCGATTTGGTTTACGAAGTGCTCGTGCCAACTGAAAACGTGGCAGAAGTAAAAAAAGGCCAGCAGAAGGTCAGTGAAAAGAAGCTTTGGCCTGGCTATATCCTCGTCAAGATGCAACTGACAGACGACGCATGGATGTATGTGCGCAATACCAATGGTGTTCTTGGATTCCTCGGCGGTGAAAAGCCCCAAGCGCTCCTTCAATCGGAAGTGGATAACATTCTGAAGGACCTTGAAGAGAAGAAAAAAGGTGTTGTCCAGAAGCACAACATTACAGTCGGGGATAAGGTTAAGATCACTGATGGCGTCTTTGTTAACTTTATTGGAACTGTCAGTGAAGTGTTCCATGATAAAGGCAGATTAAGCGTACTCGTTTCCATTTTCGGAAGAGAGACACGTGTAGACGACCTCGAGTTCTGGCAAGTTGAACAAGCACCGGCAGAGACGGAAGTCACTTAAAAATAACATCCCTGGTTTTAACCAGATAACATAAACGGAAAAGCCCATGGCAAAGAAAGTAGTAAAAGTCATTAAGTTGCAGATCCCTGCAGGCAAAGCGAATCCTGCACCACCAATCGGTCCTGCTCTCGGCGGCGCCGGTATCAACATTATGGGCTTCTGCAAAGAATTTAATGCAAAGACACAAGATAAAGCAGGTGATATCCTTCCTGTAGAGATCACTGTTTATCAAGATAAAAGTTTTACGTTTATCACTAAACAACCTCCTGTATCCCGTATGATCTTGAAAGAGGTCGGGATCGAGTCAGGTTCTAAAGTGCCTAACCGTGATAAAGTTGGCAAATTGACTAAGCAACAGGTCATGAAAATTGCCAATAATAAACGCCAGGATATGCGGGCGGAATCCGACGAAGCTGCTATGCGCTTAGTCATGGGTACTGCACGTTCAATGGGTGTTGACATTGTTGAGTAATTCGCTCAGCAAAAATGATGTTGTTATTTAAAGGAAATCAGAATGCATCGTAGCAAAAGGTTTCGGGAGATAGATAAGTCGGTTGATAGAATGAAAGTCTATTCGCTGGCTGAAGCTATCGAAATTTTACAGAAATGTCCACCGGTCAAATTTGACCAATCGGTGGAACTGTCGCTTAAAACAGGCGTCGATGCCCAGAAGTCTGATCAGCAAGTACGCGGAACTGTATCCCTACCGAACGGTACAGGTAAACGCAGTACGATCCTCGTTTTCGCAAAAGGTGAGAAAGTCAAAGAAGCCTTGGACGCAGGAGCTGACTACGCTGGGAATGAAGAATATTTTGAAAAGATCAAGAACGGTTGGACCGATTTTACTGCAGTCATCGCAACACCTGATATGATGCGCGATGTCGGTAAATTGGGGAAAGTATTGGGCCCTAGAGGTTTAATGCCAACTCCAAAAGGCGGCACTGTGACGACGGATGTTGCAAAAGCTGTAGCTGAAGTCAAAGCCGGAAAAATCGAGTTTAAATCGGACAAACATGGAGTAATCAATACTCTTGTTGGTAAGATTTCGTT
>JAFEGU010000175.1 GCA_018239725.1 Verrucomicrobiota bacterium | reverse complement strand
CTCTTTTCGTACCGCAGATGCTGATCAAAACGTTCATGGGCAAAGGCGTCAATACCATGGCTTGGGGAGACATCACCTTTACTTGGGGGCTTCTCGTTTGCTGGCTTGCATTTTGGATGTAATTGAAGTCTGCGATTTTAGAATCCATGAAGCGAACCTAAAATTTTAAGGTTCGCTTTTTTTTACCTTAAAAGGCTAGCCAATGAGTAAGACGACCATTTCCCTAATGCGGATAGCTCCATGCCTTCTTGCGATCATCATTGACAACCTCGGATTTGGACTTGTCTATCCAATGATGGCGAGCTTGCTCACAACCCAGACATCGCTTTTGCCGAATCCCTCAGCTCAAAGCGTCGATTTTTATTTAGGCCTCAGTTATCTGCTCTATCCTCTGTTCATGTTCTTTGGCGCTTCCTCCCTTGGAGACCTTTCCGACCTGTATGGGAGAAAAAAAATCATCCTGCTGTGCATGGGCGGACTGGCAGCCAGCTTTTTATGCATGGGGCTAGGGATAACAGCCTCATCGCTATTCCTTATTTTGCTAGGCAGGGCGATGTCAGGCCTATTTGCTGGCTCGCAGCCCATTGTCCAAGCTTCCATTGTCGATCAGAGCACGCCAAAAACAAAAGCCCTGAACATGAGCTTGATCGGTCTTACCTTATCGATAGGCTTGATCATCGGTCCAATTATCGGAGGGGTGTTCTCCGATAGCGCTATCGCAAAATCCTTTGGCTTCTCGACGCCGTTTTATCTCTGCGCCGTGATCAGCGCCTTATGCTTTGCCTGGATACAGTTTTCATTTGAAGAGACCTTTCGCAAAACACGGGCCAAGCCCCTCGATTTTCTCCGTCCCCTTAGGATCTTCTTCCTTGCATTTCAGAATGCGAAGCTAAGGTCCATCTCTTTTATCTTTCTTATCATGCAGGTAGGGTTCTCCCTCTTTTTCACGATCGCCCTCATATACCTCAAGAAGGCGTTCGGGTATGCCAACTGGGAGCTCGGCATGTACAACGGCTGGATCGGAGTGGGATTCACGTTCGGGATGTTCTTTGTGGCAAGAAGAGTTGCTG
>JAFEGU010000174.1 GCA_018239725.1 Verrucomicrobiota bacterium | reverse complement strand
CCCGTCAAAGGTCCTACTCAGACACTGGAGCACAAACAGAGCTCTCCGCAACAATAGAAGATCGAGCAACCCATCAAAGGTCCCACTCAGATGCAGCTGCGCAAACAGACCCCGCTGCAACAAGAACTGAAAATTCCGACCATCGAAGAGCTCAATCCGGTTCCTCCACAAGATCAGACCGTCCATCGCAAAGAGAATCCGACCTAGAAAGAGCCCTGCAGCGCGCACGCGAAGCCTATCGCAATTTACAGCAAGATGCTGACCGGCTCTCTCGGCAGCTCCATGTGACCATCGATCAGATTGCTCCCTTGAACACACAAATCCGCCGGCTTGAAACCCAAGTCCAACGGCTAAGCGAACAGCTTGGCAACCCTTTGATCAGAACGTCAGCCGGAACTCAGACTCAACCAGCCCCCATTTTAGAAAGGATCCACGACAGGCTTTCCCGGATCGATGAGCACTTGCGCGAACTAGAAGGGCCTCGTCTTGTTCCTGCAGAACCAACTCCTTCGAGCGAGAGGGTTGATGCTCTGGAACAAGAACGCAACCAGCTTGACACCCGCTTAAGAGAAGTCAAAAACCAACTCGGCGTTCTAAGAGAACGAAACCTAGAACTTTCCACACAGCTCTCCACCCTGACATCTCCATCGCCTAACCTACCACGCTTAACCAACGAACAATTCCGCATTCTACTCTCACTGGCCCAGCAACTAGGCCTCCCCTCAGTAAGAGACAGCGAGGACTTTCCCTTTGGAACAGATACCCAGTTCCTCGATCTTCCCCAAGAGATCCGCGACTCGGTCTACTTCCAGATGTACAGCATCTGCTACCCAACCCGTGTGCCTGATACCTGGAGATGCGGGGAGAAGTTCTTCCTGAACCAAGAAGGGCTTCATGGAAACAACGGCCTGCGCTCCCTCGCAATTACCCGTTACCTGCACCAGTCCCTTGCCAATGAATTTGCAACCCTCGGCAATGGACAGGCATCTTCTCCCGATGTGATGGCCCGTTTCGACCTGCTTCCAGAAGAAGACCAGATCGGCATCCTGCGCCAATACCAATTCTTGCATAGAAAAAGTGAAGAGCCTCTCGAGACCACCCGCGAATCATTCCTCGGCCTCAATGACATCACCGCTACCAATGAAGAGCGGAACGAAGCGATCTCCCGCTACCTCCAAGTGCAGATCAGCGAACGCTACGGCAAAATGATCTCAGAGCTGACCGAGGAACTGCTCCGCTTGTCAGAGCAGCTTGATACAACACAAGACTCCTACGAAGAAGCATTAGACCATCTCCGCCTGGAAATGGTTCAGCTGCGCGAACAAAGCCGCCTCGATCTAGCAAGTGCGATGTTCCACGCTTCCAGCATCCAAAGCGAACTCGACACCGCACGAGACCAGATCGCACAACTCACGGGAGACCTCATTGCAAAAGACCTGCAAATCGCAGCACTCCATCAACAAGCAGCTGAAGCTGTCGAACAGCAACGGCGGGCCCAAGAACAGATCGATGAGTTAATACGGATCGGCGGAGGCAAAGAGATCGACATTGCACAGCTCCGGATCAACATCCGCCAAGCTGTAGAGCGCGAGCGTCGCGCCCTCGATGAAATCGCCAGACTGAAGCTAGAAGGCGACACAAAAGACTCACGTATTGCAGACCTCGATCGGCAGGTTAGCGAAGCTGCAAACAAACAACGTATAGCCCAATCTCAAATTGACCGATTGACCCGCGAAAGCTCAGGCAAAGACTCACGCATTGCTGATTTGCAACGTGACGCCCTGGCTGCAGCAGAACAACGACGCCTTGATCGACTCGAAATTGACCGATTAACTCTAGAAGTTGGCACAAAAAACTCCCGTATTTCCGCTTTAGAACAAGATATTCGCGATGGTGCTGAACGGGAACGCCTTGCCCGTCTTGAAATCGACAGCCTGAAGCTAGACGGCGGGGCAAAAGATCTACGGATTTCCACTTTAGAACAAGATATCCGCGATGGGGCTGAACGGGAACGCCTTGCCCGTCTTGAAATCGACAGTCTGAAGCTAGACGGCGGGGCAAAAGATCTACGGATTTCCACTTTAGAACAAGATATCCGCGATGGGGCTGAACGGGAACGCCTTGCCCGTCTTGAAATCGACAGTCTGAAGCTAGAAGTTGGCACAAAAAACTCACGTATTTCCGCTTTAGAACAAAATATCCGCGATGGGGCTGAACGGGAACGC
The DNA here is from genome assembly GCA_018239725.1 of Verrucomicrobiota bacterium. GTDB lineage: Bacteria > Chlamydiota > Chlamydiia > Chlamydiales > Rhabdochlamydiaceae > Acherontichlamydia. The sequence goes on along the minus strand of JAFEGU010000174.1, from coordinate 2,896 downwards.
CTTGCCCATCTTGAAATCGACAGTCTGAAGCAAGACGCCGGGGGAAAAGATCTACGAATTTCCGCTTTAGAGAAAGATATTCGCGATGGGGCTGAACGGGAACGTCTTGCTCGTCTTGAAATCGACAAGCTGACAAGAGAAGGCGGTACAAAAGACTCACGCATCGCTGATCTTGACCGACAGGTTCGTGAATCTGCAAACAAACAACGAATTGCCGAAGCTGAAATCAACCGGCTGACAAGAGAAGGCTCCGACAAAGACTCGCGCATTGCAGAAATCCAAAAACAAGCTAGGGAAGCTGCCGATAAGGCCCGTCTTGAAATCGACCGATTAACTCTAGAAGGTGGCACAAAAGACTTACGCATTGCTGATTTGGAACGCGAAGCTCTTACCGCCGCAGAACAACAACGCCTCGCTAAACTCGAAATCGACCGGCTGAAACTAGAAGGCTCTGGCAAAGACTTACGCATCGCTGATCTAGAAAGAGATGGCAAAGGCAAAGACGACCGCATTAGAGAACTCGAAGAGATAGTCCGCAGACTTGAAGAAGAACTCAAAACTGCTCGTCTTGACTGGGCCGAAAAAGAGCGCTTGCATGGCGTTGCCATCGGCGATAAAGATGCAAGAATTGAGGAAATTGCTCAAAAATATCGGGGATTGAACCTTGAGAAACAAGATCTGCAAGCACGTTTTGATCAGCTTCTCGATGATTCAGACCGAAACGAAAGAGCTTTAAAAGCCCGCATCGCTGAACTGGAAAAAGGGATCCCTTCTCTCATTGCCAAACTCAAACAAACACAGTTAGAACTTGAAGAAGCTCAAGCGCGATTAGAAGCTGGCACGAGAAATTTTGACGAGATGAAGCAGCGCTGGATAAAAACGAAAAAAGCATTGGACGAAGTAACAGGCATTAAAGCTGCCTTCGAAGCAGAATCCGCTCTGCATGCCAAAGCAGAACAAGCGTGGGAAAAAGAGAAGATACGTTTACAGCGCGCCATTGAAAAAGCAACGGAAGAGCATAGGCTCACAGGTGTTGAAAATACAGACCTGCGCAAAGAATTAGATAGCACTCTTGAACGGCTTCGCGCACAAACGACTGAAAATCGAAGGCAAACACAAGCCTATGAAAAACAAAAAGGCGATCTCGATTCGATCATTGCAAGCTTGTCAGCCGATCTAGACTTGGAAAAAGATCACGTCCGCAGGATCCAAGAGATGCAACGGGAAACGACACGACGCGTGGGCGAACTGGAAGGGCTTCAAAAAGATTTAGAAAGAGACCTTAAACTGGCAACAGAGGAAAGAGACGACCTCCGCTCTGCATATGACCAATTAGGACCTGAGCTGCTCAGGCAGCAGGAGGAATTTGGCCATGAAGTCGATCGGATCCAACTCGCAGCCGATGAAAGATACCGTGATTTACTTGAAGAAATGCAACGTTTAGATAGACGTGCAAAAGGTTTGGAGAAGGAGCTTGAGCTCCTGCGTACACACCGTTCTGTTTCGGCAGCTCCCCCAGTTGACTTTGCTAATCCCAATCGACCTCCAGTTGATCTGGCCACTCCAGCAGCAGCTGTCAATCAGGGAATAGCAGCTGCACGCCAACTTGAAGAAATTGTAAGGGAGATCAGTGCTGAACCGATCCTCCTTTCCCGCTTAGACCAATCGCTCATTGACGGCTACCATCTGAACCGCCAACTGAGCCAAATTGAAGAAATGGGCTTTGATAAAGCAACCGGTGAGCTTCGCGTTACAATCACCGATCCGCTTTCAAGAGAGTTGAGTCTTCCTAGAACCTTCTCTCTTAAGCCTGGCACCAATGGAGCCTCTTTGGGCGATGGGTTTATTTTACCTAAAGATCAATCTCGTCAAAAGGTTGAGGCAAATAGGATCTGCAAGATGATGCTGATCAAGCGGCTGCAAATGATCCGCGGTGAGCTGATGGGCTCAACAAAAGGTGCGGAAGAGAGCAAGACGACTCCATGGAGGACATGGGGAGAAGTGTTCAAGAACTTTACCGCTTTCTGCAATGAAATGAATCGGAATTTGCCGACATTAAGGGAACATATCGTCAATTACAAGCGGGATTTTGCACGATTGCGCATGCAAGGCATCGATGAAGCCCTGCTCAGACGATGCGTCGAAGCAAGAAAAATTCCAAAAGAGATCCAAGATCCCCAACGGTCTGAAATTGCTGGCCTGATCAGGTTGTACCAAACAATGGCCAAAAGCTGCGAAGAGATCTTTTTATACTCTCTTCCGAGGAAGATTCCGTTGCACCATGCATGGAAGATCCTGATGCTGACCAACCACGGACTGCCGGAGCGTGCTTATGAAAGCGGAGCTTTGAAACCAGCTGAAGAAGCTGTCGTAGGTCCTTTGCAAGAGCTAATCCCCCATTTCTACCACCATTTTTCCAATATGCTGCAAAATATTCAGATCGAACAGGGGCGGATTGTTGAATAGATCTCTTGGATAACCCCATTCACCTGGGAAAGCGGGTTATGCAAGAGATCGAATAAAAAAACCCCTCGGAATCCGAGAGGTTTTTTCACTTAAGCTATACCGCGCGCGGTATAAACTAAAAGGCTTATCTAGTTTCGCTAGCTTCGATCGTTGCTTTATCAGAACGGTCTTCTGCTGTGCCAGCTTGGACATCGGTGATTGCAGCTTTGAGAACTTCAATCTTAGCGCCGTCGTACATAGCCAAGATCACTGTGTTGTCTTGAACTTTTACAACAGTTCCGATGATCCCCATTGCTGTGATCCGATCCCCTTTCTTCAAAGAAGTGCGGAGGTTCTCCATCTGCTTGCGGCGTTTTTGTTCTGGACGCCAGAGGATGAAGTAGAAAAACACGAGGGCGACTGCGATCATGATCAGAGTCTGCATCAGGTT
>JAFEGU010000173.1 GCA_018239725.1 Verrucomicrobiota bacterium | reverse complement strand
TCAATCTTCATTCTGCCCACTTTGCGCGCATCGATCACGATGATGCCATGGTTGCAATTGTCTACAAAGCGACCCATCCGGACGGAAAGCAGCATATTTTAAAAATTTCTCCGCGCAATGCCGATTATTTTCGGGAAGTGCAATTTTTAAAGATGTTGGCAGAATCGCTGCCCGTTCCGAAGATCGTTGGGCTTGTCGAGCCGGAGCCAGGTGTTCTGGGAGCAATCTTGATGGAGTGCCTGCCCGGAAGGCCTGCTCAAATAGACGATGTAACAAAGGAGCTAGCTGTTGAAATAGGTGCGCTGATGGCGCGCATCCATGAAAACCGGCTAGCTGGTTATGGCGATCCATTGCAGCCTGATCAACTGAGAAGAGATCCGTTTGGATACTTTGCTGCCAAGTTTGAAGAAGGATTGGAGGAGTGCGGATCTGAAATTTCTAAAGAGCTTATCAAGCAGTCCCGTTCCTATTTACAAGACCATCTGAACCTATTGCAATCCGTTGACGGCCCATGTCTTGTCCACAGAGATTTTCGCCCGGCCAATGTAATGGTGTGCGACGGTAAGCTTCAAGGTGTCATTGACTGGGCAGGCGCTCGAGCCAGTTTTGCTGAAGAGGATTTTTGCCCTTTGGAACAAGGGCAATGGACGAGCGATTCTGAACGAAAGTGGTCTTTTCTAAATGGATATGCAAGCGTCCGGCCAGTGCCTAACTATTCTGTAATGATGCCACTGTTGCAGCTAAACAAAGCGATCGGCATCCTTGGCTTCACCATCAAGCAGGGGACTTGGAAAACGGTCCATGCTGGGGTCTATCAGCGGTATTACGATTTTCTGCAGTTATTTTTTCAATTCCCTAAAAACACTTAATAATACTACTCACCAAGATAAAGGGCTGTATCAGCTTTTAGAGTGCATGATGAACCTTTCTTTTCCGAGTATCTTTGTGTTTTGTGAAGCCACTTGATTTGCAGCAGCCCGAATCATTTATTTTTCCACGCATGTCATTTCTAAAAGACTCTTTTGGGCATTGAGAAACCTCTCTATTTCTTCGGTGCTCAGAAATTGAGTCGCTTTATCCAAGAGTTGTTGGAATTTTTTCGGCTGTGCTAGCTTAATGTCTATCAAAAAGGCGCTCTTGTCAGAAAAATTCATTTGAGGGAAGAGAACCTGTACCATTTCTACCATCTCTTCTACTGTCATTAGATTGTAGGTAGGATATTCAATTGCACGCAACTCGTCATCTGTACAAAGTTTTTGCAATTCTGGAAGGAGCTTGGTCTCTTCTTCATGGAGGTGCAGCAAATTATCTCCGACGAATTTCCGATAGGCGAGATAAAATTGGTAGCCAGCTTCTATACGATCAGTACTTGTCTTAACGGCACTAAGGCGGTATTGCAAATTTTCTAGGACCTCTTCTTGATATGCGTGGTCATCATGGGCTTCATGATGAACAGTGGAACCTTTTTTCTCTAAAAGGGCATGGATGTTCTGTTCTTCATGATGCGCATGTCCTTTTAGCATTTCCTTGATGGTTTGCCATTCATCTTTAACGTGTTCAATAGCTGCATCATTTGTAAAGTCTGTTTTAGCGATCAGTCTTTCAAGTTCACTCAATGCAAAGCTTACATATTTATGCTCGCGATATAATTTTGCTCTCATGAGAGGTACCTCTTGATGATTTTTTCTTTCATGTTATGTAAGGGATAATTTTTTCCGCTCAATAGATACTCCAAGCTTATGCCTTGAAGAACGGAACGGAGATAGGTGGCTTCATCATCAGGATCAGCGCACCCTAGATCTTTGTAGAGCTGCCTTTCTGCATTAAACAAACGATCAAATTGTTCCTTATATTTGCTCATGGCTTCTTGGATGGCGGCAATACCTTCTGTTGAGAGGTAGAGCATATAAAGAAAGCGCAGCCAGTCTGCTTTTGTTTCAAGTTCGCTGAGAACAAAATTGATTAAAAATAAGATGCGTTCTTTGGGATTCTTAACGGTTTCCAGGGTTTCTATAATGGGAGTCCACTCTTCTAATCTTCGCTTTGCAAAAATGACCAATAGGTCTTTTTTACTTTCAAAATAGTGGTAAAAAAGAGCTTTTGAAACATTTGCTTGCCTAGCAATATCCGAGACACTGCTCCCATGGTAGCCATTTGTTGCGAAAACCTTAAGAGCTGCTTCAAGAAGACTGTCTTTAGTATCCATGAAAAAAATGATAACAGATGCTGACCGATCGGTCAATCTGCAATTTTTGGGATAGGGCGAACCTGAATTTCAATTTTGCTTTATGCAATCAGATGGAAAGGATGCCAACTTGACTCGGTAAATTCCTTCCCGAATGGACTGCTCAAACTGAGCTATCAGATAGCTCATTAAAATTATGTTTGTTTGGTTTTATAAATGTATTTTTTTAATCTCTGGTTTTTTGATTGATTTTCATTCCTATTTTTCATATAATTAATAATTATTTTTTGACGAAAAAGAGAGAAGGAGCTTGCGATGAATTTTTTTTCCAAAGGCCTTTTTGCCCTGTCAATCCTGATCGGCGTGCACAGCAGCTCTTATTCGATCGAAGTCCAAGGTCATCGGGGATCAAGAGGCTTGTTTCCTGAAAATACACTTCCTGCATTTGCCGCTGCGATTGAGGCGGGAACCCATACTCTTGAGCTCGATCTTCATGTCACTAAAGATGGAGAGGTCATCATCCACCATGACTATTTTGTCGACGATTGGCTAGACGATGGGGATCAAACATCAAAGATGCCGCAAATGCTGATTCGGGATTTAAGGCTCGTCGAATTGAAAAAGATCGATTGCGGCAACAAGCTCAATATGGAGTTCCCAAAGCAGCAGCGGATCCCCGGCACTTCGATCCCTACTTTAGATGAACTTTTTGACATGATCAGCAGATCTTCTTCTCCGCATGCAAAAACGGTAAGGCTCAATCTCGAGGTCAAGAGAGATCCCCGCTATCCAGAATTAACGATCAATGCCCGTGAACTGGCAGCAAAGATTGTAGCCAAGGTCCATAGCGCTGGTTTTTCCCAAAGGGTCTATTATTCTTCTTTTGATCCTGAAATCTTGTCAGAACTGCATTCGTTGGATCCGGAAGCTGAGCTCGGTTTTATTTTCAATGCGGACAGTATGTCCTTGGTCAAGCGTCTTTCACCCGAAAATCCGATGAACCTGTTGATCTATATGGCAAGCTCTTTCAATGCAACGGTCATCTCTCCGGAACAGGCCCTTCTCACAGATCAAAAGACTGTCGAAGCGATGCAAAACGCGGGATTCCGCGTAGTCCCATGGACTGTCAATTCGGAAGAAGAGTGGAGCAAGTGCATCGAAATGGGAGTGGATGGACTGATCACAGATTATCCTCAAGACCTGCTCAGCTATCTCAAAAAGCAAGAAGCTCATCAGAGCCTAAAGTCGTCTCCAAAGTAGCTCGATCTCGCTTCCTTGTTTTCTAGAAGTTCGTCCACAGTTCCAGACATGAGGACTTTGCCATCGCGGATCAAGTAGCTCCGATCGACAATGGAGAAGATCTCGCGGGCATTGTGGTCAGTGATCAAGATGCTGATCTCTTTGTCTTTGAGGTGGCGGATCATGTTCTTCACATCATTGACAGCAAGGGGATCGATATTCGCAAACGGTTCATCGAGCAGAAGCAAGGTCGGCTGGGTGATGAGGGCCCGTGTGATTTCGAGGCGCCGTCTTTCTCCGCCGGAAAGGGCGCTAGCTTTCTTTTTTGCAAGCCTTTCAAGGTGGAGTTCGCTAAGCAGTTCGCCGAGGCGGTGCCTCTTTTCCTCTTTTGTCATATCGAGTGTTTCGAGGATGCAGAGGATGTTCTCTTCGACGGTCAGGTGGCGGAACACGGAAGGCTCCTGGGCAAGGTATCCCATCCCCATTTTGGCGCGTTCGTGGATGGGGAGAAATGAGACCTCTTTGCCATTGAAAAAGACTTTTCCCGCATCGGGTTTGATCAGGCCGATCGTCATGTAGAAGGCTGTTGTTTTGCCAGCGCCATTAGGACCTAGCAATCCGACGACTTCCCCTTTTCCGACATGCAGGCTAAGGCCGTTGACGACGGTCCTTCCTCCATAAACTTTTACGAGGTTCTCGGCGCGCAGGATCGGGCCGTGGGAGAGGATTTTTCTCTGAGGCGCTGGTGGTTGCGGAGCGGGCTTTTTGATCTGTTTAGCAGGCTGGGCTCCGACATTAAGCTGGTCGAGGCTGACCTGGATGGGAGGGGAGGATGGCTTATTCATGGTTGATCTTTAATTGGGGAAAGAGTTGTTGCAACAGGGCGTTTTCTTCTGCAGTGAATGCAAATTGCACATTGCCGATGCCTCTGATGAGTTGTTGTTTTGTAAGAGGATCTTCAGTGATATGCACTTCGTTGGCGCTTACGCGCGCGCCTTGCGATTCATCCCAGAAGAGGACCTTTTTACCAGGGTTTGCCGATAAGATGAGCGTGCGGGTAGTTAGCGAATAGTTCAGCCGGTCGGCCACACCGCAGCGGGGCGGCTTTTGCGTGCCGAGGGAACTTAACCGGACGGCGCCTTTGAGAGCAAGGGAGACAGGTTGGAGGGTATTGTCAGCGACCGAATATTCAAATGCGGCCTGATCAGCCCGGATGCAAAGTTCCGCTTCTTCATAATAGAGCTGTTGATGGGGGAGGACTTTCCCATCTGTCTTAGGACTGTCGAGTGTGGCTTGGAGCTTTTCCCGGTCGATCTGGGCGTTGCCATGGCAAAGGACCTTGTGATAACCGCCATGCTGAGGGTCGTTGTAAGTGAGCGTAGTCGGGCCATGTGCGCGGATTCCTTTGAGGACCCGCTTTCCTTTGACGAGCGGCTGGTCGATCTCAAGATAATCTTCTGTTTCGATCGTTTCCAAGGCATCGTCTTGGATCCGGACATTGCCTTTTAGAGTGAGCTTGTTCTTCGGGTTGTCCCAAGTTAGGTGATCGCATTGGAAAGTGAGCTGGCCTTGCTGCACATGGGGAATGATGGCGGAAGCTAAAATCCCTTTGGGATGCAACAGAGACATCTTTTCATTAAGCAGGTCGAGGT
>JAFEGU010000172.1 GCA_018239725.1 Verrucomicrobiota bacterium | reverse complement strand
CCTCTTGCCAATCGGACTGACGGAGAAACTCAAAGGCAAATTGGTGTTCTATCTCCACTATGGAACGCAATGCGCCAGCAGCCGCCAGTTTCCAATGAAGAGCTCTTTAGATTATTTTCTCAAATTGATCAATCTACTCAAGATTGGCTCATCGAGAGGTTATGGAATGAGAGCGATGATAAGACAAATCCCCGTTCTGACAGACCTAGTTGGGGCAAAAAGACTGTTCAAAACAATCCGCGCTGCTTAATGCCATTACTCCAAGCAGAAATCGAGCATCTGCGCAATCCGACCATATTCCTCATCATCGATCAAAAACAAGCAGGAACTGATTTCCAAACTGAGTTTCACCAGCTTTCAGCCGAACAACAGCGCAGATGCGCTGAAGACTTCTGCCGCTTTATTGCCTTAACAGGATACGACGAAGTTTCTTTTGATAACATGAGCATCTTCGATGGAAAGATCAAGCTCCACAAGTTGCCTCTGAAGCCTGCAGACAATATACAAAGCGCGCGTGCTAATGCACGCACTACCCTCAACTGGCTTGCTAGGAGGCAATGCAAACTCACCAGCATCTGCCCTATCTTGCGCATTGCAGCTGAACAGCAAATATTGATGCTGGATGAATCAGAGATCGATTTTCCAAAAACAATCCAATTCTACCGCGCATTTGCGAAACTGATGAAGGATCCTTCTGCAACCACAGAGCAAAAACAAGTCGCATTCCAACGACTGCCTATCAAAGTGCAGGAGTTCCTGTATTTTTCCGTTTGGAGCGGAATTAAAGATAAAAAAAGCGAAACAAAAGAAGATAAGCCATTAATAGCCGGAAAAATGCGTTTAGAAGCGGACATCAACATCTTGACTCAACTGCAGAACTCTTCAGGAATGAATATTCTGGAACAGTTCGAAGTCCGCTACTCGCTTACAGAAGTTCTCAATATTCTCCGACTCACAAAGAGGATGCTGTCCCAAGAGAACGCTCGGCCCGAAACATTGCACCTCTTTGTCGACACCCTTGAAAAGACCCTGCTTGGCTCAGCAATGCTAGCGCCGATTGCCCAGCATTTGACCCAAAAGATCGAATCGATCCAATCAACGCACGGCCACCTTTCCAATGAAGACCTATTCGAAGAGATCAAAACCGCTCTTATCGGATCTCCTGGCCAAGATGGAATCCTTGATTTCTACATCCGCAGCATCGATGCGACCAAGCGAGAGCTTTCCATTCCAGCAATTAAGCATCGCGTTAAGATGAACCGTGAGTTTGATCCTGAACACTTCCCTGTTAGACCGACAGCGCGCGAAAAAATCCAGATCACAACACCTCCTAAACTGCTTGAAGAACTTCCAGAAGGTATGCGCGTCCTCGTCGTCGCCTACGAATGCGCTCAATACGGCCTTAAGTACGGAGGTCTTGGCGAATCTGTCTACGGGATTGCAACATCGCTAAAAAACCGCGGCTGCGAAGTAACCATTCTGACGCCTAAATTCTCCGGCCTGCCGCAAGCTTTACGCGAAAGGATCGAACGGGAAGGAACACCATCAACTGTCCGCCACGAAGTTTCCGGAACAATGAAAGAAGACCGCGTGCTGACGATCCAGCAAGATGGGATAACCCTAGCCTACCTCGAAGACACAAGCCCAGATCGCAACCGTTTTGATGTCCCTGGCGGCCCCCAAATTTACGAAGACGGCGTACTTGGAGTTCCTGGCAAAGAATGGCATGGCCTCAAAGAAAGGATGGCCTATGTCGGCAGCGCAACCGCTGAATACATCGTCGCTAATAAAGACCAGTTCGATGCCGTTGTTTATAACGATTGGCACGCAGCTTATGCAGTCGACAGGATTGCCCACCGCTACTTTGACAGATGGACGTGCGGAGAGTTCCCTGCCAACGTCTTCATTATCCACAACAACAGCTACGGCTGCCAAGGTGTATATGGTGTTGAAGAAGCAGACGCCCTCCACATGTTCGGAGATCAGCGCAAAGGCTTGAACGTCATGGCAGAAGTCGTGGAACTGGCCGAACGCTCAACAACCGTATCAGAAACGTTTGCACAAGAGATGCAAGACGGCGGTCTCTCTGCTGGAATCGGCCCATGGGTCCGCAAAAGCGCACACGATGATAAGTTCAAAGGGATCATCAATGGAAGCAACCCCGATCTTTGGAACCCGAGCACAAACCCTGTGTTAAAAAATTGGAGGGACCCTGTTACTGGCGACGCTGTCGACCTTTCATTCTCTCCACAGACTCCAGACCTCGTCGCCCACAAGCGCTTAGTCCGCGAGCAGCT
>JAFEGU010000171.1 GCA_018239725.1 Verrucomicrobiota bacterium | reverse complement strand
TTCATAGCCAGCACAACTGGAACGCTGACGTTCATGATCTCCTTTTTGAATGCTGATCCGGCAGCAAGTCCTGCTGCGCTCAATGAACGCGTTTCTGCAATTTCTCAACAAACCGTCGAAAAGCAGCCTCGTGCGAAAAGCGCTTCAACGTACTTGAAGGCGCCGGAGGCCGTAGGGATTTTTTTCAGAGGGGAGTTTCTCTATTGGAATGCGGAATTGGAGGGCTTGGATTATGTGATCAGGTCGAAGTCTATTTCTGGAGCGGCTTCTCCAGCACCTTTCGACATTGCTCCAACGATGAAGAAGGGCAAGGCTCTTTATCCTGACTTTAGCTGGGATCCTGGATTTCGAATTGGAATTGGGTATCACATTCCTCATGATCAGTGGGACATTTGCCTCAATTGGACCCGCTTTCAAACCGACGCCTCCGATTCTTCCTATCCTCCATCTGGAGGAAGTATTGATGGGACATGGTTGCTAACTTCTTTTGGAAGTTCTGCGACTTTTGCGAGCGCCCATTGGAAGTTGGATTACGATGTTTTGGATTTAGAACTCGGCCGTTTTTATTACTTAACCAGAGCGCTCTCTGCACGTCCCTTTATTGGCTTAAGAGGGGTTTGGATCGACCAGCACTATCGGACGACCTATAACGGGATCAGCGTCTCAAGAGGGTTTTTCCTGCCGCCCGCTATTACAAATATCCGTCTTAAAATGAAGAATGATTATGAAGCATTTGGATTAAGGGCGGGATCGAACCTTGATTGGGCCTTCAACCGCCACTGGAGCTTGATTGGCGAAGCTTCCGTTAGCCTCGTTTACGGTTTTTTTGATGTTTCTCAGAAAAGTTCGATTTCCAATCCGATCGCTCCTTTTGAAATCGATTCAAAAGAAGAATTCCATACGACGAAGGCCAACTTTGAAGTTGCAATCGGTTTGCAGTGGAATACCTATTTTGCAAAAGATCGTTACCATCTGGTCATTGCAGGAACGTATGAATTCATCGAGTGGTTTAGCCAAAATCAACTGACTCGATTTTCCGGATCATACAGATTTCCCTCTCATGGGAATTTAATGCTGCAAGGCGGGACTTTCTCTGCTCGATTTGAATTTTAAAATGGTGTCAAAAAAGGAAACGTAAGAATGTTTGATCCAGTGCTAAGAATAACTGCCATTGCCTGTTCCTTGCTGATAACTCCGCAGCTAGCTTCGAACGCTTCCGATCTCCAATCCTTGTTCGCAAGCAATCCTTTTTTTACCCGGGTAAAAAGTTTCTTCGGATTTGGAACCAGACCTTCAAAAAACTCCACAGCCATAGCAGATTCTTCCGCTTCTTCTGTAACACAACCATCGAATAGTCCAGATACTCAGATATCAGCTGCTTCCGCATCCCCAGCAATGCAACCATCGAATGCTCCCGATGCGCAACTCTCTGCGTTAGAAGACAAGAAGGTCAATGGAGCGATGGGAGTAAAGAGCCCTCCAAGATTCCAGCTCCAACATGCAAACAGGATCTTTTTGGAGTGCGATTTTCTTTATTGGCGCGCAGAAATGGACAACATAGAATTTGCTGTTTCTTCCACAAGCCCCAATGATGCAGATGTTGGTGAAATGAGCCAAATGACAGGTGGAAAGTGGCTAGATATCGATTTTGAGTGGGGACCTGGTTTCCGCGTAGGGATTGGATATGACACCCCTTATGATTGCTGGGACCTTTTCTTGTCTTGGACGCGATTTAACCATTCTTCAAGCGGCCATGCCCATCAACCTTCCGGCGGAGGGCTTGCGGCGACTTGGTTCACATTTGCAACCTTATTAGGGATCAACTGTGAAAAAGCTTCAGGGCATTGGGATCTCAATTACAATACGTTAGACTTAATGTTGAGCCGCACCTTCTTTGTCAGCCGCGCGCTCACGCTTAGGCCGGGCTTGGGGATCCGAGGCGCTTGGATCGATCAGGACATGCGCTATCACTACTCGGGTGTCGATTATATTTTCTTGCATGGCTTTGGAGCGCCGCTCGGGCCAGAAAAAGTTAAATTAAGCAACGATTACCATGCTTTAGGGATTTTGGCAGGACTTGGGTTGGACTATTGCTTCAATCGACATTGGTCGATTTATGGCAATCTGGCGGGATCTTTGCTCTATGGGACCTTTGAGGTCCATGAGCACTTAAAGACCAAAGGCATCAATTTGTACTCCAGGCATGTTTCTTATCAATTTTCAGAAGATCGCGATCGACTAAAGACCAATGTCGAAATGGGAATTGGGCTGAAGTGGGAAACCGATCTCAACCACAAAAAGGTCCATCTCTCATTTTTTGCCGGATATGAATTTCTTGTCTGGTTTAATCAAAACCAGCTGAAGAATTTTTGGTTTAGCGGCTTAGATAACGGATCATATGATCAACTAGACGGAAACCTGGCCCTTCAGGGAGGAACTTTCGGTGGCAGGATCGATTTCTAAGTCGATCAGAGTAGTCGATTGGCGGACATCGCTTGTTTGCAATGTGATGACTTCTTCAAGCGTTGAAAAGCTGACATCATATTTTTTCCCAAGAGCTGTTTTGATCTTTTCAACGATCCCAGGCAGATGGTGAAAATGATCGGACAACCTGCACAAAAAGTCGGAATGTGTCCTGCCTTTTCGATAATCGGGGGCCTTTTTCGGATGGAGCAGGTACTTCATCCTTTCATCGGTGTAGTCCCATAGGAAGCTTGTGTGGTGTAGCCACCTGTCTTTTTTGATGTACTGAGCATTTCCTCCCATTTTTTTCTCGCCGATCACAAAATCGTTTTCCCTCAAACGGAATTGATCATGGACAAAGACATCTTTGTAGATCCCTTCGGTCCACTTCATGATCGGTTCGGGAAATGCGGGAAAGGGATGGACCTTTTTGTTGCAGATAAAGGTCACAAACAGCGTATTTTCATCGACGATGACGGTTCCCCCGCCGCTGAAGCGCTTGATGACTGGAATGTTGTCTTGGCGCGTTTTGCTCAAATCGATGAGATCTTCTTTTTTCCCTGAGATCCCCATCACAATCGATACGGGTGATCCTTGATTGACGATGCACCAGTTTCGGTCATCGGCGCGCAATAGGGACTCTTCGATCTTGAGCTGTTCTAAAATCGGAAATTGCTGAAGATGCAGAAATTGAAACGCCATGGATCGATTACATGTAACTGATGGAGTCGATCTCTTCGACTTTGACGAGCTGGAAGCGGATCCCTTGCGTGGAATTGAATCGGAACAGGATCAGGGTGGAGTTGGCCATTAAGTTCATATCGATGATGTTCGAGATCGTCGATCCGTTCGTTAACTGAAAAAAGACCTTGCCTGTCGTTTTTTCCTTGCGAAGGGTTTCAAACGCTTCCTTAAAGTCTTGGGCGCGCATTTTAGGATCGATGATAAGGGAGGTAGAGGAAACGCTTGGAGCCGCTGGAGAGGGTTTGACCTCTGCAGCAGGCGTTATCGTTTGAACAGCTGCGTGGACACTGCCAAACAGCAGTGGTAAAGCGGAAAGCAGAGAAAGTTTCAGCATGCAATAACCCGGTTGCCCTGTTGTTTTGCTTCTTTGAGGGCCGAATCCACTTTGACTAGAAGCTCCTCAAATTGATCGTAGGTGTTTTTAGGCATAGGAATTTTTTCATCGTAGGAGATCACACCTAGGGAGAATGTTAGCCTAATGTCCTTTTTTCGTGGGAAGAAATGTGTGTCATGGACCTCTTTTCGGACCGTTTCGGCGATCATCATGGCAGCCCGATGGGATGTTTTAGGCAGGAGGATCAAAAAACGGCCTCCTCCCTGGGGCATCAGGACATCAAATTTGCGCAAGTGGCTCTTTAAAAAATTTTCTACAGAATGGAGCACGCCTTCAATGACTGTTTTAGGAAATGACTCATAAATCTTTTTATAGTCATCGATTTCAAGCAGGATCAGGCAAAGAGGCCGTTGGGACTGTTTGACTTTGGAGATCTCTTTAATTGCGTCCTCTGTCGTCACGAACCGCAGCTGAAGCTGCTTTCGGGGCAGAGGAGGAGCTGTCTGTTTTTTGATCTTCTGAGTAATTAGGGCCATCTTTTTGTTGACCGGCTTGGTCTGCAGAGCAACGATTACCCGTTGGTAGATCTCTTCACCTTCAAGCGGTTCATGGATGAAATCGGAAACCCCTTGATTAATCGCCTCTAAAAAGAAGCTTTTCTTGTGGTTGTTCGTTATAAGGAGGATGGGTGTTGTTTGATATCCCGTGAGCTGGCGGATGTGTTGGCACAGGATCGCCCAGGTGGAATCGAGCGTTTTTTGATCGAGGATGATCAGATCGATCGGCATGCTCTTCATCCAATCGACCGCGGAAAAGCTGTCGGTGCACTCGATTATAAAAAATGAGTTCTTTAAGACCCTTTTAATAAAAGTTTTCTGGTAGCTGTTTTGGGTGATCAGGAGCACTGCAGGCAGTGATTCTTTCTTCTCTAGCATGTTCCGCGATCTCTTTTCTGTGAAGTACCTGTACTTATGGATATCTATAGGGATGAAATCATTCAATTGAAATATTTAATTGACGACGAGCGATTTGATAAGGAGTAAGGGCGGTTTTTTAGAATGCAATGTTTTGCAAGTTGTTGTAAATGAGCGCGTTATATCTTAGTTTTAAAGTGTTATTGTTTTAATTTAATTATGAAATTAAATTGATTTTTAATTTTTTAAAAATTAAAATCTACATCAATTAATTAAAATGGGTATTATGAGCCTTAGCAAGTCGATAATAAAACAGGAGAGTTCAGATTGTATTAATCCATCGGCTTTGCCGGTCTCTCTTAAAGAGCTGAGTGCACATTTCCAGAGCACTGGTCTCTTTATGTGCTTGCTGTCTCAAATCAAGGAAGAACAGGGAGGAGGGGTCCGATGGGCGGAGCGGCAGCCGCTTTGCGCGAATGAGCTTGTTCAAACCCTTTTTTCTAAAAAGAAGTTCGCGGATGCAGTCGTTCCATTTTTCTCTCTTTGCGATAAGGATCCTGGCTTGGCAAAAGCGCTGCAGAGAATTGCCTCCCATTCCACAACAGATCAGAAATCGGGAAAAGTTCAAGCGACTCTTGAAAAGAACATTCAATCTTTAGCAGAGCATCCTCAGCTATTCTTTGAGCTTGCGAATGAATCGATCAATAATCAAAACCGAAGATTAGCTCAAGCTCTATTGGCCTACTGCAATAATAGCCCCGAGTTTGTCCAAAAGAATTTGAAAGAATTTTCCAACCTTGTCAAAAGGGCTCTGCATTTGGAGGACTTGGTTGTCGTGGAATATATTATCGACAACCAGCTTGATCGGTTTTTAGAAAAAGAAGGCAGTAGCTATCGCCGTCTCGATGGAGGACTAGACCTCAGTCTTTTGCTGATCTTCAAACGATGGAATACTCTCGACTTGCTGACGCAAAAAGGCAAGGTCCAGGACATGAAGATTTCGAGTTCCACGGTTCAGGAAGGGGAAAACCCTGAAAAGATCGATCTGTTGCTCGCAAACGGCGCGATCGTTGATGAGCCTTACTATGGGTATGAAAGCAAGGCGATGCTTCGTAAAAAAAGAGCATTTGGACACTATGAGATGCGCAAGGCGCTACATGCAGATGGTCTCTCTATCGATTATCTGAAGACCCTTAAAACGGAAGATCTGTGGTGGTGGCTATCTTTTGATCTCCAGGCTCCAAGCATCATGGCGAAGTTTCCTGAGTTTTTCAATCATCTTCTTCTCCAACAATCTGATCACCCTCTCTATTTTGAGCGGGCATTGAAGGCTTATGCCGCAGCCGGAATCCTTAACCCGGTAGAACAAGGAGTCCCTCTGTTGTTCAAGGCTATTTTTTCAAACAATGATGCGATGGCGGAGGCGCTCCTCTATCAAGGCGTTCCAGCGAAAGCCATTGACGAGAAGACCGGATGGACAGCGTTTGAAGCGGCGCTGCGGTCCTTGAAACCGGATGGGGCAGGACTTAAACTATTTGAATTTTTTCTGAATCATCCCGCAACAGATTGCCATGCGCTTTTAAAAGAGGGGGTTCACCCGATCGATGCCCTCTTTCAATTGGACATCCCCAACAAACTCTCGCCATTAAAGGCCATGTTGAAAAAGGGGCTGGCTTTGCATGGCGCGAAATTGTCCCTTTTAGACCGGGCTGCAAAACTTCAACCCTACGATGTGCCTGCCTTGAAATTATTGATTTCCCATGGACTCTTTTTAGGTGAAATGACTTCTAATGAAGATACTCTGCTGGATGTGCTGATCTCCTCATGCGCGGCGTCTTCAGGACTTGAGCGCGAGGCATACCTTCAGCTGATTGCTCTCGTAGCAGTTCGAAATCCTAAAGCATTTGATGGCGTTGTCAATAGCGAAGGCAAAACAGTTTTGGATGTGGCAAAGGAAAATGACGTTCCCGAAGCTGTCCTGATTTTATTACAAGCAGGCATTGCGCAAGGCTCTTCTATTTCAAAAAGCCAGCCGTTAAAATTAAGTGAGCCAAAGGGAAGTAGCCATGAAACGAAGCTCTCTGAATTAGAGTTGCGTTTGATTGAGGGATCTTATCGGAAGCTGGACTCCCCAAAGTCTCCTATTGAGTTTCAGCCTTGGCTGAACCTGACAAATTTTAAGTATTTGTACGGCGATGCGATCGTCAAATATGGAGTAGCTCCCAAATCTTCAAAGATGGAAAAACAGCAAAGAGGAAACTCTTTTGAAGGCAGCGGGAGCTTTTTGGCCGCCCTCTTATCCGTTTGCGAAAAAACACTGATCACTAAGGATTGCACTCATCAAGAAATTCAAGCAGTAGAGCAAGCAAGGCAGAAGCTGGAACGGGCGGTTTTTTGTTTTAAGATGCTCGGAATTTGTAATCTGAATGAGGAGTTCAGAAGGCAATATTTGCCGATCCTCTCCTCTACGATCGAAGCGCAGATCGGAGCTTTAGCGCCAGGAGAAACTTTGCTGCTCCCTTCCGGCTGGGAAGGGGAGGGAGGCAGATACCATGCGATGCTGATCGAGGTGGGAAAAAATGAGGATGGAACCTGTTCGCTTGTCGTCATCAACACAGACAAGAAAAACGGAGCGCTGCTCCATGCACAGCGTCCGACAGGGCTTAAAGACCAGATCAACCCCGTTCGAGCCTTCAATGGGATCCCTCAAGAAGAGCTGTTTGATTCTGCATTGGTCCCGTCCCTTCTATCGCTCTTGGCGCATTTTCCCGAAGATGGGGCAAATCAGTATGGAGCAAAGGACTACTACCACCTGCTTTTCTCTAGATTCAGCGGCTATGCCGTAGCGCTTCCTCCTGATAAAAAGATGTGTTTCATTACGGCTCAGCGTTCAGGAACATGCACGATCCGCTGCGCATTGGCCTATCTGCACGTCTTTTTAGGGACGGAACTGTATCGGAAGGTGAAAACGGAGTTGGAGGAGATCACGTTTCAAGCGATCAATGATCCCCAGTTTCTTGAAAAATCTGCTGTCAGTTCTGAGTTTCTCCAACATTTGGAACATGCGATCGAACGAGCCGCTTTGCATGCGAACAAACAAGCAGGCCGCGGCGCTGCCAGCCTTCAGCAAGCAAAAAAGATGGCTGATCTATTAAGTGATGTCGAAGCGAAAATTCCAAAAGCTGCAGAGAGCTCCAAAGCTAATGAAAAGACAAAAGAAGTTGACAATGCAGAGGCGCCGCCTTTGCAGCAAACTGCCGTAAAACTGGAGGAGTCGCGTCAAAAACTTTTGCATCTTGAAACAGAAAAGCAAATTCTGACCCCTTTTCAACCGTTGGTTCCTCCATCGATCGATTTTTCGAGGATAGCTTCAGGAGAAGATTTAATAGAGGCGATCGATCAGCTCAATGGTTTTTTTGATCAAAGCTTTCAAGATCCGATGGACCCGCATCAAACAATTGCGACGCGTATGGCGACCGAGGCCCTAAGCACTCTTGCTTTGCCGAACAAGGGCGTATTTTATCCTGAGATCGACGAAAAAACAGTGATTGGATCGCTGTCCTTTGGACAAAAAGAACAATTACAACAGAAGCTGGGAATCCTTTGCCAAAAGTATGCCACAGCGATGAACGCCCAACGATCTGCAGCAGCAATCAGAGAGCAGGAACGGTTTGCCATGTGGTATGGCGACCATGAGGAACCTTATACGGAAGCCGAGAGCGTCGAACAATACTTGTGCATCAACAAGCTTTTTGCCCATTATTGGAGGCTTTCTCTTGCATTAGAAGGCGAAGCCCCGAAGGCTTGTTCTCTATGCCATTATGGGATCGATGTTTCCCATTTAAAAGCTCTTAAATCCAGCGTTCATCTGCCTTGCTATAGTCCTCAAGTTTCTGACCAGTTGAATGAGCTCATTGAGTTTTTTGAACAGAGCCATCCGTCCCCAACAGCATCGAATCGGACGCTTCTTGCAATCGGATCTTGGTCTGAGAGCGGGGAGAATATCCAGCTTCCCCTTACCAAAGAAATAGTACAAGAGGGATTTGGAGATAGCATCTTATGCGATGAGTGGTACCAGAGGATTCCAGAAGCATGCTGGCAGGAAATCGATTGCGAAATGAAAAGTATTCGAGGATGGACCAAGCCAGATCTTAAAAAATTCCGCATGGCCCATTTGTTCACACATCCAGAGATGGTGCAAAAAATGGTGAGGGGAGCATCGGCATCTTCTCAAGATCATGGAACCTGGTTGCACAGCATGGGCGGCTATAGCGATCTAAGAAAAATGGCATTTACCTGTTGGTTATTTAAATCAGCTTCCCACCAGGAGCTTGTTCAACTTAAAAAGGTCGAATGGTCGGAAGAGTCTCACCGTTTGGAAACAAAGTTTGTCGCTAAATCGCGGGTAAAGGATCTAGTCGGCAAGGCACGCGAGTCCAGTGATCCATTCCAGATGGGGAAATCGGGCCATACATTGCTGGGGAGCACAGGGTATGCATTGACAAGAACGCAGGAACAAAACGAATACACCATCAATCAGAGCAAAAGAGGACCGTTGTTAAGCGATCAACGCTACTATGAGATCTCCCACTCGGAAGAATTTGCGATCCATCGGCTTCTGTGCCACTATAAGGACAATATCTCCGATCTCAAGAATTCGTGCGATCAGACTTTTTTCCAACTTCTCTTGTTTGGTAAAGAACAGTTAGCTCAAACAATGCGTCAAGATCCTGCCATTGGAAGCCGTATCTTGAGCTTGATCGAGCAGGCGCTTTATGAATTTAATCTTGAAATGCTGGCCGATCCGACAAAGGAAAATGTGCTGCATGGAATTATTTTTCTAAATGCAATCAAACTTCGGCTCGATTCTTATCTCCCGAAAACCTTTACTGAAAATGCGCGGACAAAACTGCAGGAGGAGATTGTCCAGCATTTAGAACGGCTTGCTCTGAAAGAATCTTCTTCTTCCCAATCAGAGGCTGAGAAGAGATCTCGATATGCGGGAGCCAACAAAGCGGAGCTGCGTTTGCTATGGATCTGCGCTCAGCCAGAGTCCTCCTGGTCTGATTTGAAAAGCTGCGAGCAGGTTCTGACCTATCTGGGCCAATTTGAGCTGGATGCAGAACAATTAGGATCGGATGACAACTCTATCGATCCGAGCTTGAGGGCATTTGCCTACCAGAGAGTCTTTGCACATCTCAATGCCTTGAAGAAAGCTTGCGATGCCCCGGAAGTGGCAAGGGGAGCAGTGCGGCAAATTGCTCAGGCTTATGGGATCCATATCGAACCAGAAACAGTCATTAAAGGGGCATTCCCGCAATTCCATTTTGTAAAAGATGATCGCTTGTATGAAATCAATCTTTTAAGCGGAATTTTCGCCAGGGACAAAGTGCCTCTTATCAACCCAAGCAGACTATTATTGAATCCCGTAATCCGTGAATTTTCTCAGGGAAGAAAAGAGCCTATCGAGCTCTATGTCCTAGGAAGAACGGAAAAAGGAAGTCGGTTTTATTCCCGTTCTGGAGGGAGCGAATACTATTTTATCGTTCATAAGCTAGACCAATCGAATTGGGTGACTCAGGTTGAATGGCAAAGAGGCTCGGAAACTTTCTGCCACCTGCCGTTTGATAAGGTCCCCGATGCATTCAAACAAATAGCGATTGAGAACCCGCCGAAACAGAACAACTATTATTATTGGATCAGCAAAGAACCTTCGAAAATTGCTGGGATCATTCAAAATCGGGCGACGGGTGTCGAAGAGGTGATTATCTATGCGGATGGAACGGCTGAAAGGCCTTCTTCTAAGGAAAGATGGAACTATTTACCCGTAAAATCGATTCCTATGCTGGCAGTTTTGGCCTCGATGCAGCCTAAGGAGCAGATTGCAGTGTGGGAAAAGATAGGTTTTTCAAATGTTCTGGAAGTGAACTGCTTCGGACTGCACGACAGCAACGGAGCTCCATTTAGGTTTCAAATAGGAAGCAAGTCTGATTCTTTGGATGTGGTCAATCTCCCCGGATGGTGCCTTTCGAATTCTCAAACAGTGAAAGGCCTTGGCCGTAGTTTCCCTTATCTGGTCGTAGAGAATAGCAAGGGCAAGCAAAAAGCGCTTATTCCTGTGAAAATCTGGTCGGAGATGGTAGGCGATTCCAAAGATCCGGAAAAGATTTATCGCTGCGAGGAAATGGCAATCGATGAAAAGGGAAACCCTTCCCCTTCCGGGATCGCGCAGCAGCTTCTTCTTGCATATTATTTTATTGGGGCCAAGCAGTACGATCGCGCCCTTGGGCTTTTGAAACAAATCGATGGATCCAGGCCTTACAGTCCCGATGAGTTCAAAATGCTTGGATGGATCTTGCTCCATAGCAAAAAGACAAAGGACCATTCTCCCAAAGCAATCGCTTTGAGTTTAATGGCAGCGCGTTTGGCAAATCAGAACCTGGAGAACTTTCCAGATGCCCATCCTCATAACCCCCTTATTCCGAAGCTAGGCGGTTATTATGACGAACCAAAAGCGTGGGTCCAGTTTTGGAAAGGATCTGCGAAATGGGAAAAGACAGTCGGCAAGCCGGAATCTCTTTATCTCATCCTTGGGCAAACATTCGAACGCTACTACGAAATCAGTTCCCACTGCACCCCCGAATTTCAGATCCATGGCAAACAGCTTACTGCTTTTGAAGAGGTGCAATGGTTAGCTAAGATCATCCGTTCTTGCCCTCTTCCTGCTTTGATGCGCCGTTTCACGTTTCTTCTTACAGGGAAGCCAGATCCTATCATCGAGGAAGCAAAGCCTGAATTTGCAATCAGCTTTAAGTTTGCTAGTCAAATGACCGGCTTTGATTGGCTCCATTCAATCGATGCGAGTCCAAATGATTATCGGCCAGCGTTTGCCTTCCTTAACCGGATCCGGCCTGAAAAAGGGCTTAAAGATCATTTTGGAAAGCTGTTTGCCTTGGCAACCAAGGGAACGGTGGAAGAAAAACAGGCCCTTCTTATCTTCTTGAAGGATTTGCAGCACGATCCCAATGAGGTCAATCAATTGATCCGCGGGATCCTGATGTCGCAGCTCCCTCCTTATGATTCTGGGCCAATCTCTGCTTTATTTCGCAGTTATGAAAGCAGTTACTCTCGTTATTCTAGCAAGTCCTCTTCCAAGGCTCTGACCATGTCTCAAGCAATTGCTAAAAAGGTGGGTGAAATTGCTGAACGGAGGCAACAGGATGGCAAACTTTCTCCTTATCAAGAATTTTATGAGTATTCCAATCCCGAAAAGCAGTTAACGGAGCTAGTGCGCGAATGGCAAATGCATTTCTTCCGTTATCCTCCAGAAAGAATTCCGGAAATGGCGTCTGAAATTGACCCAGATATCCAAGCGCTTCTCCCTCCTCTTCCATCGGAGCGGAAGGAAAAAATGGCCGGCCATTACGAACACAGCAGCGATAAGTGCATCTTAGAGATGAATTCATCTGCTAAAATCTATTTTACACCCGAAGAGAAACAGCCAAGTACGACTGCGTACCCCTCTTTGCCAGCGACGATGGAAAAGGATCCGTATTTCCAAATGCGCGGGGCCGTCTTGCGCAAAGATATTGAAGATGGCATGGCTTTAAACGACTCGAAGGCCTGTTATGTCCTAAAAGAGAAGGAAACGAACAAGCTCTTGCCGCTGCAGCAAGATCTTCTTTCAAAGAAAGAAGGGATGCAAACGGAGCTCAAAGACCGGCTGAGCGATATTCAGAAACTTGTGAAGCAGGTAAGAGGCGGAGATGCCCGTGAAATAGAAGCCCAGCTGCTCCGTTTAGGCAAAAAAGATGTCGCTCCGACACTTGATGAATGCATCGCCATATTTGTTCAAAGAGACATCGCCCTTTATCAGCAGCGGATGCCATTTTTAAGCCTGCAGGACTGCCTGGAGTTGGACAAAATGATCGGCGAATATCTTCTCCTTGCGACGGCAGAACAGCGGGTGTCCCGCTCGTTGGACAAGCTGAAAAAGGTGCTGTCCTGTGCGCAAAAAGGCAAAAGCACAGACCAGCCTCTGCACAATTTGGCATTGGAAATGAATAAGAAACGGGAGTTCAACGCTTCAGACTATCCAGAGATGCTGGTGTTGGAATACTATGCCGATATCTCTATGCGGGAAGAACAGTGCCTCAACTTGATCAAAATGACGACAAGAGATGAGTATGGAAGGTTTCCGCCGCTCCTCTTGCAGATGATCATGAGCGCAGGAAAGACCTCTGTCCTAGGAACGCTTCTCGCATTAATGAAAGCTGACGGTTATCACCTGTCGATCCTCTTTACTCCGCGATCCTTGTTAGATACCAATGCGCCAGAGATGAAAGAGAGGAACCAGTCTTTCTTTGGCCAGCGTGGACATACGCTGACGTTCAACCGCGGCAAAGCCTATTTCAATGTGCCCAATTTGCTGCGGTTGCAGCACATGCTGCTGCATGCAATTGTTCATCGAGAGTATTTGATCTTGTGTCCAGAAACGCTTCTGAGCATGCAGAACCAATACATCGAAGCAAGGGAGAAGATCTACAGCTTGCGCCAGCTGCAGTTCAGCGCTACTCCTGCCCAAAGGGAGAAGCTGCAAAGGGAAATCCAAGAATGGGAGGCCCCTGCGCAAGAGTTGAAAAAGATCCTGCTTCTCATCCGCCAGCGGGGAGCGGCGACCTTTGATGAGATTGACGCCCAGTCTTCACCACGCAAAGAGCTGAACTATCCCGGGATTGAGACCACACGTTTGGACAAGATCAGCGTTGAGCTTGTCAGCGCCCTTTACGAGATTGCATCGACAGATCCTGAATTGATCAAGATGGGTTTGAATCTAAAGGAAAACACCCAATCGCGCCTTGTTCCAAGTAAAATTGAGGAGATCAAACCTCTTCTCGTTAAAAAAATTGTCCATGCCATCCAATCCAATCCCCTCTGGTGCCAGCACCTGGGGCTAGGGCTTGTTTGCGATGGGCAGCAGATTAGCGATTTGAGCGACTATTTATTAAATCCAGGCAGCGAGGTCCCAAAATGGATTGTTGCTTTGAACGCTTCAGAAAGCGAACAGGATAGGAACGCCGCGGAAAGGATTGCCTTGATCCGCCAAGAGATCGCACAATGGCTCCCATCATGTTGGAAGTATAGCGCAAATGAGCATTTTGGCCGATCGAAGGAACATCCCGATTACCTAGCTGCAAAGCCCAATATTTGCGCCAGCACTCCGAATGAAAGCGCAGAGATCGCCCACGCTTGGGAACTGGTCAACAAGACATTGCAGCTTTATGTCAGCACGGGAATCGACAAAAACCAAGCAAAGGCTATTGTTGAGTCATTGCAAAAACTTGCCATCATC
>JAFEGU010000170.1 GCA_018239725.1 Verrucomicrobiota bacterium | reverse complement strand
TAAGTTGAACCCTGTTAATTTGGTTTAAAAGCTATCGCCTGGTACGTTTCAGTTGACACTACTATATACTGCTTCCACTTCAATCGTAGAGACTCTTTTGACTTGTGCATCCCTAATTACGGGTTTTGTTCCAAACCCCTCTAAAGCCCCATGCATCGGACGTATGCAGCTGCGCATACGTCCTGCTTCTTAAGACTGTAAAATTAGGGCGCAAAAGGCAAAATCGCTTGTTCGATTGAATCGTCAGCAGTATAGTTTTACGAGTTGAGTCAGATGCTCGATTGCCTTGGGAAGTTCTTCTATCTGGTTGCACCGAAGGTCCAGAGTGTTGAGCCGACTCAGCTTTTTAATCGACTCAGGAATCTCTTTGAATTGGTTATTCTGAAGATATAGCTTTCTTAGCTGACGCAGATTTCCGATCTCCTGGGGAATCTCTTTGAGTCGGTTATGGTGGAGCGATAGTTTTGTGAGTTTGCTCAAGTTCCAAATGGAGTCTGGAATCCTGGTCAGTTCATTTCTGGATAGGGTCAAGCGGGTCAATCCGACAAATCGTCCGATCTCATCCGGAAGAGCTTTAAGACGTTTTTTAATCGAAACGGTCTTAACTTCTGCAATAAACTTTTCGTTTTCCGGAGTGTCCAGCCATTCCCGAATTTCTTGGTGGCCAAGAGGAACATAAAACCCTGTGGTTTGATTGTCTTCAACAATATAAAAAGCCTTTTGGTCTTGAAGTTTGACCACTAATTCTTGGTTC
Source organism: Verrucomicrobiota bacterium (assembly GCA_018239725.1). Classification (GTDB taxonomy): domain Bacteria; phylum Chlamydiota; class Chlamydiia; order Chlamydiales; family Rhabdochlamydiaceae; genus Acherontichlamydia. Next base: position 2,321 of record JAFEGU010000170.1, on the reverse strand, counting down.
CAGGCCTCTTTTAGAGCTTCATCTTGATCCGATCGTCCCTGTGTTTCGAAAGGCCTTGCATTCAGCGTCTCCTGCCGATCATCAGCAACTGTAATAGCGGAAGGAAGAGTGCTAATGAGCTCATGGACAAGAAAAGTCACATTTTCTGAGAGTTTTTGGGATGGAAAAGTCTTGAGGCAAAGCTTTTCAGCTCGATCCATCAGATCTTTACATTCGGAAGGAACTTTTCTTTTGAGCTTTTTCCAGTCTTTAAAGGTCAGGTGTTTGACTCGATTTGACGAGCCTTGCACCTCATCGCCATCTCCTTCATTTTTTGGAGGTGCTTCATTGTTCATGATTAGATGGGGGTAATATGCGTTTAGAGCTTCTAAGCCTGAGAAGTAAGACATCGTTACAGCCTTCCTTAATCCTATTTGTAAATTAATTCTTGGATTTGTTTTTCTAGTGAAATTAACTTACAAAGTCTTATTTTTATCCAAATTATAAATAAAAATTCAATTAATAACACTTCGAAATTCAATTTCTTGTGAAATAATTAGAGGAAATAAGAAAGGCCGGATTTAATGACTTTGCTCAATTATAGAGCTAACTTATTTAAAATAAGTGTCTTGCATAAGATTATGCCTATTGCCCTACGACTTGACTTTGATGACTTTCCCCTCTGTCAAACCGACGATCAGATCAGAGCTGATGCTGAATACGGAATGGGGGGTGCCGGCTGTCGCCCATATTTCTTTGAGTTTGAGAAGATCTTCATCGATGTATGTTTCGATCTTTTGCTTATGCCCGACGGGTGGGATCCCTCCAATGGCAAAGCCTGTGACCTCGCGCGTAAAATCGGCATCGGCCTTAACGATCTCTTCGCCAACAGATGCTTCGATCAACTGTTCATTGGCGCGATTGGCTCCGCTGACGAGGACAAGGATCGGCCGATGGGTTTTCTTCGTGCGAAAAATGAGGGATTTTAAGATCTGGGCGACATCGCAGCCAATCGCTTGCGCAGCGTCTGCTGCCGTGCGGGTGCTGGAAGAAAATTCGACGACTTTTGATTCGATCCCTCTTTGGATCAGGAGCTCTTGGATAGCTTGGGCGTTTTTAGCCATCGACATGGTTAAATCTCTTTGATGTAGTTGTAGATGCTTGCGCGGGAAAGTTTTATTTTTTTGGCGATGAAGGGAACTGCGTTCTTATAGTTGAAAATCCCCTTTTGGAAGAGGTGCTGGACGATCTGCTTTTTGTGATCGCGGTCCAAAAAGTTCAGCTTTAAGTGTTTGTCATCGAGATAGTCTTGGATGATTGCTGTGACTTGCTCTTCGCATTGCCCGCCGTATAGTTCGACTGGATTCTTTGCTTTTTCAGGAGTCTTTAGGAACCTTTCTAAAGCTTGATGGGTATCTTGAAAGGCGCTGACGTCCACGTTGATGCAGATCAGGCCGATCGCCCTTTGTTTGGGATCGCGCAAGGTAATCGATGTGCATTTAAGAGGGCGCCCATCCCGGTTTTCCTTGTAATAGGGCTCAAAATAATCGGGAAAGTCTTTCGTTTCCACGTGGAGCTCATGCAGAGGAGAGCTATCGCCGACCTTCCTTTGCGAGAGGTTGTGGAAGAGGGCAACGATCTTCCCTTTTTCGAGGTCATGGACAGCGGCTTCGGCAAAGGGGTGGAAAAGCTCGACAATCGCCTTGATCATCGGCTCATACTGCTTCCAAAGGGTTGTGAAATAGGATTTTGCCATAGGGCTCCTTCTTTATTGTTTTCATTGTAACATCATTTAGACATTTTGTCAATATTTTACAAATTGACAAAATCAAGAGGGGATGCTAGAATTTTTGGAAAAAAGCAGGAGGTAGGTTATGCCGAATCGTTCTAAAAGTTCTCGGCTTGCCCATATGATGGGAATCGGAGTCGATAAGATGGGCAATGCAGCCGATGCAGCAGACAGCTCTGAAATGCTCCGTTTGGAGAACCTGGACACCGATATTCCGCCTCCAAACGTAGCAATCGAGGTCACCCGTTCGGGCGTCGACAAAGATGAGAATAACAGCTATTTGCCCTTTTTTGGTCTGGATGAGCTTAGGAAAGCAGCAGCAGACCGCGTTGCGCGCGTCAGCGGCGTTGCGTACGATTGGCGCAGCGAATGCATCATCACAGCCGGCGGGATGTCCGGGATCCTCAATTGCTTCCTTGCCCTTTTAGAGCCTGGCGACGAGGTCATTGTGACCGATCCGACCTACGCAGGCATTATCAACCGGATCTATCTGGCAGGGGGCGTTCCTGTCTATGTCCCTTTGGTTCCGACTCAACAGGGGTGGACTTTGGAC
>JAFEGU010000016.1 GCA_018239725.1 Verrucomicrobiota bacterium | reverse complement strand
GTGGAAAGTAGGCTGAAATGCTTAATTCTGAACAAAATGATGAGAGCAGCAGCCTAAAGGCAGGGAGTAGGGGCGACCACCACCTTATTTCGTTGCGTTGAAAGAGAATTTTTCAACACAGCCGGCGACCACCACCTTATTTCGTTGCGTTGAAAGAGAATTTTTCAACACAGCAGATTTTGTCCATTTTTTCATTTGGTACTGGATAAAATCGTGATGCATAATTTAACCTTATCCATCACGATCAATTTATTACCTTTTTGCATCTATGTCTATTCTCGATATCCCTAAAGAATGCCTGGGGCTAATTCTTCACAATCTCGATATTGAAAGTTTATGCCGCTTTAATCAAGTTAGCCGCAAGGCTCAAAAGATATCTACTGATGCTTGTCATTGGAGAACGCGTTTGGAAAAACAATGGCCCATAATCTCGGAAATCTATCAAATTGAAATTGAAAAAATGGGGACCAAATTTGCATACGCCCGTTTACAGACCAAGGAAAGATTAAATTGGTCTGAACGTCAATTTATGAAGATATCGCTCTATCAACCAAATGAAAACCATCCACCAGCAGTTCTATTTGATGAAAATTCTAAATGGATGATCGTTATTACAACTTCCAATGTTTATGTTCAAAACAAACACACACGACAAGTATCTCAAATTCAGACCTCCTCTGGCAAAGTCGCTTTGACTGCTCTATCAAATAATCATTTAATTTATTCACTTGATCAAGGGGACATTTGTTCCTGCAATCTTCGTAAAAATACAACTGCTGTTATCGGAAACCTTAAAGACCAATGGGACCCTAACTGTTTGACAATGCTAAATAAAACTCTGTGCATTGGAACTATTAGAGGACGCATTGTTTTCGCTGATATAGAACTGAAAACCTGTAGTCCAATTGCTTCTGGACATAGATACAAGGTGAACGTGATGCAATCTAATACATATAATTATCATTTATATTCAGGTTCAGATGATAAAACCATCATTTCATGGGATACTGTTCAATGTAAAAAAATTTCTACACTATGCGGCCATCAACAACCTATTGTCTCACTAGCTCCAATGAACGAACATAATTTTGCAAGTGGGTCTGTCGACTCAACAATCAAAATCTGGGACGAACGATCTCCTTCTTTTAGCTATTCATTAGCTGATCACAAAAAAACAGTCGATCATCTTACTTTTATTGGAAATAACTTAATCAGTGCAGGATATGATAAAACAGTTCGAGTATGGGATCTACGGATGGGACGATCACAGCTACTAATAGAGGATTCAGAACGCATCACTGGTTTATATGCCGATATTAATACTGTTGTCGCGGGCAGCTATGGAGGTAATGTCCATGTAGCTAGCCTGAGAGCCAAATTTCCAAATTATAAAATTGAAGAAAGAATGATCCCTATTAGTGGAATGAAAGCGGATAAAAAACACATCTGCGCTCTATTCACTAATGGTGAATTAATGCATTATGATTTCTCCGCTGAACAAATGTTCTTTTAGCTCAACAAATAATTCTTAATGTTCACATTTCCATTTGCCCAAGCTTCTGCATATTCTTCTAATAGTGAATCTAAAGGTTTTTGAAAAGCAGGTAAATCATTGTCTTCGCAGAAATCAAGAATCACCAACTCGTTCTTATCATTGAACCCTGCATTGTGAGGCTTAAAATCAGGGATAAGGAGCTGCTTAGACTGTTTCATTATTTGCATACACTCTTTTACTTGAAGTAATTGAGAACGCTCTTTACTTTTTAGATCTTCAATTGTTTTATTTGAGTTCCCCCACAATTCAACTGAAGGCTTATTTTTAATGTTTTCAATTAGATAACATCCATCTTGGAAGATATATTCTTCATTAAAAATCTTGGGGACTCGAATTTTTAAAGATTGAAGCTCTTTATACGATTTGAAACCTTGATAAAGAACAGCATGCCTTCTATTAATGGTGTACTTTTGGTTGTCATGTGTAGCTGTTATGGGCTTGCCAGCATCCGACCATTTCGAACATTTGCCAACCGTTTTTAATAATCTATCCGGTCTGTTTTCAATAAAAAACACATCATGAAAAGTGCCGCTTGCACAATGACGTATTCTCATTTCTTCATTTCCGATTGAAAACCTAGTGCTTGCTTTGGTTAACAGCGGAGGTTTCATCTTCATCTGGAAAAACATTAAATTTCGATCACCAGAACTTTGATTGACATTCGATTGTTTATCTTGTTTTTCGAGCTCTAACAGATAATCAGCCGGATTAATAGATACAGAATTGTGAATAGTATGGTCATCTTCTATAGAAATCTCTTCATCAGACAGATCTGCATACACAAAGCTATGTCCAGACAATTGTGAAAAATTCGAGATTGGCTCCGATTGATCATTTGATTTTTTCATCCTTTTAGCAACAGACATATTACATTGATTATCTAAATTTATCTCGCATAAGGGTCGTTTTTTGCCAGACTCATTCCTAACATTTATTGTTGTTAACTCTTCAAAACTAGTATTATACTTTTCTCGTGTACTGTATTCAGAGTTTCGGTTCTTGATATTCTCAAGATTGCTATAATTTAGCTGTCGCCTGATAGGGGGGTTACTAACTTGTTGACTCAAACCACAATCTCTATCTGCGTAATTGGTTGTTCTTTTGTAAATTTTTGTAACGTTACTTTTTTGAGTATTATCAAGTGCATTCGAGTCCTCTTTGCAATACGGATTATATTGAGTATTTGCATTGCGATTAATTCGATTAAAAGACATAACCAACCCACCTTTAATTAAATATTATCAAGACGTCATTATATATAAAATTAAACTAACTGTCAATTTGAATAATTAAATATATTAAATTACACATTAAAAAACCAAATAGTTGCGAATTTTAAAAAATTAATTACACGCATTTGAACTTGCTAAGTAACACTAATGTAACTCAACTTGAACAAGTTAAGCAATGTTACTGGCTCCCAAGTATGCTGACATTATGGCAGCCTATACCCAACTTTGAAGTTATTTTGTGTAGATGTAAAAAGAGGGGGTATAAGACTTTTGAAATTCCGGAGTTGGACCCACCCATAGTATAAGTCATTGGTACAGAATAAGAAGCCAAAGTAACAACCCGTATTCCCTTGATTCATAAGGAGTCATGTCGTTAGCAGGAACCGCCAATTCATAGAGGAGTCTGAGCAACTATAATTTAGGGTAAGAGCACCAAAAGTCGCCTTTAGAGTAGTATTTATCCAGAGATCAGCTACCTGAAGAGTATGACATTAAAACATAGATTTATTTTTTTTACTCCGATCAATTCTCTCTAAAAGAGTTCTTCATTGGGATAGGCTCTTTCAATTCTTTTCTTGTGAAGAATTTTTTCTATTTGTACCATCCAGCATGTGGCGATATCAACCAAGGAGCTGTTATGAAACTGACGGTCTATTTCATTTTCTGTACGATTGGTTTGATCGGATCTGTAAATGCTGGCTTTGTCAATGAAAATTATTCGATCGACGTTACCATTAAAGATAAGGTTTTAGTACAACTAGACGATCCATCGGACGAATATAACAGCGGATGGATTAAAGATTTCAGCAACCGCTGTAGAAAATGCGGCAAGCCTAAATAGGGGCTTTAAAACATTCGGTCTGTAAGTCAGCCCTCTAGCAAGCTTGCAGACCAGATGTAAATTCCTTTGTTTTCTATGCTAAATTGCCCTACCTACTTTTCGAGTGTTGCATAATTAACCGATCAAAAAAACATTTATTTTGCAATCGTTCGACTTTCACTTGTTCCCTAATGAGACCGTTCTGCTTATGGGGGCGCGTTTGAACTCGAAATTAAATCTAAATGTCTTGGTTCTTCCTTGATTGCTGTATTATCCAGATGACGCGCTTTTTAACAGTTTTAAGACCGTACTTCAAATGTTTTTTATTCTGAATTCAATCAATGATAAATGGCTTAGAGTCCTCGTTAAAAAAAAATTTTGTCAATTTTCGACTCCAACAAGCAGCGAAGACTTTTTTAATAACTGACTTTTAGTAAAGTCGAGTTTGAGTTTTAACTGGTTGCCGGGTAAAATACAGGATTAATTCCAATTTCAAGGTATCTCTATGCAGCCAAAATACATCTTCATCAGCGGCGGGGTCGTTTCATCACTTGGCAAAGGACTGACAGCTGCATCGATCGCTATGCTCCTCGAAAGCAGAGGCTTAAAAGTAGCCATGCT
>JAFEGU010000169.1 GCA_018239725.1 Verrucomicrobiota bacterium | reverse complement strand
GAGTTCCAATTCGAAGGATTGGCTTCGGTATAATTCCTCAATTTCTATCTGGGTGTGGCGCAGCTTGGCTAGCGCACTAGCATGGGGTGCTAGGGGTCGGAGGTTCAAATCCTCTCACCCAGATTCTTTGTTTATTAAGCGTTTTCAAAGCAGATCATTGATGACTTCCATGTGGATCTCAGGAAACGCACGTTCTTGGTCCAAACAGCTTTTAATGGTCAAGACCGCTTTGCGGATTTCGACGGGTAGTTCTGCGGAAGGGTCCTCATCGCTTGGCCAAGAGTCATCTCGGGTCTTTTTGTCGGGCCATCGGGAATAGGCGACCCAAAGGCCGTCAGAGCTCCGATGCAAACAAGATCCGATCGCTCCTCGGTGTCGGACGAAATAATTGGCAACTTCGTTCCAAGCTTGTTGGAACAGTTCATCATGTCCTTCTTTGACATAGTTGCGATAGATGACTGCGAACATGATCTCCTCTCAATGATGCTATTCGATGATAATTCCTAGACCGTGGAGCAAACTTAAAACTTCCGGATTGGAAAATTTTGCTTTCGACAACTTGTTTGTCAAAGGATTGATCGAGTAGTTCAGGGCTCCGATGAAATTGGCCTTGCTCAAATTGGTATTGTGGAAAGTACTTCCCATCAAATCCGACTCAGCGAAATTGGCGCCGGTCAAATTTGTTCCAGTAAAGAAGGTCTCTTTGATGACGCATTTGGAAAAGAGGGTGTTCTTCAAATCCAGATCGGAGAAGTTGGAAGAGCCGATCAAACACTGGCGGAAAGCGAGCGAAAGAAACATCTTGTCGCACTTGGTAAAGTCGACCCCGACCAGCTTGCAGCTTTCAAATCCGACCGATTGGAACCGGCATCCATCGATCTTTGCAAGGCTTAAGTTGCATCCTTTGAACCGGCAATCGGAAAAGCGGGAACTTGTCAGATCGCAACCCGTGAAATCGCACCCATCAAACGTTGTATTGCAAACGGTATGGTGTTTGAGAGGTATCTCAGAGTAGGACTTTTTGTGTATTGTTTGATTTTCGATCAGCTGCATCTTGTCAGTACGCACAATGTTTCGACATGATTGGTTCCAGGGAAAAGAAGATAGGCCTCAGCCTTTTCCACCTTCCATCCCTTCTCTAACAATTTTTCACAGTCTCGTTTAAACGAATAAAAACCGCAACTGACATAGATCAATTGCTTTAAATGGGACGAGGATAGAATTTTATCAAGCAAGCAAGGGTCCAATCCTTTCCGCGGCGGATCGACGATCAGGACATCTCCCTGATCAACAAGGTCCAGTTTTTTTTCCACGCTTCCTAAAACGAAGCTGACTTTTTTTTGCAGCGTGGGCGTTAGCTGCAATCGGGAAAGGTGGAAGCACTCTTCCGAATACGGATTGATCTCAGAGCAAATGACCTTTTTGCAAAGGTGGACAACACTGAGTCCAATGACGCCGATGCCGGCGTAGAACTCGACGACGTTTGCATCTGTTTGGATCGACTGCTGGACCGATTTCAAGATCCGCTCAAACAAGGAGAGGTGCGCTTGGGCAAAACAAGCAGGATGCAAAGAAAAGGTCAGCCCGCATAAATTCTCCACAAGATAGGGTTCTCCAGCGATCAGCTCCCACTTATCGCCGAAGATCCGGTTGGTCGATCCGGGGAGGTAATTGACCCAGATCCCCAAAAACATCCCCTCTTTATACAACTGTTTGACAAACCGGTCGATAACCGGGTCCTTTCCTTGCCGGTTGACGCTTAAACTGAGCTGGACCCGCCGGCTTTTGCGCTCCACCACAAATTGAAGATAGCGGAGGATCCCGGTCAGTTGATCTTCGCGATAAGGGGGGAGTTTCATTTCGATGATCTTCTGGCGGACAGCCTGATAAGCTTTATTGATGGCAGGATGGTGCAAAGGGCAATCTGGGATCGAGACCACCTCATGGGTCCCTTTTTTAAACAAACCGATCTCAGGTTGGATCTCTGTTCCACGGACAGCCAATTTCGATCGAGTCCTCCATCCAATGATTTCTTGATGATGAAGGGGAACTAAAAGGGATGGATCGATGGATTGAAAAAAAGATTTTACATCGTTATAGATTTGCGGAGATGTCACTGCATCATGGATCTCGCATCCGGAACAGATGGGAAAATAGCTGCATCGGATCTGATCGGAGGCGATTGTGGAAAACTCTGTCATAAACTGGTACAAAAGGTTGTCGATAAATTGTCGATTGTCGATAAGCCCGTTTTCATGATCAACTCTTCAACAAGTTATCAACATCTTTTTTTCATTGGCAAACGGCAGGGGTTATCAACATCCCCACAATGTTAGAAGAAGAAGAGAATAATAGATATATGTATCCTTAAAGGGAAATCTTAGAGCTTTTTGGTGGTTAGGCAATCCCAAGATTGTAAAGAAAAAGATTGAGAGAATTCCCTCTGACATAAACACCAATATTGGATAATATGGCCTTTTAACTGACAGGAAGTTTTAATACTTTCCTCTACCAAAGCATAAGACAAAAGATGTCTCATTTAGTATCTCCTTCAGCCTTTTTTATTTTAGAGCATTTTGCCCATGCGGAGCTTTTTGAAGGATGCGCTTATGTCTGGGAAGCATTAGAGCGTCTTTCCGATTACCTCAAAGAGCAGAAGTTGGGAAAGATCGAAGTCGAGATCCCATCCTCTGTTCATTTAGTCAACCCTGAGCTGATATCGATCGGCAGCGGCACTGTCGTTGAACCTGGGGCCTACATCCAAGGTCCGTGCATCATTGGAAATAATTGCCAGGTTCGGCATGGGGCCTACATCCGCGGCGATGTGATCGCTGGCGAAGCGTGCGTCATCGGCCATGATACGGAAATCAAACATTCGATCTTGCTGGATCGTGCTAATGCTGCCCACTTCAATTATGTGGGGGATTCGATTTTAGGCAACGGAGTGAATTTAGGCGCGGGCGTCAAATGCGCGAATTTAAAGCTTGATCATTCGCCTGTGTCCGTCGTTGTGCAGGGCGAGCGTTATAAAACAGAGTTGAAGAAATTGGGAGCGATCATTGGCGATGGAGCTCAGTTGGGGTGCAACAGCGTCACCAACCCAGGCACGCTGATTGGGCGCGGAGCAATCGTTTATCCCTGCGTGAATGTCCAAGGATTTGTTCCTGAAAAGGGACGGGCAAAGGGTCTACAAAAATATCAAATAGCGGCAAATGGAGCCACCTAGCAATGACAGTCGATACAGAACAGAAAAAGAATTTAGCGGAAATATCTAAAGGCGGATCATCCCATTTCTTTTTTCATCGCGATAAGATCGAACAGGAGATCGCAAAAAGCATCGTTGCATTTGGAGAAAAAACAAAGCTGCGGGATGCCTGCGAGTATGCGCTGACAAATGGAGGGAAGCGGTTTCGTCCCTTGATCGTTTTGCTGATCGCCGAGGCGCTTGGCAACGGGATGAATGTCTATCCATCAGCTCTTTCTGTCGAGTTTTTTCATACTGCTTCGCTGATCGCCGACGATCTTCCTTGCATGGACAATGATGACGAAAGAAGGGAAAAACCTTCTTTGCACAAGGTCTATGGAGAATCGATCGCCCTTCTTGCAAGCTACGCTTTGATCACAGCGGCCTTTGAAAAGATCCATGCGAATGCTGCTGCTATGCATCAATCGGGGCCTCCGTTTTCCCAATTCAGCGATAAAGCTTGTGTGATTGCGTTAGAGTCTGCGACCCATTGCGCCGGGATCCTTGGTGCCACAGGCGGTCAATTCCTCGATCTGTTCCCTCCTAATCAAAACCTCGAGACTGTCAAGCAGGTGATCTATAAGAAGACGGTCACTTT
>JAFEGU010000168.1 GCA_018239725.1 Verrucomicrobiota bacterium | reverse complement strand
GGGCAGTATAAAATTGGAATTTGGCAAACCTAAAACGACTTTTTGAACCACGATGAGTATAAGAGACTGTTAACAGTCTCTAACTCAAAACTGGCTTTTGAATTCTGATGTATATAAACTAGTTGCATGACATTATTTTTGAATTGCCAATCCCTTGCTAAATCATTTGGTTCCCGAGTTCTTTTCGAAGGCCTCTCCTTCAGCATTTTTTCTGGAGACAGGGTTGGTTTGATCGGTCCTAACGGTTCAGGTAAAACGACGCTGCTGAAGATCCTCGCCGGCTGTGAAAATGCTGATGAGGGGACGGTCTCTGCTAAGCGGGGGTTGCGAGTCGGTTATGTTCCGCAGGTATGCGAGTTTCCAGATATAAAGCCGGATGAGGTATTGCTTTCTGCGTTTGCAGCGGATGATGCAAGGCCCGATTATGAACGGGAATTGATGGTTAAAACTTGGCTGAGCAAGTTGGGATTTACCGGCAGCGAGCCCTCGGCGCAGCGCTTATCCGGCGGTTGGAAGAAGCGATTGAGCGTGGCCAAGGAGCTTCTTTTTTCGCCTGACCTATTGCTGCTCGATGAGCCGACCAACCATCTCGATCTCGAAGGGATCGTGTGGCTCGAAAAGTTTTTGCTGAAGGAAGCCCCTTCCTTCTTACTTGTTAGCCATGATCGTTATTTCCTCCAAAACATGGTCAACCGGACCATCGAGATCAATGCGGTCTATCCCCACGGCTTGTTTTCAATTGAGGGCTCCTATGCCCATTTCCTCGAAAAAAAGGAGGAATTTCTTAAAGGTCAGCTGCAGCAGGAAAGATCGATCGCTTCCAAAGCCCGTAAGGAGCTGGACTGGCTCCGCCAGTCGCCAAAAGCCCGCACGAGCAAGTCCAAGTCGCGCGTTGAAGATGCCCATGAGATCTTGGAAGAGCTCTCTCAAATCCAAAAGAGGAACACGCAAAAAAGGGCTGATGTCGATTTTGCCGCGACATTTCGAGAGACCCAGAAGCTCCTGGTCGCTAAAAACCTGGCAAAGCATGCAGGAGAGCGCCTGTTGTTCCATCACTTGGACTTTACCTTATCTCCTGGAATCAAGATCGGTTTGATGGGGCCCAATGGATCGGGGAAAACGACCCTTCTTAAATTGATTGCAGGAGAAACAACTCCTGACCAGGGAACGATCAAGCAGGCTGATGCGCTGAAAATTGTCTATTTCGATCAGCACCGGATGCAGCTTCCCGATGACATTACCCTAAGACAAGCCCTTTCTCCTAAGGGGGATTTTGTCAGCTTCCGCGGTCAAATGATCCATGTCAATGGTTGGTGCAAGCGGTTCCTATTTTCTCCCGATCTTCTGGATATGCCTCTTGCCAAGCTGTCTGGAGGGGAGAGGGCTAGGATTTCGATTGCCCACCTCATGCTGCAGCCAGCGGATATTTTATTGTTGGACGAGCCGACGAACGACCTCGATATTGCGACCTTGGAGACCCTTGAAGAGAGCCTTCTGGAATTTCCGGGAGCTCTTGTTCTCATCACGCATGATCGATGCATGTTGGACCGTGTTTGCAACACGCTCCTTGCTCTTGGCGATCTCGAGCAGAACACCTTCTTTGCCGATTATTCCCAATGGGAGCGGGCTCAAAAAGAAGAGGAAGCCTCAAGGAAGCCAAAAGAGATCAAGCAGGAGAGTTCTTCCCGCAAGGCCAAGCTGACCTATACGGAAAAGCATGAGTATGACCAGATCGAAGGGAAGATCTCAAAGCTCGAAGATGAGGTGAAACGGCTCAATACTGCTCTAGAAGATCCCGCCATAGCGGAAAGGCCGGAGCAGCTCCAAGAGATCTGCTCTCAAATCGGACTGGCTGAAAACCAAATTGAACAACTCTATTTGCGCTGGGAAGAGCTTGAAAAAAAGCTGCGCGGTTAATCAGAGATATTATATAATTTGGCAATTATGGCTACGAAACGCTCTTCTAAACCGCAATTTAGCATCTTACTTATCCTTGTTTCCTTTGCATCGGTGGGCGCTGTTCTTTTTACGCCCGCCCTTCCATCGATCCAAGAGTTCTTTGGGATATCGGTCGGAAAAGCCCAGCTTACTGTAACAACTTATCTGATCGGGTATGCATTTGCGCAGCTTCCTTATGGGCCGATTGCTAACCGGTATGGAAGGAAACCTGCCCTCTACTTCGGAATTTCTCTTGCTGTCATTGGTTCGTTGCTTTGCGCGCTTTCAGCACCGGCCCATTCTTTTGGCCTACTGTTGTTCGGACGGATCATCCAGGCCCTAGGGGCATCTGTCGGACTAAAAGTCAGCTTTACGATGATCGCCGACGCTTTCGATCAGACATCTGCGACGAAGACGATTTCCAAGCTGCTGCTCTCTTTTGCGATCATGCCCTCTCTTGCAATTGGAATCGGAGGTTGGCTGACGCAGCGTTTCGAGTGGCAGAGCTGTTTTTACTTTTTGGTCTTCTTTAGCTTTGCAAGCCTCTTTTTGGTTGCCCGTCTTCCAGAGACTGCGCCTTCATTGGATCCTCAAGCTCTTCGATTGCCCTCGATTATTGCAGCCTACCGGGCCAAGCTGAGCAATGCGCGTCTTGTTACTAGCGGACTGATCATGGGATGCGGCACGGCTGTGATCTACATTTTTGCATCCAAAGCTCCATTTATCGGGATCAAGCTGATCGGTCTTAATCCGGAACAGTTCGGCTTTTATAATTTTATCCCCCTCATCGGGATGGTCTCAGGGTCGTTGCTAGGCTCCCGCTTGGCAGGACGTTTTTCCCTGATCAATTTATTGGGAGGGGGAATCCTCGGAACGCTGATCGCTACGATGACAATGCTTGTCCCGTTCGCTACAGGATTGGTCACGACCTGGACCCTTTTTGTGCCGATGGTCCTCATTTACATCGCCGAGTCGGTGATCTATGCCCACATCTCCTCTTTTGCATTAACAGGGGCTAAGAATAAGTCCAACGCCTCTGCTGTCCTTAACTGGATCAACATGAGCGTTGCAGTCATTGCCGTACTTCTTGCTGAATTTATCTATCCGGAAGATGCCTTGATCATGCCGGTCAGCTTTGCCTTTTTCTTTCTGGTGATGCTCCTTCTATGGTTCCGCCTTAGGAAGTTAGCAGCTTAAAACGCGTTTTCATAACAATTATTAAAATTATTTATTGCTTATTAAAATATTTTTAATTTAGTTCTATTATTCTGATAAAATCACATTTAATTTAAAATGTCATTTATTCGTTAAATATTATTTAAATAATGGAGTGTTATGTCAGCAATTCCCGCCGATAAAACCTTAACAATCTGATTTTCAAACGGTCGCGTAAAACAAAAAAGCTCCCCAGAATCCCCGGCCAGGGGATTTTTTGCACTTTAAAAATTGTCTGAATAATTGGG
>JAFEGU010000167.1 GCA_018239725.1 Verrucomicrobiota bacterium | reverse complement strand
ATGATACGATCAAAATCTGGGACCTTGAAAGCCATAAAGAGCTTTGCACCTTGACTGGGCATGAAGGACAGATCAGATGCCTTACTGTAAAAGACGGGATCCTCATTTCAGACTCCTCTGATAATACGATCAAGATCTGGGATTTTACGCAGCATCTGAGGTAAGCCAAAGAGAACCACATGAATGTTTTTGATGGCGTTGTTGCGTAAATAGCTACGAGTGAGGATCTTCTTGCCCTAAGAGTCGTGAGTCTATAAATTTTTTGTTACCACACAAAAAGTCGAGGCCCATGATGACTCTCAAGAAGAAAGACAAATACCGCACCCGTAACTGGAAAGAATATAACCGATCTCTGGTTAATCGAGGAAGCATCACTTTCTGGTTCGATGAGGGCACTGTCCAAAAGTGGTATTCTGTTGAGCGAACAGGTAAACCCGGGCGACCAGAAACTTATTCGGATGATGCGATTCGATGTGGATTAATGATCCGAGCTGTTTTCCGTACAGCGCTTCGTTTTCTTCAGGGGTTTGTTGATTCAATCATCCGTATTCTAGGAATCGACCTTGTTTGTCCTCATTATTCGGTATTCTCTCGTCGAGCTAAAGGACTGCGCATCCCTATGAGGAAGTTATTGAGAACTGGTGAGAAAATAAATGTTGTTTTTGATTCAACGGGAGTTAAGGTCTTTGGCGAAGGGGAATGGAAGGTTAGGAAGCATGGTTATTCTAAACGCAGAACATGGCGTAAGGTTCATGTTGGGATGTGCGTGGATTCAGGACAAGTGCTGGTCAGCGCGGTGAGCTCCAATAACGTAACCGATGAAGAAGCAATGATTCACATGATGGAAGCTCTGGAAGGGATCCCGTTGGGAGATGTCCTTGGCAATGGGGCTTATGACACAATCGATTGTCGTGAGGCAATTCACGAGCGAGGAGGAAGGCAAGTTATCCCTCCCGACAAGAATGCAAAACTGCAGAAGAGAAAATCCATACCATGTCTCGAAGAACGGGATGAGGCAATTGGAAGAATCCAGAACCTTGGTGAGGAAGGACGATCTCAATGGAAACGGGAGATCGGATATCATCGAAGATCTCGAGTCGAGACGTTAATGTTTAGACACAAAACGATACTGGGAGATCGGTTAGCCTCTCGTAGGGAAGCAACTCAGGCTACAGAAGTGGCCATAAAGCTCAATGTATTAAATCGAATGACAGAACTCGGAATGCCAAAAAGCTACAAGGTGGCAAATTAATCAGGCGACAGCTATGCGGCTTGCTGGAATTGCGCAACAAAGCCTCTGCTGTAATATTTAAAGAGGTAAAACTGTTGTTGCCGCTTAAAATCATTCTTTGGGGGCCATTGTAGACCATTCCAAGGGCAACCGTATCTGTAATATCTCCTGAAATTGTAAACGGTGATGTCGATTGTTGGTTGATTTGCAAGGGAGCTGTAAGATCAGTCACATTCAACTCGAGAGGGGCTTGAATGGTGTGGGCCCCGTTTCCGCTGGTATTCAAAATGGAGATAGTACCGTTCTGTGTAGGAACCAGCGATCCTCCTGAGGAGATGAAAGTGTAAGATTGGGGACTGTCGATCGTCATCGCCTGAATTTCAACGAACGAATTGGGGATCGAAATGGTAACGGGCGATGTGTTCACATTGGGAAAAGTTGCAGTATCAAAATCATCATTTGGAGCGGTGGCAGGGTTCCAATTACTGTTTACAGACCATGATCCGCTTCCATTGATATTCCAGGCCGCGTTAGTTACGCCCAAAAGAGTTGTATGAGATGCTGCGAAGCCCAGAAGGCTAGATAGAAAAATTGATCTGCAAGAAAGCATTATTAGACCTAAAAATTAAAAAATTTTTAACTTCTTTGTTGCAAATATATAAAAAATTGGCAACAAAAATTTTCCAGCTCAGGCTTGCTAGAAGAGTTCTCACAGTTTGATGTGGGCATAAGCGCATTTGATCACCATCTTGGCAAATTGTGCAATGCCGATTGTGCAAACAATGATGGCAAGGCTGACGACTAATGCAGAGTTCTCCAGCTTTGCAATACCTGCATATTCCAACGTGTTTACTACAGTTGAAAGGAACCAGGCCGCTAGATAGGTGTGT
>JAFEGU010000166.1 GCA_018239725.1 Verrucomicrobiota bacterium | reverse complement strand
TATCCCCGTTTTAAAGAAAGGATTTCCAGGTCTTTCACCAAAAATGAAATTATGAATGAGAGTTGGCCCCCTCATAACCGGGCTAATCCAAGAGCGGTACTTCTGCATGACAGAAACAGGGATAAAATTGTTCAAACAAATGCCCCTGTCTATAAGAGAAGGAACTATTTTATCGATTAGAAAGCTATTTGTCAGAGCCAAACTAAATGCGCCTGTTGCATAAGCTGTCAAGCCGCTTAAAAAAGAACTTTGAGATGGCTGTTGCGTCTGAGGACGCTGGTTCTGTAAACGCTCCATGTCAGCGTTTAGCTTCTGCAATTGAGCTGTAACATCGGAATTGTCATTTACAATTCGGCTATACTGACTGTTCGTATTTTGATTCTGATTACTTGCTGATAGCGCAAATAGTTCTGCATCAAAGTTATAACCGCTACTGCCACCAAGAGATATTAATCCATCAACTGCCGACATAATCACCCCAAATTTTAAAAAAATTATTATATAAATAAATTAAAAAGCAATTCATATTTTAACAAAACTATTTAAACGTAGTTTCATCTTTAAAAAACACAAACCACATATAATTAATAACTTAAATTAAAAATAAATCTCCCGAATTTCACATAAAAAGAATTTTAAGAACAAAACAGATTAGGTTTAATTAAGAGGGCATTTTGCTTAGCCTTGAATTAGCGCCTATTCTCACCTTTATATGGCCTTGGTATATGGAGTCAGCAAAATTGCTAAATTCCGTTTTTATTAATTAAACTCGCCATCTTTGTAAAAAATATCTTAACTTCCATCAATCAATCAGCTAAAAAAATTTATTTGTTTTATATAAATAATTCGATTTTAAAACGAATAATTGTTTGTTATACTCAACGCAATTTGATAAGAAATTTAAGCTTAAAATGGGGATAAATTTTATGGCTTTAAAGGTCGGAACAATTACCAGCGCATCGAATGAACTTACGCAGCTATTAGCCCAAGACATAGACCTAGTTAAAGGGCAGAACCGGGAAGTTGAAGAAAGTTTAAGACAAGGCCCATTAACGCAGCAGACCGTCGAAAGGACTGAGCGCTTGGCAGGGCAAATCAATGCGATGGTCGCGAAGCTTAATCAATTTGGAACATTGATTAGCTCAAAAAGTTTCAGCGTAGTCGAAGAAACCGCGCAAAAAGCTTTGAGAGATCAATATGATGCCTTTAAAGGAGAAGTGGAAGAGTTGTTACATAACTCCAAGTACACATTGAGAGATGTGGTCTTGCAAGCTAGTGGAGAGCTTAAAAAGACTTTTCCTATTTTTGAGAAAGCAGTGGCGCAATATCTTGAAACACGCGCAATTAATGATTTGGTTGCCGCGAAAAAAACAAACCAGAATGTCGCATCGATGAGCACAGCTGTGATAAGTCTGAGCCATCAAAGAAACGTCTGGGAAGGTAGACGAATAGAATGCCGTGATGGCTTAGATTTACTTGGGAAAAGGTTGCAAAATTTATCATTGCTGATCAAAGCACCCTATGAATTCAATCCTTATGAAAAGATCATGGTAGAACTTGACCAAGTTATGGCAGGAGATGTCGGAGCTGATTTGGATTTGTCCAGGCGCAAATGGAGATCGGTAGTTGATATCAACATTGATCATCTACACAAAGCTGTTGGCTCTGATCTGGTCAACTACTGGGTCTGGAAGCTCGGAGGAGAAAAGTCTGGCGAAAATTATGGACTCGTCCACCGCTATGATGATCCCGCTATATTAAAAGAAGCTATTAGCCGCACAGTGCAAGCTTTTAACGACAAGAGCAAAGTCGAATAAACTCAAGATCCATTACTACACTGGACGGTACAGTTTGCTTCTGAAGCACTGAACGTCTATATCCCGCTTGCGTGCGAAGGATACTTTGATCTTCTCCAAGGGAACAATGCAAACAGAGAGAGAATGGATAAAATCATCGACCAACTGCATCAGGAAGTGGGTTCTGATCTGGTCAACTACTGGGTCTGGAAACTAGGAGGCGAACAGCCTGAAGATAATTACGGAGTAGTCCATCGTTATGATGATCTCAGCATCCTTAGGAAAGCTATCTTCCTTACCACTCAAGCGCTTGCTAATAAGATCATCGATAACCAGTCCGCTCAAGTTGATCGACCATCTTTATTGAATGCGTTGTATGTTCTCCTTGGCGAGCCCCAAGTTGCAAATCCTTCTCTTTGGATGGAGCAAAACACCTGCTACTACACTCGGGACCTTAAGATGATTGATGCAGATACCGCCAAGTTGATCATTGAAAGTGTGCCTGAGGAAAGTAAAGGGGAAGAAAAAACGCATGAGTTCACCCAAGTTCTTGAACAGCTTGAAGAATTGGGCAGCCAGCCGATCACTCCTGAACTTCAAAAACGGGTCGATGCAATGATCGCAACCCTTTCAACATACGGACTTGAAGACATGATCAACTATGAGATCTGGAGGCTCGGAGGGCAAAAAACCGGCGACAATTGGGGTGTTGTCCACCGCTATGATGATCTCAACGTGCTCCAACAAGCTCTCATGTCCGCAATCAGACGCTATGTTGACGAGCAATTCGTTATGAAACGATTTAACTCAGAAGAAGACCGCAATGCTTTTTATGTAGAAATTGGAAAAATTGCTTCCCCTTCTGAATACTTTGCACCAGCGAATCGTGATCATCTTGCTTATGGCAAGAAAATGGTCGTATTCTATTTCCACCATTTAGAGCGTGCCGCGCAATCAGTGGAAAAAAAATCGATCCAGTAGATGACAAGCGGATACTTGTAAGAAACTGTCATTGAAAAAGGCTTCATCGCATTTTGGATCGAAAATGAGCAGCCGATTTTTCTAAGTCCGATAAGCCATCGCATCCCGGACGCGGGACAATAAAGCTGTTGCATGATCGAGGGCGACCAAGCGGTCCTCTTCAATCACAAAGACTTGGTGGGGATGGATGATCTCGCAGAGATTTTTGAGGCTTTCACATTTTAGGACGATGAAATCGACCTCGGCAAGAGAAGATAGGAGGGAGACAAACTCTCCATCAGGATCGTTGTCACGGACGTAGACGATCAATTTTTTTTCAGAATCCCGCGAGGCAAGCTTTCTAAGAGAACGGAAGAGGGTCGTCGACATCCCTTGCGTGCTATCGAGGCCAAGGACCGAGTACCGCTTTCCTTTCAGAGCTTGCTGCAGAGCATAAAGGTGTTCTTCATCAAAGATCTTATTCTCGACGTCATACTCAAGCAGCCTTTCTGCCATTTCAGATAGATTGATTCGGGCGCAGCCAAGCCGCTCGATCGCCATACCAGCAGCAATATTGGCCAATTGCGCTCCATAGCGGATATCGAGCTTGTTAGCTAATGCAACACTGATCATCGCAAGCACGGTATCGCCAGCACCGGTAACATCCTTGACCTCTTTGGAGCGCACTGGGAAATCGATCCTCTGGCCCGAGTTTGTAAACAGGGAAATCCCCGCTTCAGAGCGGGTGATGAGCAACATTTCAGATCCGCAATTCTTGAGGATATTTGCAGCGACGTTTTCTAAACTCTCCTCAACGGGCAGTTTAGCAGCAGCATAGGCTTCAGTCAAATTCGGCTTAATGACGGTAGCGCCTTGGTACTTGGAAAAATCGTCCCCTTTCGGATCGACGATCACCGGTATCTCCTTCTCACGGGACATCTCGATGATCTTTTTGAGAAGGGCCTTGGACAAGAAGCCTTTTCCATAGTCGGAGATAGCAACAATATTCACTTTGTCAAGGATTGGAGATAGGCGCTCCAGCACCTGCTCTTCGATGATCTCAGGCAAAGAGCTTACTGTCTCGCAATCAACGCGCAAGACCTGCTGTGCGTCGGCGATCAGACGATTTTTAACCGGGGTCTTATACCCCTTCTGCAGAAAGATATTCTCCGTATCGACCCCTTCGCTCTCTAGCGAATCGCGCAGCTGCTCGCCAGCAACGTCATAGCCGATCCGGCCAACAGCGATCACTTTTGCACCCAGGGAAACAAGGTTCAATACAACGTTGCCGGCGCCGCCAGGCCGGCTCTCCTCTTTCTGAACATGGAGGACGGAAACAGGGGCTTCAGGGGAGATCCTCTTCACCTTTCCTGTCGTGTATGTATCAAGCATGAAATCCCCGATCACAAGAACACGCACTGGGCTGAATCGGCTTAACATCCCGCTGAGCTTTACCATCGTTCATCCTTAAGTAAATAATTTCTCACATAGTCAACAACGCCTTGCTCCGTAGAGAACTCGCATGAAGGCTGGGCGTTTGGCAGCCCCTTCTTTTCCTTATACTTCGACATATCGGCGCAGGTGTAGTTTTGATACTGGCCAAGCAGCGCTTCCGGCATATCAACATATTCGATACGCGAAGGCTTATCGAGCGCTTTGAACAGGGCATTAGCAAGCTGGTTCCACGTCGTTGTTTTGCCCGATCCAATGTTAAAGATACCTGTTAGGTCATTTTCAAGGAAGTCGCAGGTCATGCGGACCGCATCTTTGACGTAGATAAAATCGCGGCACTGCTCGCCATCGCCAAATCGATCTGGCTCAGAGGACTTGAAAAGCTTGATCACCCCTTCTTTTTGCGCGATCGGGAGCATCTTGTAGACCATCGATGCCATCCGCCCTTTATGGTTTTCATTCGGGCCATAGACGTTGAAGTACTTTAAGCCGACGACTCGATCTAAAAGACCTTGCTGTTTGAGCCAAAGGTCAAAGTAGTACTTGGAAAATCCATAGAGGTTGAGCGGCTTTAGGCTTTCAATTTCAGCATGGTTGTCAACAAAACCTTTTGTCCCATCGCCATATGTGGCAGCAGAGGAGGCGTAAATAAACCGATGTCCATGTGCCAATGCATACTCGGCAAGGCGGACAGAATAACGGAAATTATTCTCCATCAAGTAGTTGCCATCTGTCTCCATCGTATCGGAACACGCGCCCAAATGGATAAACGCTTCAATATCCCTCTCTTTGCCTTGAAGCCATTGGAAAAGTTCGTTGCGCGAGATGAAATCGACACATTTCTTATTAACCAGGTTCTTCCACTTTTCCGTCTTTTTGATGTCATCGACGAGCAGGAGGTTGTTAAACCCTTTTTCATTCAGATATTTTACACAGCAAGAACCGATGAAACCTGCAGCTCCTGTGATGACAATCAGTTGGTCGTCATACATTTTCATAAATGGAAATCCTTAAAAAGATTGAAATTGGGAGTATATCAAACAGAGGGAAATTCATACCAGTTCCCATTGCTGCGGGAAACAAAAGAAGCAGGATAAAAATCGATCCCGGGAATCTGGGACGAAGGCTTTGGCCCCACGCAGAAGAATGCGGTTCCGCTTCCTGTCATGGTCGCATGGGAAAACCCCAGCTCCAAGAGCTGACTTTTGAGCCTTGCTAAACTTGGCATCAATGAAAATGCAGGGATCTCTAGATCGTTAAAATAGAAAGGATTGCCGCTGATGAGCTCAGCTAAGAACTGATCGGGATCCCTTTGAGAAAGCTCTGATGCACGGCAATGCCGATAGACAAGAGGCGTTGAAAGCCCCTCTTGCGGCTTAGCGATCCATAGCTGCGTATCGGGCAACTTTCCAATATTTTCGATCTTTTCTCCCCGTCCCCGGCAGTAAGCTGTTCCTTGCGAGAAAAAAAAGGGAGCATCAGAGCTGAAAGTTCCCAACCATTCAGAGAGAACCTGTTCTGGTACCGGTCTTGACGAAAGGGTATTGAACGCCCACATTGCTGTCGCCGCATTGCTGCTACCGCCTCCAAGGCCCGCTTGCATAGGAACATTCTTGTCCAAATGGATATTGACCTTGAACAGGTTGCCAGTTTGACGGCGGTACGCATCTAAGGCTTTAAGGATTAAATTGGAACTATCGCATGGAACGTTGGGATCGGTGCATGTCAGCAAGTCATCCTCGGCCAACGATACAGTGAGTGTATCTCCAAGAGAGATGGCTTGATAAAGGGAGGCAATTTCATGAAATCCATCTTCCCGCTTATAGAGGACACGGAAAAACAGGTTTAGCTTGGCGGGTGAAAAAAGAGTTAGGCTCACAACGACCGCGTATAAATCCTTCCGCCTCTCCTCACATGAAGAGGAGAGGTGGAAGAGATCGATTATTGATTCGCTTCTTCAGCAATCTGCGCTTCGCTCATCACTTTAAGAGTGATTTGAGCTGGAACACCTTCTTTAAGTTTCAAAACAATCGGGTAGACGCCGAGTTGTTTGATCGGTTGTTGGAGAACGACATTGCGTCTTTCCAACTTAACGTCTTGCTCTTCGAAAAGACGTACGATGTCCAAAGAAGTGACAGATCCATACATGTGGCCATCTGGATCGACTTTAACTTCGATTGTGAGGATCATTCCATCGATGCGAGCAGCCAATTGTTCCGCTTCAGTCTTGTCCACTTCAGCTTGCTTAGCACGCTCTTCTTTGAGCCGCGCTTGCAGGCGCAATGTGAACTTGTCGGCAACGACAGCTTTCTTTTGAGGGATCAGAAAATTTCGAGCGTAGCCTGGCTTAACAGAAACGACATCTCCGCTGCGGCCTAAATCATCGACATCTTCGATCAGTAATAATTGATTACCCATATTA
>JAFEGU010000165.1 GCA_018239725.1 Verrucomicrobiota bacterium | reverse complement strand
TCTACGCGTCGATCCGCATGGACATCCGCCGCATCGGCAGCATTAAAGGAAGCGACGGAAATGAAGCTGGCAACCGCGTCAAAGTCAAAGTCGTGAAGAACAAGCTTGCCCCTCCTTTCCAATCGGCCGAGTTCGACATCCTCTTTAATGAAGGGATCTCGCGGGTTGGATCGATCCTCGACCTAGCTGTCGACCTTGCAATCATCGATAAGAAAGGAACATGGTTCAGCTACAATGGCAACAGGCTCGGACAGGGGCGCGAAGCTGCGCGTGAAGAACTGAAGAAAAACCCCAAACTTGTCGATGAGATTGAAAAGGCTGTGTTTGCCAAGCTAGCCGATGGAAAAGGGCTGCCATTGAAAGATGCAGCAACCATTGGACAAAGCGCTGGCGAACTTGCCGAAGTATAAAACCTTTTTATGGATTTTTTGATCAAAGGGATCATCGTCGGTTTCAGCATTGCAGCCCCCGTTGGTCCCATTGGAATCCTCTGCATCAAACGGACACTGCATGCAGGCAGGCTAAGCGGCCTTGCATGCGGTCTTGGCGCAGCGTGCGCCGACGGGATGTACGGAATCATTGCCGGTTTTGGCCTGACCGGCATTTCCTCTCTTCTCCTCAGCTACCAAAATTGGTTTCAAGCTTTAGGCGGCCTCTTTCTCCTCTACCTAGGCTTCAGGATATTTCGTGAAAAACCAGCCAAAACAGAAGCTTCAATCAAAGAAAAGGGAAAGTTTAAAGACTTCTCTTCAACATTCATTCTCACCTTGACCAATCCGTTGACTATCCTCTCCTTCATGGCCATTTTTGCAGGACTTGGGCTCGTTCAAGGATCGGTCCAATTTTCCAAATCGATACAGCTTGTCGCCGGTGTCTTTCTAGGATCTGCGCTTTGGTGGCTGATCTTGGCAGAGCTTGTCACACTGTTCCGCAAGCGCGTCAGTGAAAAACTGCTGCTCTGGATCAACCGGTCAGCCGGCGTCCTCATCATCTGTTTTGGATTAGGCGCGCTTTACCATCTGATTGCCTGAACTCTGTGTAAAAAAACATTCTAACTATCCTATATTTTTTTGATGTTCTTTTACAGACTTGAACCCTTTTGTGCATCTAGGGTAAAATTGCTGTCCCAATTCATCTTTTTAAAGAGAAAATATGATGAAGCAATTGATCGGATTCTTTTTTCTGGCCTGCTTTTGCACTGGATATGCTGAAATTCAGACGGCAGATTCTTTAACACCCATTCGGCAGGAGATTGCCAATAGCCCTCAAGGAACCCTCGTTCTTTTGGATGTGGGAGGAACCCTTCTAGCCTATCCCGACGCTGTCCTGCATCCCGATCATGAAACATGGAAGTATGAGTGGTTTCAAAAACACTGCCCGATGATCACCAAGGAAGAAAAAATTGCTTTTGATCGAATCATCCTAGGCACTTTGGACAAATGGAAATTGCTTGATCCAGAATGGCCTGAAGTGATTATCCAAGCGCAAGATCTGGGGATTAAAGTAGCCGCATTTACAAAAGTAGCCTTGGATCCCACCGTAAGGGGTTCCAGAGCTCAAATACTGCGTGACCTTGGTATACCCTTTAAAGACGATCTGCCAACGCTTGCAAACGGGGTTTTCTACGAATACGCCCAAGGCGTTATTGAAACAGAACATCCAGCAAAAGGTCCTGTCTTAAAAGAAATTCTTTCCAATCTATCCGAACGTCCCGAGAAGATCGTTTTTGTCGACGACCGGTTGAAGCAGATTAAAAGCGTCGACGAAGCCTGCCGCGAGCTTGAAATCCCATGCATAGCTTTTCATTATGTTCCCCATTCATGCCCGCCCCATCTGGATGAAAAAATAGCCGATTATCAACTATCGACATTGACTAGCGAGGGCCGTTGGGTTTCTGAAAGGGAAGCGCAAATAGAACTGGAAGGGTAAGCATCGGCCATCTACCATGATTGGAGCCAACTGGCCATCCAATAATGAATCGCAAAAGATTCCTCCGTCAACCACTTTACAGCAACGCTATGCGTCCGTTGGGAACGATCCAATATGGGAGGAAATGGATATAGGAACGTTGCCGGAAAAATGATAACTCCATCCGATTCATCAGTCGATGCTTTCATAAAACATCTCGTAAAATAATAGGGCCCGCTTCGGTCGAAGATCCCAAAATTTCCATCCTTGATTTCAGTTTGCGCAGCGTAATTTTCAGCAAGGTCTTCAACGCAAGCATTGATGATCGGATGTTCTGGAACTGTGCCGATGAGTCCATTATTAAGAGAAACTGTAATCCATGCCGGCACCCCTGAAAAAAATTCAAAGTTTTCAACAAGGATGTCCAAAGGTCTGAAACATTCAAAATCAATATCAACGTAGACGCCGCCCCATTCTTTTAATATTTCATACCGTAAAATATCTGATTTCTCAGCATAGTTTCCGGCT
Organism: Verrucomicrobiota bacterium; assembly: GCA_018239725.1. GTDB lineage: Bacteria > Chlamydiota > Chlamydiia > Chlamydiales > Rhabdochlamydiaceae > Acherontichlamydia. The sequence goes on along the minus strand of JAFEGU010000165.1, from coordinate 1,267 downwards.
TGTTCGTATTGGGTGCGGTTGCGCAGATTCATTTTTTTTACATCGGCATCGGTCCACAGGATGTATGTCCATGTTGGATGATGTTCTTTCCAGGAAGCTTGAAGATGTTTAAACTTTTCCGGAAGGGGGCTGCCAAGCCAAATTTGATGGATAATCTTCGGAATGCCATTGCCAGGGTTTCTTTTTAAACACTGCGGCATGTTCCGTTCATAAAGAGATAGATACCTCCGCCCTGTTTCATTGTCTTCCAAAGAATGGCGGGACTGTTGAGGATCTGCAGCTTTGTCCATCGACTTGAGAAAATCGACTTTTAACACCCTTTCATCGGCTTGCAAATTCGCAAAAAATAAAAGAAGCAGACAGTATGCAATTCTCATCGGCACACCTTAGTTCATCGCTTGGGCGTTCGTTACAGCATATTTAACCAGGATCTGGCACATCTTCTCAAATGAGGGAGTAAAGAGCTTTAGCTCTTGTAAAATTTTCTGAAGGCTTCTCATTTCTTCATCAAAATAAAGAAGCGCTCTTTCTTTGCCGATCAAACGGGCGATGCTGATCTCCCGCTGCTTCTTCTCATCCTGCAGCATATCGCCAAGATCGTCCGCCGTCTGAAAAGCCATCCCGAAATGATAGGCCGCCTTACGTACGCGGTCGAGCTTGCTGACATCGCCGCCGCCGAACACCCAGCCTAAAACAAAGGACACCTCGAACAAAGTGACCGTCTTCTTATAGATCACCTGCTTGACAGTCTCGAGGTTTTGATTAGGAGGGAACAGATCGAGGAATTGACCGCCTGTGGCACCAAGGATCCCAGCGCAATGGGTCGCAGACTCTAACGCAATCACACAGGCTTTATCGCTGAATTGGGAAAACGGTGGCCCCGATTGGTGCATGGCAGCTGCGTTCGCATGGATCTTTTCAAAGGCTGCGGTGATCAAAGCGTAGCTTGCAAGAAGGGCGATCGATTCTCCATAGACCTTGTGCAACGAAGGTTTTTCCCTTCTTTCGTCATCATTGTCCATGCAAGGAAGATCGTCGGCGATCAGTGATGCAGTATGAAAAAACTCGACAGAAAGAGCTGATGGATAGACATTCATCCCATTGCCAAGCGCCTCGGCGATCAGCAAAACGATCAGAGGACGAAACCTCTTTCCTCCATTTGTCAGCGCATACTCGCAGGCATCCCGCAGCTTTGTTTTTTCTCCAAATGCAACAATGCTTTTTGCGATCTCCTGTTCGATCTTATCGCGATGAAAAAAGAAATGGG
>JAFEGU010000164.1 GCA_018239725.1 Verrucomicrobiota bacterium | reverse complement strand
GCAAACCTGCTCATCCAAGAAGTCTACCCTCTTGCTTTCTCGATCCCTGCATTTGTAGACTTATGCACTCAATACATTAACAGCGGGGTAACGCCTCCTCTAGATGATGCAACCAAACAGATCTACACTTATCTAAATGCTCAAAATTGGTTCCTCGATCTTAGTTTATATCAGATTTCTAACTACATCATGAACCCGGCTTCTTCGAATAGAACCTTAGAGGCATGGGAGGGGATTATGGCCTCTCTTTACCATCCTCAGGACTCCAACTCGATCAGCGCCCTTTGGAACCTTTGGAAAATGATGGATACGTGGCATGCAACGCATTATCCCCTGTATGCGCAAAGTTTACCGCAGCCTTTGCTAAATGATGTGACAGCGCTCTACCATACTTGGCTAGGTATTACAGCAGAATCAATCGATCCCAACAATCACAATAACATCCTGCATCAACTTGCTTCAGGTCTTATTGCAATAGATACAGATTTAACCAACCTTATCAATAACCAGCAGCCGCTCACAGCTAATGAAAAAATGCTGCAATATGTCTTGTATGCTCCTCCTCAAGGGGGATTTATTGTGCCATTCATACAGTATGCAAAAGAATTCGTTACTTCTCCGACACCAAGGAATGCCGCCGACTTTTCTAATTTTGTAGCAGGATGCAACTTTTACATCGCTTCTGTTCTATATAATAGCTTAAATGCAAACCTCTCCATTCATAAGAGGTGGGAACCCAGGCTCCAACTTGAATAATTGTCTGCTTTTCGATCTATCCTGCCAATTCGCAGAATAACTTGCTTTCATTTGAAAGTTAGAGTTTTGCCTTAGGCTGAGGAGTTTTCGGATCCGATCGGCCCAGGCTCTAGTATCTAATCGCAAATTTCCATATGCAAATTTGGGCAAAAATATGGATATGGATTTTTGCAATTTGACGTAGTTTCTTAGTAGTACCTAGACGGGATCAGATCCAATGGCCTCATTGCTTAATGTGAATCTCGAGGGCAATCTGACGATCTACATTTAACTCCAGCAGGCAAAATAAGCACGCGTTGGATCCAACGCGCGCCATGATTACCTTACGAAAATGCTTCAAGAGGTAAATTTTATAGGGATCAAGCTAGCAGTACTGAATTAATATCAGCGATCTCTAACTCTATCTTCTGCTTAGTTTCCTGAGATTTTTGAGTAGAACCATTGCGTTCTTCAAATGAATTTAAGTTGTCTAGATGAGTGTTAAATTCTACTAGAATATCCTTGAGTTTTTGGTCGTTATATTGCGCATAAGGGCTTGCATTTGAGCTCGCTGATGTAGGCCTCATTCGATTTACTTCCCTAGTTATAAAGTCGATTTGATCATCAAAGTTTGGTTGTGGAGGACCAGCGCCCATCAACAAAACGAGTGGAGTTGTAGTCTGATTAGAAGAACTGGCTGG
>JAFEGU010000163.1 GCA_018239725.1 Verrucomicrobiota bacterium | reverse complement strand
CGGATTAAAGCGGGAAAAAGAATGCGGACACGCCGGCACCGTTGGGGATTTAGAAAGCTTCAGACATTTATCGAATACAAGGCCGAAGCAAAAGGTCTTTCTGTGCTGTATGTCAATCCAGCCTATAGTAGTCAAACATGCCCCGTTTGTGGTTGTTTAGGCGTCCGCACAAGACACCTATTTAAATGTTCTTGTGGAAGCCAGCAGCACGCCGACTGGAATGCCAGTCGAAATCTTTGCAGGCTTGCTTTGGGTTTACCCAATGCAACGTGCGCCGTAAACCGCACGCAGGTGGCAGCTAAGTGCTGACTATAAAGCTCCTGCATTTAGGCAGGAGTTGTTTACTAAGTTCTATAGATTTAAAATCAAAATCGCTTGTGCGTTAGAATGGGAACCAGTATATATACACAAAGGACAGGATGCTTACAATTTAATGAGAGCTGCCTATGCGCATTGGTGTTCTAGGGATCAATCATAAATCTTCAGAGTTGTCCTTAAGGGAAATGCTAGCTAAAGCATGCCAGCATCAATTTTCCAAAGAAACGCGCATCGCGAAAGAGCTTAGCTGCGCTGTGCTTTCGACTTGCAACCGTACGGAAATTTACTTCAGCGCTGACGATCTAGCTTATGCTCACACGCGGATATTGAACCGACTTCGCGACGCTGTAACTGAACCGTTTGAGCATAAGCTATACACCTATTTTGGCTCCGATTGTTTTTTTCATCTTGCGACAGTGACATCTGGGCTTGATAGTGTCATTCTTGGCGAATCGGAAATTCAACGGCAGGTGAAACTGGCTTATGAAACGACTGCGCTCTATTACCGCCTCCCTAGCTGCATGCATTTTCTTTTTCAAAAAAGCTTAAAAATCGGGAAGCAGATCCGTTCAAAAGGCGCTGTAGGCCGCAAGCAGCAATCTTTGCCGGGGATCATTTGGCAGATCGGGCAATGGTTCATGCAAGATTTACAACAGAGAAAGATCCTTTTTATCGGAAATTCTGAGATCAATCGGAAAGCGATAGCCTACTTTAAACAAAAAAGATGCGATCAGCTAACTCTATTTACACGAGCCCTGCTTTATGCAGAGGAGTTGCAGCAAGAGCATGCTCTAGATGTGTTTGATTGGTCTCAATTAAATACATGGACAGATTATGATCTTGTTATCTGCGGCACAAACCATTCTCAACATGTCCTCTCTCCTCATCAACTCGAAGGCGATCGGCTAAAAACAAAGCTCATTTTTGACCTTAGCGTTCCAAGAACTGTTGATCCCCAGTTAGGCAAGCATCCTTATTTGACTTTGTTCAATATCGAGGAGCTGGGAAAGTTGATCGACCAAAAAAGAGAGTGCGATATCAATGCCCTGACATCCGCAGAAGAGATGGTATGGGGGCATGTCCAAAGGCAGATCGAAATCTTCCATCGTAAAGAGGGAATTGCAAAACTCCAACTTGGGCCCAAAACCTCTGTTTTTGTCAAGGATTCAGATCCTGTACAAATCGCCTACTCTCAATCGAGTTTGTCAAATTGCGAAAGGGCCGAACCTGAACAAAAAACATCGAATTTGTCCGCCAAAGCAAGTGTTCCAATGCCCTCAAAAGAAAAGAAGGTCATTTTGTGCTTAGATTAATCTTTCTTGCGTGCCTTTTTTTCTCGAGCTTGGCTTGGTCGGATGATGACCGGCCCCAAGCTGAGGCATCGCATGTGATCGTACTGCCTGCTGGTTCAGTTTATCAAGGGGATTACTTTGCTTTTGGCGATAGCGTGGAAATTTCTGGAGAAGTCAATGGCGATGTCTATATTTTGGCCAATCAGATTGTGATCGATGGGAAGATCAATGGCGATGTCATCGCTGCAGGTGGTAGCCTTGATATTTCCGGGATCGTCGCCCACAATGTCCGATCGGTTGCAGGACAGGTATTGATCAGTGGAAACGTTGGTAATAATGTAACGGCATTCGCCGGCAACGTCCAACTCCTTCCTTCCGCTACCGTGGGGAACAATGTGGTGATTACGGCCGGCAATGTGGACCTCTCATCCAAAATCGGCTCCGATGCCACGATCGTGGCTTCGAATTTAAGGATCTCTTCCTACATTGCCAATAAGGTGCAGGCCTATGTTGGACAGCTGCGGATCACATCTAAAGCGCATATCAGCGGAAGCATCGATTACCGCAGCAGCACAACTGCTTGGATCGATCAAGGAGCTATGGTTCAAGGGCAGATCACCCATCATCCCTCTTTGGTGCACGAGTTAGTCAAGGGAACGTGGATCCAGGGCCTTTTGGTCGGAGGCAAGGTTGTCGCGCTCCTGATGAACTTTATCTATACCCTTGTTGTTGGAATTATCTTAATCAAGATGTTTCCCAAGAACTTGGAAAGCGCATTGCATGTATTGAAGACCCATCCTTGGAAAGCGTTTTCATGGGGACTGATGCTTTTGATCTTATTGCCTCTAGCTTCGCTTATCCTTTTGATGACGATCTTAGGCGTGCCATTTGCACTGACTTTGATAGCGGCGAATATCATTGGTTTTTATACCGCTAAAATCTATTCGGTGTTCTGGATCTCCAATTGGGTCTTCGGGAAGTTCAAGTTCCGTGTCAACAGATTGCCCATATTGACGTTAGGCCTTGTCCTCTATTTCCTTCTGATCTCGATCCCTATTTTGGGCGTTATCATTTCCTTTGCTGCGATGCTGTTTGGACTTGGAGCTGGCGTCCTAGCGCAGGCGCGCCGGATCGCTCAAAATGGTGCTGCAGCATGAATAAATTCATTTGGTGCCCCTTTTTTATTAGCGCGCTTCTTTTTCTTTCAGGTTGCGGCACTAATCCTGTCACAGGCGAAAGCGAACTGCAGTTTGTCTCAGAAGATCAGGAAATTCAGATTGGCGAGCAGGAGTACAAGTACCTTCAGCAGGCTGAAGGGGGCCCTTTTGTCACCGATCCCAAAATACAAGAATATGTCGAGTCTGTCGGAATGAAGATCGCTGCAGTGAGCGACCGTCCCAACCTGCCTTACGAATTTACAGTTTTAAATAATTCGATCCCCAATGCATGGGCCCTTCCAGGCGGCAAGATAGCCATCAACCGAGGGTTGCTTCTTGAGCTAGACAGCGAGGCGGAGCTAGCCGCGGTTTTAGCCCATGAGATCGTTCATAGCGCCGCTCGACACGGGGCCCAAATGATGGAAAAGAGCATATTGATGGGAGTGGGTATTTTAGGGCTGGAAGGCCTCATGCACGACCATAAATATGAGGATGTGGTCGTCGGCTCTGCAGCGGTCGGAGCGACATTGATCGCCCTTAAGTACAGCAGGCAAGCGGAACTCGAAGCAGACAAGTATGGGATCAAGTACATGTCGAAAGCGGGATACAACCCCAAGGCTGCTGTCATCCTTCAAGAGACTTTCCTACGTCTTGAAAGAGAGAGGGATCCAGAATGGATGGGAGGGCTGTTTGCAACGCACCCTCCTAGCCAAGAGCGCTTGGAGGCAAATAAGGTAACCGCTGCCCAGTATCCAGGCGGTTTCTTCGGTTGGCAAGAGTATGATGAGGCGATCGCCGAGTTAAAGCGGACGAAGGGAGCTTACGAAGACCTCGATAATGGATATCTTGCTTTGAGCCAAGGCCGAGCTTCCAAGGCGTTGAGTTTGGCCGAGCACGGTATTGAGATCGCTCCTAATGAAGCGCACTTGTACAACCTGAAGGGCAAGGCATTGCTGATGCAGCACAATCAGAGAGAAGCGCTTGAGTGCTTCAATAAGGCCATTGAGCTCAATCCGGATTATTTTGACTTCTACCTTCAACGAGGACTGCTGAAGCAGCAGATGGGCGACTATGCCTCTGCGCGCGTTGATCTTCTCAAGAGCGAGGAGCTTTTGCCATCTGCTGAAGCAGAATATGCCCTAGGCCAGATGGCCCTTCAGAGAGGAGACCGTCAGACTGCTATCATCCATTTTAGAAGGGCGGCACAAAACCCTTCATCAACAGGAAAGGCTGCACGCGAGCAGTTAGCCCGGATGAATGTAGGCGCGCAATCTTCCCCAAGCCTCAAAGTCTATGCACGGATCGTTTCCTACAACGCTGTCCAGATCACCATCGAAAATGGTTCCCGTTATCCAACGCGCAGAATCCAGCTGCAGCTTTCATTCTATGATCCATTTGGAAAAGAGGTTGGACGGCAGGTCGTCACAGTTAATGAAAGGATCGATCCTTTTGCGCATGCGACGCTGCGTATAGCAGTTTCCATCCCTCCATCTTCGCGTGAAGTGAGGGCAACCGTCATACGTGTTGAAAATTAATAAGAGAGGTAACAATGATTTTCCATTTGTTTGCAGTTGCGCTGCTAGCGGTGCCATCTCTTAGCGAGGAAGCGAATAATTTTTCCGACGAGATGCTCCAAGTCATGAATCAACCTAAATACGAGCATGCTTTCTGGGGTGTCTATGTTAAAGATCTCGAAACGGGCAAGGTGCTATATGAACTCAATGCGGATAAATTGTTTTCGCCGGCTTCAACGACGAAATTATTTTCTGTTGCAGCATTATTGCAGACTTTTGGAAATGAGTACCGGTTTAAAACTCCGATTTATGCGACCAATCCGATTAAAAAAGGGGTATTGGAAGGCAACCTGGTATTAGTTGCCCAAGGCGATTTAACAATGGGCAGTAGGCAGCCGGACCCAAACACGATCTCATTTACAAAACTTGATCACATCATTGCAAACGAAATTCCAGGGGTGATCTTGACCAATGAAGATCCGTTGCAAGGGATCAATGAGCTTGCAAGGCAAGTGTATCAGAGCGGCTTAAGGGTTCTTAAAGGGAATGTGATCATTGACGATAGCCTTTTTGAGACAACTGTGAAAAGAGGGATGGTCTTATCGCCGATCATGATCAATGAAAATCTCATTGATATCGTAATCGATGCCGGTTCCACGGGAAGAGAGGCACGCCTCACATCAAGGCCTCAGGTCCCTGGATATCAAGTCGAAAATAGGGTTAAAACAGTTGGCAACGGTGGACTGCTACAGATAGAAGTTTCTTCAACTGATGGTCATCACATTGTAGTCGAAGGGACGATCCCCGCTAACCAAAAAGGGATAGTAAGGACGTTTGCGATCCAAGATCCTCCCGCATTTGCACAGGCAGCTCTGATTCAGGCCTTAAAAAACCAAGGGATAAAGATCGAACTTGACGATCAACAGCCAACCTCTTTCATACCGTCCAAAAAGTGGCAGCAAGTTGCCTTATGGACATCGCCCCCTCTATCAGAGTATGGGAAATTGATCTTAAAGGTCAGTCATAATTTAGGAGCCGATCTCGTGCCTTTATTGCTGGCTTCCAAACAGGAGCAGAAAACATTTAATGAGGGGATGAGGCTCTTAGGGGATTTTACGGTCAATAAAGTTGGAGTTTCTCCTAGTGCTTTTGTGTTTATCGATGCTGCAGGAGGCAATGAAAACCGCCTTACACCCCAAGCAGAGATCCAATTGCTTCAATATATGAGCAAGCTTCCATCAAAGCAATTTCAGCATTTTTTAAATGCGCTACCGATTCTTGGCGTTGATGGTTCTTTGGAAGATTTTGGAAAAAATTCAAACGGGGCAGGCAAAGTCTTTGCAAAAACAGGGACAGGCGCAGCGTTTAATTTAGCGACAGGGAAATTCTTTCTAATCACACAGGCATATGCCGGCTATATCAAAGGAAAGAATGGCCATTTGTTTGCGTATGAGGTTGTTGTCAATAATGCCCAAATGCCAACGATCAACGATATCTTCGCTATTTTTGAGGATGAGGCCCAGTTGTCCAGCATGATCTTCGATAATACAGGAGCAGTATATCAGTAGCTATATACAATTAAACTTAAAAGTTGTTTTTTGGCTGCGCCGAATATCCGCATCTTTGAAGCCGACTGCATCGCTTTAGCTTATTTACTTTGTCCATCGGTTCGTGCCCAAGGGCACTTCACCTGCTATGTGAATTCGTCAAGCCATAAGTTTCTCTCTAGCTGTTTTGGCTCTTTTGCTTACTCGACCAATAGTTTCGGTTTTTTTATCGACCTTTAAATTGCTTTAAGGTCCACCTGCTATTCGTGGTCAGGCCCAGGGGCACGCCACCAGTTGTTTTTCCGAACTATTAAAGTGGGGCGCCACCAACTGCTCCACGTGACGTATTTCCATACTCACTAGGTAAAATGACGTGGTCATCCCGGTAAATCAAGTTAAGCTTTCTGAGCGCCTATTATTCTCTTTTTCGGCCATCTTCAGGCTGCTGTAGCAGCTAGGGGTTTTGCTTCTGTTTTATATAAGCACTTTTTTCTAAAGCATGCTCGAATATGCCCGCTGTGTTGAAAAATTCTATAGAGAATCGTTGAGGAAAATCCCCTAAAATAAAGAAACTCCTTTGTCGTCCTAGCAAGACAAACGAAGGAGTTCTAGATGCGTGCACGCAACTGGCCCCAGTAT
>JAFEGU010000162.1 GCA_018239725.1 Verrucomicrobiota bacterium | reverse complement strand
TCCCGCGAACAGGGACTTTTCCAGTCACTTGACAACGTTTAGACATGGGTTCTCACTCCAATTTTATCTACATAATCGGAGGATCTTAGCATCTTAACCCTTATTGAACAAGAATATTTAGAGAGCGTTAGCCTCAAGCTCATTTTCCAGGCACTGGACTTTTGAGAGGAGCTCGTGTAAGTTAAAATTTTAGGTGTGTTGGGGTAGATTGTGGAAGAACTCTATGCAGACTATGTCGTGATCGGTTCAGGACCGGCGGGGCAGAAGGCGGCAATCCAAGCTGCAAAGCTTGGAAAAAATGTCATTGTCATCGAAAAGGATTCCGTTCCAGGCGGGGCCTCGCTCAACTCTGGGACGATCCCGTCCAAGTCCCTGCGCGAGGCGATCATCGACTTGACAGGTTTCTATGAAAGGAGCTTTTACGGCCAGAACCGGATGATGCGCGAAGTTTCGATCAATGACCTGAACTTCAGGCTTCATAAGATTCTTGACGAGCAGTGGAAGATGCTCAACCGGCAGTTTGAAAAGAACAAGATCCGCTTGATCTATGGGGCTGCCCGATTTGAGGACAAGAACCATATTGTTATCTTGGACGACCATCAGCATGCTTCTTTTCGGGTCACAGCGGATTATTTTCTTATTGCTACAGGATCAAAGCCGCGCAATCCAATCCATGTCCCTTTCGACCATGAACGGATCCTCGACTCGACTCGGTTGCTTTCGATCGACCATTTGCCAAAGACGTTGATTGTTCTGGGCGGGGGCATCATCGGTTCCGAGTACGCAAGTTTTTTTGCTGCTCTTGGAACGGAAGTGACTGTCATTGACAAACGGGACCAGCTTCTCCCTCTTCTAGACCGTGAGATTGGGATGCATTTGCAAAAAGCGCTCAACACGATCGGTTTGAAAGTGGTCGGCAATAAAGAGCCGGATAAAATTGTGAGGCGGAAAGAAGAAGTGGAGGTGCGTTGCAAAGATGGCACTGTCCTCCGTGCGGAAATGGTCTTGTATGCGCTGGGACGCGAGGCAAATGTCGAAAAGCTCCAAGTGGAAAACGTGGGCATTGCTGTCGACAAGTCGGGATATATTCCTGTCAACGCGCTGTTTCAGACGGTCGTTCCCAATATTTACGCCGCAGGCGATGTGATCGGTGCTCCGGCGTTAGCTTCCACAAGCATGGAGCAAGGAAGGCTTGCTGCACGCCATGCCTTTGGTGCGCAGACGCACCATTTCCCGACATTTTATCCGATCGGAATTTATACCATTCCAGAAATTTCTTCATGCGGCTATACTGAAGAACAGCTCAAGGAATTAGGGTTTCGTTACGAGATTGGAAGGGCGTATTATTATGAGATCGCCCGCAATCAAATTTCTGGAAACGATCCCGGGATGTTCAAAATCCTCTTTCATGCCGATACGTTGGAGATATTAGGGATCCATATCATCGGCCGTGCCGCTACCGAAGTGATCCATATCGGACAGGTCGCTATGAGCTTTAATGCGCGGATCGATTATTTTATCGATCAAGTGTTCAATTACCCAACTTACGCTGAAGGGTACAGGATCGCAGCATTGAATGGATTTAACAAGGTCAAGCATAGAAAATAGGATTTGCGATGGCAATCTACGATATCTTTGAATATGACAGAAGCGAGATGGAAAAAGGGAGAGCCTCTTCAGAATTTCTGAACGAAGAGGCGGTAAATGGGGAAGAGCCTCAGGCAGCCATCCATCAAACACAGCTTAGCCAGCGCGACCGATTTTTTTCTTCGCTGACAGCCCGCGTTTTCTTTTTACTTCTGCTGATGGCTGACATCCTCTGGTTTTTCTATGCGGCCGCTCTATTTGCGATAAGCGGTGCGCTTAGGCTTGCGACACTCTCTAAAGTTCCGTTCCTTAATAAGATCAATGCGAGGATGTGGCTGACGATCAAGCGATCTCTGGTCTGCGGACTGTCGCTTGTAATCACTCTTTTCAGTCCGGCCTTTGGGATCATGATTGCGTGCACCTATTTTCTGATGTACGACAAATCAGGTATCGAAGAGGTTGTGCCTTCATCGCTTCAATCCCAGTTCAAAGAGTTCTTTAAAAGTTAAAGTTGATCAATCTCATTCTGGTAGTGTTCTAAGAGGTAGGGATAATCGCGGACAAGCCGTTTTCTTAGGCTTTCGGTCATTTCTTTAACGTGCGGAATGTAATTTTCCCTGTTCTTGATCTCTTCGCAGTAGACCATGTCGCCGATATCAATATGGATCGCCCGATCTCCGATAATCCCGTAATTTTTGCGGAGGATCGGGTCTTTATCAACATAGCCTTTTTGGCAGCAGCCGACAAAAAGCTGGACTATCGCTGAGATCACTTTTTTTGACGCCTCAATGTCTTGGGTCTTTTTCAATCTGTCCAACGTCGTGTAGAGAAGATCGGCCTTGTGCTGGAGGGCAAAGGTCACGGTATCGAGTGAGACCTTGTAGCGGTTGCCCGTCTTATCGACAATCGTGGCAAATCGATTTAAATTCGATAATGGGCCTGCATGGACGTAGATCAGACCAGCCTCGTCCCGCAGCTGCTCAAAACTATTTTTATAGTTGCTTAAGTTGTAATCGAGCTTTTGGAAATTATGTTCCTTGATTTTGATCCGTTTAGCGCTGAACTGGTAGGAAAAGGGGCGGTTAAGCCAAGGGAAGACGCGCATATGGGAGGGATAGCGGTGGAACTTGATGACGTATCTGCCATCTTCGCTTAAAAATGCAAAAGAATGGGTTCCTTTTGCCAAGTAGTAGAATGGTTGGGCGATGATCTTGTCGAAGTTGGCCAGCTCATCTTGAGAAAGAGGTGAGGATTCCCATTTAGGATCCATGGGGATGCTCGGCAGGATATGGCGGATGTTAAAGAGGTCGTTTTGCTGAAATGACGCCTTGTCGATCTGGACGAGGGCAAAGGCGAATAGGACGAGGGTGGACCAGAATGGAATTGATGAGGGGAGGAGCTTCTTTTTTAGCATAGAGTGGTTAGATTTTGATAGGCTCCTGCAAATTCTAATGGAGGTAATCCTGGATTGCAAGATTTTTTTTAATTTTCAGTTATGAAGAATTTGTTTCAGTTTTATTTTGATTTGAATATCATTTGATGGTCATTTAATTCTTTCGGAGAAATTATATGAAATCTCAATCTGTTGCATTGCGACAGTTTATCGGAAAGAGAAACCTGAAAATTGCTGCCCTTTTTGCTATTTTTTTCAGCTTGGCGCTCTTTTGCACAGGATGCCATAACGGATCTGATGAGCCGCTTACCCAACTGCAAATCCGGGAGATCCAATCCCGCACTTTTGCTGCGCGCGATGCCAAAGTTGTTATCAAAGAGATGATCAATGTTCTGCAAGATGATGCCTTCATCGTCAAGCATGCCAACTTGGAACTTGGACTGCTTTCTGCTGAAAAAGATATCGATGTGGAAAATGGATGGTCTCGGTTCTTCAGCGTCATGGCCTCTAGCCGTGATGCGCGCTGGAAAAAAAATTGTCTAGTAGAAATCTCTGCCAATGTAACCCAGTTTGGCGATGAGACCCGTGTCCGTGTGAATTTTCAACAGAAGCTCTTTGATAATTTCGGACGCGTGATGAAGGTCCATCCGATCTACGATGTGGAATACTACCAAGAGTTTTTCTCAAAAGTCTCGAAAGGATTATTCATTCAGGAAGAAAAAATTTAGGAGATCACTATGTTTTATCAAGCAGCCCTGTTTACTGCGTTTAGCGCAATTGTTCTAACAGCTGCCAGCTGCTCTAAAGCCTCAGATCATGCGGACCAGCTCCATTCTGCTCAGGAGCGTTCGATGACCCTTGGCATTGTCCAAAAAGAGATCCGCCAAGGTATGGACCAAGGCTCCGTTGCCACAGCTTTAGGCTCGCCGAATATCGTTACAAAGGACCAAGAAGGCGCTGAAACGTGGATTTACGATAAGGTTGCGTCAGAAGTTTCCTATTCAAATGATGAAGGAGGCATTTGGCTCATCATAGCGGGGTATGGGAAAAATGCAGGCGCACGGGCAAAAACCCAAAAAACTTTGACGGTTGTCATTAAGTTCGATGCGCAGCAATGTGTCGACAAGGTCTCTTACCACTCAAGCACATTTTAGTATTGCGAGGCAATTGACTCTCTAGATCTCCAGATCTGCCAATGGATTGGGGATATTGTGAAGACCTGCTGCGAGCTGAGCAAATTTTTGCTTCATGCTATCTGTTTTTCTACGTGGGTTTATGATGAGTTTATACACATAGGAAACCCTCCAGGTCTTCACCTCTTCGGGAATGTGCGATTCCTCGATCGTATGGAAGAGGTCGCTTTCGAATAGGACCAAGCGCATGTTGTTAGGAGAGGACCTAATGGCGATGCATTGGTCGCTTCCATAGAACGCAGTTCCCATGCTGTAGCTTGAATGGTAATTTTCTGCATTGACATACAGCATGACCGATACGATCCAGGGAAGTCCTTTCTCTCCGTTTACAAAGGTACTGGGATGGGAAGCGGGTTCTGAGGCATATAAAATGGGGATGGCAAACGGGAGCCCTTTTTGGGGGTTGCTATCCTGGTGCTTGCCCAGTTCCATGCTCTGATGGGATGCTTCTTCGATGAAATTGCCGATGACAGAAGGTGATCCGTGGCCTGCAGGATCGCAGAGTTCCCAAGGAAGGGTTGTGATCTCGGCGCCAAGGCGGTCGGCCAAAGTCCCAAATAGTTTGTAAATCTCGAAGATCGGCTCTGGCGGATGGGAAAAAAACTGCCATCGCTCCTTCCCGTCCATGGAACGGGCAGGCTTTTCGCCGTTTTCAATAGCCTCCGGGCTTCCATAACTATTGCGGCTAAATGTCGCTTGCTTTGAAAAAGTTCTGAGCTGTTTTCCCTCTTCTTCCGTGAAAAAATCATCCAGGATATAGACCTCTTTTCCATCAATGGAGGTCGATTGGAGCTGGCTGTTGTTCAGGCGCTTTACGGAAGAATCATAAGAAAAAGGTTCGAAGTCAAAGACCAGCAGAGAAGTTTTAGAAGTCTGGTAATGGGGATCCGTTAAGACGAGAGCTTTCTTCTTAATTTTGGGTAATTTCGAGGATTCTGAATGTTTCAATTCTGAATTTTTCATAAACCTCCTATTCCTATTAATAATTTCCACGTATAAAGAAATAAGATGTTTTTGGGAATAGGAGTTGTCTTATGGATAGGAATTGGGAAGAGAAGGCTGTTAAAGAGCTTGTCAATATGCTGCAACCTGCCGGAGATGTGCTGGAAATCCAGTTCACATCGGGACTTGCAGCCAAGCTGATCCAGGAGCAGCAGCCTAAAAGCCATACGGTCATAGAACCAGAAGTGGCTCTTGCCAAAAAAGCGATGGCCGTTCCAAAAGCGACTGTGATCCAAAAGCCATGGAAGGAAGGACTTCTTCAGCTTGGGACCTACGATGCCATTTTGCTGGGACGAGATTTTGGTGATGTTCAGAATGCTGGCTTAAAAGAGCATCATGGGCTTGCGACGATGGCCCTGCGCAAAGAAAAAGACCTGCATGAGATGATCGAAAAGCAGCTGCCGGAGCTTGCTCAGATTAAGTATTCTGATAAGGACTTGGAAGCGTTTTGCCGGCAGCTTGAAAAGGAGCATCGGAAAAATCTGCCCCGTTTCCTGCATCAGCTCAAGCAAAGAGGGCAGATTACAGAGGCGCAGTATGAAAAAGTGCATACTGAGCATAAGCTTCCAAAAGAACAGTCCCAGCCGATCCCTGTCCGCATCGACCGGAGTTCCGACAGGATCTTTGAAGTGCTCTCTATTTGTCTCGACAAGCACATGCGCAAAGGAAGCCGCTTTGTTTGCTTTCTGGATGAGTCTAATTATGAAAACCCATCTTTTTTTGATCGGGTGATCACTAATCCATTTGTGAACTATCAGGAAAAGAGGATCAAGGGGACGAGTTCCTCAGGCTCTGAAGAATCTGTATTGGCAATGCTCGTTGAAAAACAAGGATAGACAAGATGAAACTAAAAAGTCCCTTCACATTATTTATCTTATTGATCCTAATTTGGGGGATGAACTTCCCCATTTCTAAAGTTGGGTTGGAGCATATGAGTGCAACCCATTTCATCATGCTCCGTTTTATCTTTGCGACGATCACGATGTTTTTGATCGTCATCGGCAGCAACAATTTTGTGATACCTCGGAAAAAAGACTTGCCGGTTGTCCTTGTTGTCAGTTTATTTCAAATCGCACTGACCCTTTTTCTATCCAACTACGGTCTTTCGATCCTTGGAGCTGGGAAAGCAAGTTTTCTTATCTATACGACATCGGTCTGGGTGATTCCCCTATCCCTATTTTGGGGTAGCAAACTTGTGGGTTTGGACTGGATGAGTTTTTTATTAGGCATCATAGGAGTGCTGCTTTTCGTTAATCCTAACCACCTGAATTGGCATGAGAAGATTTGGATTGGAGACGCAGCGATGTTAGCAGGTTCTCTTTGCTGGGCGATAGGGATCATGTTCGCTCGCCATCTGAAATGGCACCGCCCTCCGCTTCAACTGCTTCCCTGGCAGCTCTTATTCGCTTCCCTCTGCACGTTTGTTTGGGCGTATCTTGAAGGGAAGCGTTTTGCTCTGCCCGATCTGAATTTCCCAACATTGGGATCTGTTTTTTATGCAGGGGCCATTGCGACTGCAGTGGGTTATTGGCTCATGATCCATGTCAGCATTAAACTGAGGCCTTCTGTGACTTCGTTTGGCTTGATTTTTGTTCCAATCATTTCTCTTTTTTTATCCTATTTGTTCCTGGATGAGCCTGTTGACTTCAAGACATTAAGCGCCTCTGGCCTAATCATAGCGGGAATTCTTCTCCATATTTACTCGGAGAGACGCAAGGCGCGCCAGGAGCAGTGTTTCAAAGAGGTCCCTTAAGAGACGTTCTCTGAAGTATTTCAACCTGTTTCCATGATCTCTGCGAGGCGGTTTTCAAGGTAGTTGTAGAGCTCAGGGTGGTACTTGTCCAGCCATCTACTGAGCCGCCTTGTTTTGACAACGATCTCTTTTTTGTAATTGCCGGGGATTTTCATCTTCTCGTCCGGCACCCAAGAGCTTAAATCGATCGTCACTGGTCGGTCTCCGATATAGCCAAAATTGTTGCGCAGGGCATGGTCGGCATCCCGGACGCCCGATTTATAGATGCTCAAGATGCAATCGAGCATGTCGTCGATCGCTTTTTTAGCGCCTGGGATATCTTTCTTTTTCACAAGCTTCTGGATATGGGGGAAGATCAGTTCTGCACGCTCTTGGACAATAAACTCGGTCTTGTCCAACTCGATCGTGTAACGGACCCCGATATGGTCATATAGTGTAACAGTGGGATGCAGCCCTTCTGTCTTGTTGATGTGGACGTATTGGATCCCTGATCGCTCTTTGAGCTTCGTGTACATCAAGGTGCAGCTGATGAAGTTGAAGGGTTGGAAATAGTAGGGAAGGTAGTTATCGGGGGGGCTTTTTAAGAGAAGTTTATTAAAGGAGAAGTCGCGCAGGATATTTTTTGGATAGAGATGGCTATGCTTGAAAAATTTGATCACCGTCTTTTGGTCCTGGCCTAAGAAGGCGTGGCACCATCCCCCTGATCCCAGAAGGGTAAAGGGTTGTTCAAGCAGGTGATTGATGCGGACCATCTCTTCATTGCTAAGAGGCGGCACTTCCCACCGCTCTTCATTCGGCAAATTGGAAATGAGGTGGTAATAGCGGAATCCTTTGGTTTGGCTTTCCGCAAAAAAATAAAGGCCTGCGGCGCACCCCACGACAAGGAAAAGGCGGAATAGGGTTTTCATTTTGATTTTCCGTTCGCTTTAAAGGAGATGGTCTCTTCTCCATCTTTGCTTTTTTGCAAAGAAAGGAGAATGGTCTGTTCATTTTTGATCTCTCCCTTAAGAAGAGCGGTGGAGAGGACGTTGACGACCTCTTGTTGGATCAGCCGTTTTAATGGGCGGGCCCCGTAGAACGGATCATACCCTTTTTGCGCAAGGTAGCTTAAGACGGGCTTGTCCCACTCCAGATGGATGCTCCGTTCCAGGAGCCGTTTCGCGACTCGGTTCAGTTGGATCAGGACGATCTTTTCCATATCCTTTTCTTGAAGAGGAAGGAAGGGGAGGATGTCGTCGAGGCGGTTTAGGAATTCTGGACGGAAATGGGCTTTTAGGATCGGTTCGACGATGCTATAAACGGCATCTTTGGTCCATTCGGGAGAATGGGTGCGGATTTTTTCGAGGAGCTGTTCCGAACCTAAGTTGGAAGTCATGATGAAGAGGGCATTTTTGCAATTGACCATTCGCCCTTTGCTATCGGTGATCCTGCCGTCGTCAAATATTTGGAGGAGGATATTGAAGACATCGTGGTGCGCTTTTTCAATCTCGTCGAAGAGGACCACGGCGTAGGGCCTTCTGCGGAGAGCTTCGGTGAGCTGTCCGCCTTCTTCGTACCCGACATATCCCGGAGGAGATCCGATCAGCTTGGCGACGCTGTGCTTTTCCATGTACTCCGACATATCGACGCGCACGATCGCTTCTTCTTGGTTAAAGAGTTGGTCGGCAAGGGCTTTGGCAAGCTCTGTTTTTCCAACTCCCGTTGGACCGATAAAGAGGAAGACGCCGACAGGGCGGGATGGATCGTTAAGGCCAGCCCGCGACCTGCGGATGGCTTCGCTGACTGCTTGGATAGCAAAAGGTTGGCCGACGACCCGTTCAGAAAGGATCTTTTCCAGATGGAGCAGCCGCTCTGCTTCTCCCCCGAGCATCTTGTTGACAGGAATGCCGGTCCATTTGGCGACGATCTGAGCAATGAGCGGTTCATCGACCTCTTCTTGAAGGAGGCGGTTAGGCTTTTCGTTCAAGGTCTTTTGCGCCTCTTCCAGTTCTTTTTTCATTTTGGGGATGGCGTTATATCGCAGTTCCGCCACTTTGTTGTAGTCGGCAGCGCGTTCTGCTTCTTCTTCTTGGAAGCGGAGGGTCTCAAGGGCATTTTTCTTCTCTTTCAGCGATTGGATCAGCTTTTTTTCTTGATTCCATTGTTCGCGCAGGACGGCTAAGTCCTCTTTGGCCTTGGCAATTTGCCCTTCCAATTTTTTCGCTTCTCCTGTGGCGCTTGGAGTATCTTCCCGTTTGAGCGCTTCCTGCTTAACGATCATGCTGGATAGCTCCCTTTCCTTGATATCAATGGGAAGGGGAAGGCTTCCGATCTGCATCCGGATCATGCTGGCAGCTTCGTCGATCAGGTCGATTGCTTTATCAGGCAGGCGTCGGTCTGTGATGTAGCGGTTCGAAAGGAGCACGGCGGCATGCAATGCACCTTCCGTGATGTGGACTCCGTGAAAGATCTCGTAACGCTCGCGAAGGCCTCTTAAGATCGCAATCGTATCTTCTACAGAGGGCTCTTGGACGAAGACGGTTTGAAACCGCCGTTCAAGGGCAGCATCCTTTTCGATGTACTTCTGGTATTCATTGAGGGTCGTTGCTCCGATGCAGTGGAGCGTTCCGCGCGCAAGGGCTGGCTTAAGAAGGTTTGCGGCATCCATGGCCCCTTCTGCAGCGCCGGCGCCGACAAGCGTGTGGACCTCATCAATGAAAAGAAGGGTCTTGCCAGAGCCCTCTTCAATTTCCTTTAAGATCCCTTTTAATCTTTCTTCAAACTCCCCTCTGTACTTGGTCCCTGCAATAAGGCTCCCCATATCGAGGACATAGAGCTGTTTGTCCTTAAGGGAATCGGGGACGTCTCCTTGGACGATGCGCAGAGCAAGTCCCTCTGCAATAGCTGTTTTTCCAACACCGGGCTCTCCGATTAGAAGAGGGTTGTTCTTGGTGCGGCGGCTCAAGACCTGCATCGTCCTGCGGATCTCTTCGTCGCGGCCGATGACGGGATCGAGTTTGCCGTCTTTAGCAAGGGATGTGAGATTGCGGCAGTACTTGGCCAAGGCTTGAACACCGGCTTCTGCGGTAGGGGAGTCCATACGTGTCGTTCCTCGAATTTGTTTGATCTTTTTTTCTACTTCGCTGAGTGAAATGGGCGAGTTTTTTTTCCAGCTGGCAAAAGGTTCTCCTCCCGACTGCCAAAATACGTAGAAAAAGTGATCGCTGCTTAAGTAGCTATCATTCCATTTTTTGGCAATGGCTTGCGCCTCTGCTATCCGGTTTTGCAATTGGGATGAGACAGAAGGGGCTTGCGCGGCTTCAGCGAAAGTAGGAACTTTTGCAAGAGCTGTCTTGATCTGTTGAGGCAGAGCTGTGGCATTGAGGTTTAAAGAGGAAGACAGTGTTGAAAAGTATCCTTGGGGATCCTCAAAAAAACCTAAGAGGAGGTGGTTTTCTCCCACTTCCGTATGCTGATGCTCTTGCGCATAGCTAAAAGCCTTTTCTAATGCATCCCTAACGTTTTCTGTGAATTGTGGAGACATAAAAAAAACCTCCTATGAATATCAAGATCAGAACAAAATATACCCCTTTGAAGCTCTTCCAGTCAATCTCCTCCGTTCTCTCTTGACAATCAGGACCCTTTCAAATTATCTTTCACGCAATATTCTCAATGAAAATGGTGTTGTGATGAATTGGCTGAATCTGAGATCGCGTATTGCATTTTTTTTTCTCATTTGTTTTGGAGTTTTTCATGCGGCGCATGCCAAAACGGTTTCATTCACAATTTTTTCGTTTAACGATGTGTATACGATTTCTCCCGATAGGGACGGAAAAGGGGGGTATGCCGGGCTTTATACCTTGCTTGAAAAAGAAAGGGAGAAGGTCAAACACCACATTACAACCGTCAATGGAGATTTTCTCTTTCCATCCGTTCTTTCTGCTTTTGACAAAGCAGTCCATCGTATTGAGATTTTGAACGATTTGGGCGTCGATCTCGTTGCATTAGGAAATCACGAATTTGACTTTGGTCCAGAGATTGTCAAAGAGAGGATGGCAGAATCCAAATTCCAATGGTTGGCTGCAAACGCTTTTGATACAGAGTGCCAATACTTCACAGGACCTAAGCAGACTGTGATCGTCGACGTAGAAGGGGTGAAAATTGGTTTTTTCGGTTTAATCACCGTAGAAACTCCCCTGCTCTCTTCCACGAACCGGAAGGTCTGCTTTACTCCGATTGCCTTAACAGCCAAACAAATGGTCCAGCAACTCAAGAAAGAAGGGGCTGATGTGATCGTTGCGCTGACCCATCTTTTTATGGATGAGGACAGACAATTGGCAGTGGAGGTTCCTGGCATTGATCTGATTCTGGGAGGGCATGACCACGACCCGTTTACATGGTATGATGGGAAGACATTTGTTCATAAATCAGGACAAAACGCCCATTTCCTTACTCGAATTAATTTGCTCATCGAAAAAGATGAAAAGACCTCCTTTGTCAAAGTGTTTCCTTCATGGAAAGTCATCGCCAATCATCGGATTCCGGAACATCCTAAAATTGCAGGAAAGATCCAAGGATATGAAGCGCTTTTTGAAGAGCATGCAAAGCAACCGGTTGCAATCACAACGACTTTATTGGACAGCAGTGCTGCAAAGGTCCGTTCTCAGGAGTCAACAGTCGGAAATCTTGTTGCAGATGCACTCCGCTTTAGCTGCAATGCAGATGTTGCGATCATTAGCGGCGGCATCATCAGAGGCGATAGGATCTATGATCCCGGAACAACGATCAGTTTCAAAGACATCTTGTCAGAACTTCCCTTTGGCAATATTTGCTATCTCGTCGAGATTACGGGAGAAGAAATTTTGGAAGCGCTTGAGAACTCAGTATCGCAAATTGAGGGAAAAGCTGGCCGTTTTGCCCAGGTGTCGGGCATAGAATATGCGTTCGACTCCAATCAGATTCCAGGCAGGAGGGTCACGCATATAGGCATCAACGGGCTTCCTTTAGACCGAAAAGGGCTCTATCGAGTGGCGACAGTTGACTACATGTATAATGGAGGGGATGGCTATAACTGTTTTAAGAAGGGTAAGCTGCTTATCGGGTCTGTTCATCGGATGGAACTTGTGACAGTTGTCGTCGACTATTTGAAAAAACTGGGAAGGATCCACGCTGTTGTTGAAGATCGGATCAGCTGTGTTCAGTTTTCCAAAGGATTAGACGACAACTTCTTGATTCAAAGCGGCGTAGCTGGCCATTGAGGCAGTTTTGCAACTCCCTCTATTGTCCGGCTGGAGGCTGCGTTGATGACGGTTGGGTTGGAGCGGCCGGCTGAATCGTCGTAGTCGGCTCGCTGGATGGTTTCTGCTCAGCTTGAGAGCCAGGTGCAACCTTGCGCGCCTTGACGGAAACTCCAGATGTTTTATTGACGAGCAAGAAAGGATAGTCTGTGCTGTCGCTTGGAACAATCCTTATAGGAAAAGGTGTAATCCATACCGAGGATTGAACAACGTCGTTTGGGTCGACTTCCCACATCGTTCCATCAGAGAGCTGGAGCTTTCTTCCTCCTTCGATATTGATCGATAGCATCACTTCTTGAGCTTGACTCGCGACCTTGGAACTTTTCACTTCAAAATTTGCATTGAGCCAATCTTCTAATGCCGCTTTTTGTAATGGCGTCAGATTAGCCACCCCTGTTTTACTCTGGACGTCTTTACTCATGACCTCATCGAGCAAGATCAATGCAAAAGAGGGTGTGGTTTGGACAAGCATAGCTGCAACTGCTGAAGCAATGAGAAGTTTTTTCGCCATCTTCGTATCCTCGTTTTCTATTTTGTTTTGGTATACTTCGATGAAAATAAATATTCAAGAATTGATTCCAAGATTGAAGCGTTCAGAAGAGATCCCGAAACAAGCTGAAGTATACACATCGTGGTTCAAAATTGGGAAAAAATAACAGGATATTAGGATGGACAGGATGAAGAAAAATACACTAAAAACCAAATTCCCCATCCTGTCCATCCTAATATCCTGTTATTTTTCTTAAGAGTTAACAAAGACGGTTCAGTTAAATAGTCCAAATACGAAGTTTCTTGTGTATAGTCGGGTTTTATCAGCTTATGGCTCGGGGCAGACTCTGCGCAGTTGGTCTCTCAGTCCAAGAAGCGCTTTGGGCCGGTGGTTTCTTTCTTGAACGAGGAACTCAGCTTTTTGAAGATGGGACCAGGCAAGATGGTAATCGAGCCTTCCTGCAGCGATGATCGATAGATAATATTCGACAGTGGCGTTATTCGGATCGAGCCGATGGTACCGTTGAAGGATCTCCATAGCTTCGCTGCCCCTTCCTAATTGGAGCCAGGTTGTCGCAAGTTGCAGAAGTCCTGCGCGGTAGGATGGATAGCGGGCGGTGATCTCTTCTAGTTCTTTTTGTTTCTTGATGATCGATTCGCGCGTCTCATCGACAGGCATAAAGACGGCCTTGATCCCTTCCGCGTTCACTTTTCCATTGAGATAATCTTCGGGGATCGATTCGGGGGATACAGCTTCTTCAAATGTCATCCCTTTGATCTCTTTGAGAAGCTTGGCTCCTTGCGCTGTTTTTCCGATGAACAGGTAGTTAAATCCCAAAAACATCTTAAGAAGCGGGTCGTCCTTCATGTAGGGAAGCGCTTTTTCATAGAGTGCAACAGTGGCCTCGTGGTCGCCGCGCGACCAGGAGACAGAGGCTTGGTTGAAAAAAGCCATGCCGATGACTTGCTTAATGTTCCTCTGCTGGAGCTTGCGGTTATTGATGCCGAGATAGACCTCGGAAGGGGGATTGATGCCCCGGGCGGTGGTCTCGATATTGATGATCTTGTCACCGTTTCTATAACGGACATAGATGTGGCCGGGAGGGGTGATGATCTCCAAAGGGAGGTCGAGCCGTTGGCCTAAGCATAAATAGAGGATCGAGACTCCCAAGCAGACCCCTTGCCGGTTGTCGATAACAGAAGGTAGGAAGGTGTAAAGGTCGATATCCTTGGCGTAGATCGAATGGGGAGGAAAACGGAATTGCATTTCATGAAAGACAAACTGATTGATTGCGCGGAGCTTCTCTTCATGGGTGGCGTTTTGAGGAAGGCGCGCTAAGATTTGAAGCGCCATCAGATCGATGCTGGCCTCGTATTGGCGGACCTCGTCCTTAAGTTGTTCAGAGCCTTCAAATTGGTCGATGAGAAGGCCTCGGGCCAAATCGATCTCTTCAGGAGGCAAGGCAAGGGTCTCGTCTTTGGACCAAATGCTGGCCCCTTTGAGCTTTCGATTTGACAGCCGGGAGCCTATTTTGTCGACCAAGTTCAATTGTTCTTCGGTCAGCTTTACAGGAGGATCGAAAGACTGCCTGTTGACAAGCGCGATAATCCCATTAAGCTCGAAATGGGGGAGCATCACATGAGCGACATGGGAGGGAATAGTGCCCCCTCCGAGTAATTCCCATGCCCGTTTTAAAGCTGCCTTTCCTTCTGCAGTGTCAGGATAAAGTTCATAGAAGGCAAGGTGCTGGGAAATCGAAAGGGGATCTAACGTGTTGAACAGTGATTTTAAGGAAAGCTTGGCAGCCTGCGAAGATGTCATCCTTTCCCTTTCTTCGATCTTCACTTTTTTGCGTGCGTGCAGGGGCAAAGAGGGGATTGTCAATGAAATGAATAAAAAAAGAGGAATGAGAAAGAAGCGGGCCAGCATGGTTTTTTACGGATATTTAAACCTTAAGGGTATCTGAATAGGATTTTCTGCAAAAGAAATATACCGAAAGAATCAGATATAAAATATTATTTTAGTTTAAGGTGTTGCGCTCTGAATGATCTTTTCGATGGCCTGGGCAAGTCCTTCATGGGCGATGATCTCTTCGACAGAGGGGCGGAAGCGGTAGGTCCAGTTGGTAGGCAGAATTTGGCCTGGAATATTGATCCGTTCGTCATCGGGATTGGGCCAGACAAGCTCAGGATAAATAGCAAGGTACTCTTGGAGCAGGTTGATATGGAAGAAGCTGGAGGTGTGGTGGCTTTCCCAAAGGATTTCTTTGCGCTGCTCAATGGTCAGATCGGGATGGTATTTCCAATGTTTGGCAGCAGCAAAAGGTTTTGCCTCGTCAGGAAACATCTTCCACCATTGCTGCAAAGTGGGGGAGTCGTGTGTTGAAACAGTTGTTAGGCTGATTGGCGGATAGTATTGAATGGGGATGTAGCGCTGGTCTTGCTCCCATTCGCGCATCCATCTCATGACTTTGGTTCCGCAGATGCCCATCTCTTGCAAAACTGGGCGGACCATATTGGGAACCGTACCGAGATCTTCTGCAATCGGGAGCATGGAAGAGGAGGCGACCATCATTTTAAGCAATTCCCTTCCTAATGGTTCCCACTGATGCTCTTCTGCAGGCAGAAAATACCCATCTTTGCTGAGGTGGCCGATAGGAATGGTCCAAATTCTAAAAAAACCGATCACATGGTCGATTCGATAGATATCGTAGAAATGGGCCGCATAACCTAGCCTCTGTTTCCACCAGGCGAACTGGTTTTTCCGCATCACGTCCCATCGATAGAGCGGAAATCCCCAGTATTGTCCTTCTTGATTATAATGGTCTGGCGGAGCGCCGGCAGAGAGGTTGATATCGAAATACTCGGGATTCTGCCATACGTCGGCGCTATCTGGGCTGAGGAGGATCGGGATGTCTCCCATCAGCAATATATCCTGTTCGGCTGCGTATTCGCGCACGTATTTTAATTGAAGGAAGCACAGGTATTGCAAGGTGATATAGAAGGCGATTTTTGGCCAGTAGATCTTGATCAGTTCTTCGTATTCTTTTTTAGTTGGGGATTTGACTTCGTTGGGCCAAGTGGTCCAAGGCGTCCTTCCCAAGTGGTCTTTGAGAGTGCGGAACAGGGCGTAGGGTTCGACCCAAGGGTTGGAAGACAGGTAGTCGTGGAACTCTTGGCTTTTTGTCAGCGTCTCCCCGACCTCTTCAAAGTAGGCGTGGAGCCAAACGAGCTTTTGCGCAAGGACCTCATGATAAGGGATCCTTTGAGGTTTGGTGAGATCGACGAGGGCTTTGAGTTTTTTCTTTTGGTTTGAGGCAAGGTCCAAATAGGGCAGCTTATGGAAGGAGAGGTGGACAAAATTGATTGCGCAGGAAGAAATGGCGTTGTAGGGGCTGGGGTCTTCTTCTGAATTATTAAGAGGAAGCAGTTGGATGACGTCAAGCCCAAGTTTTTTGCACCAGTCGATGATTGGAATCAGGTCGTAAAATTCGCCAATGCCAGAGCTGTTTTCACTGTGTAGGGAAGAGAGGGAAATGTTGATCCCATGGTGGTGTGCTACCCCGATTTTTTCCCAAATCGGGCCAGTAATCGATTCGAGGAGTTGTTTTTTGCTCTCTTCCATTTTTATAGCCTAATCTGTAGACAGACCCTTACTTTTTGAGTCCAAAAATTCCAGAGTCCCCTTTTTTGACCGAGGGGATAAGGGTGCCCGTCTGTCCTTGCTCGACGCCGACCCGCCAGCTGTCAGCTTTGGCGATGAAGGCGTTCAGATTGTCGAGGAGTTTTTGGCCAGTGAGGTTTTCCAAGGAAAGAAATTCAAAGAGGCAAAGCTTATTGTTTTTTTCAGAGTAGGAAAGAGTCCCATGGACTGGAAATGGCCAATTGGCCCTCAAAGCATCTTTAAGGATGTTCTCTCGAAATTTTCCAGGCGGGATCTCGCAGATCAAGCAGGCGAGAAGAAGCCTCTCTTTTTCAGGCTGCATTTCGATTTGGACATGCAGGATATCATTGACATTGAGCTTGCAAGCTCCCCGTTTGTCAGGATGCAAGGTGGTCCCGAGCAAATTTCCAAGTTCACTAAGAATCTCTTCAAATCGATCCATATGACATCACTTCTGTTCTTTTTCGTTTTCCTGTCCGCCGCCTTGGTCGTTCTTTTCTTCTTCTTTTTCCGCTTCTTCTTCG
Source organism: Verrucomicrobiota bacterium (assembly GCA_018239725.1). GTDB lineage: Bacteria > Chlamydiota > Chlamydiia > Chlamydiales > Rhabdochlamydiaceae > Acherontichlamydia. The sequence goes on along the minus strand of JAFEGU010000162.1, from coordinate 3,438 downwards.
ATCCGATCATCGAGATCTTCGATCGTATCGATGAAGGTGGAAAGGACGTCCTGTCTGTGCTGTTCCGACTTAAATAGGCGAGGAGCGATGTGGCGGACCGCATCGCGCATCTGCGTATAAATGATCACTTGGCCGAGCAGCTCTTCTAAAAGGCCTAAATGCTGGGCCATTTGGAGGACTTTATCAGAAGAAGGGTATCGTTCTTGGAGGAACTTCACAAAGAGCTTTGCAAGGAGCTCGAAAGTGATGCGCATTGGAAGCCGAAGGCCTTGACGTTCGAAGGCATTTGCGATCAGGTTCATCCTTGACTTGAAGTAGCGGTAGATGCCAAGGATCGCCTGCATCGATCTTCCCTGCGTCATTAAGCGGTGCAGCTCTCCCCGGTCGATCGATGGGCCTCTTGATTTTAAGTCGTTGCCTAAAGAGTGGAGGACAAAGTCGATCACAGTGCGCATCCGATCGAAGTTGAATCGATTGGACAGTTCGGCAAAAAGGGTTTGTGGGTCGCGAGGATTTCCAGTGATGTCGCGATATAGGTCTCGCAGCGCTGTTGGAGATCCTAAACCTTGCTTTGAAAATTCACGGGCCTGCTCGCCGATGTTTCGACCAGCGCGCACTTCTCTACCGTGCATCGCATTGAGTTCTTCTTTGGCCTGTTTGACTTTTTCAGCCAGATCGCCTTTTGTCGTCTCGAGAAGAAAGTCAAGGGCTTCGTCGGCAAGGGAATAGTCGGGATAGAGTTCTAAAACTTTTCGGAGGATATCCTCTTTTGTGTCGCTATCGGATATGCGGGCGCGCAGAAGGAGTAGGCTGCGCGTTTGAAGCTCAGGGTTTTTACGCGAATACTGTTCGCTGACCTCTTCGAGGCGCTGGACTTCGACGACTTGTTCGTCTTTTTTCTCTGTTTTATCCGTTTCTTCCTCTTTGCCCCGTTTTTTGGCTTTGAGCTCAAGGCTTTCAAATCTGCGTGCCATCAACACAGGGTTAAATGCACCTTCATCGATCCATTCTTGGAAATTCTCCGAGCTCTCTTCTTGGGCGATTGCCATTCCGGCAGCTGCGCGCTGCATAGCGGCCTGCTGCGCTTTGCTCGAATCAAGCCCTGTCGGATAGATCGGCGTCGCTGAGAAATCATCGGCCATAGACTACTCGTTTAAGATAGTTGGATGCGACCCAAAGGTTGGATCCGGATTTCTGGTACAATTTCTTGGTAGGAGACAACCGACATATCGGGGAATTCTCCTTCGATCAGTTTTCTTACAAACCGTCTGACGTCGATGGCAGTCAGCATCACAGGAGGCTGGCCGCCGACAGGTGTCGGAACAACTGTGGACCTTGTGGCATGGAGGATCAGCTGGACAGAATCGGGGTCGAGCGCAAGGTAGGAACCGGCCGACGTTTGTTTGATCGCTCCGCGGACCATATCTTCGATCTCTGGATCAAGAAGATAGACAGAGAGGATCGATTGGCCCTGCGAATACTTGTAGCTGATGTAGCGCTTAAGCGAAGAGCGGACATATTCTGTTAGAAGAACGGTGTCTTTTTCAGTTTGCGCCCATTCAGAAAGGGCCTCTAAGATCGTCCGAAGGTCCTTGATCGAGATCTGTTCTTGGACAAGACGTTTAAAGATCTCGGTCAACTTCTGGAGCGGAACAAGGCGGGTGACCTCTTTGACAAGGTCAGGATAGGACTTTTCGACGAACTCAAGAATCCCTCTTACCTCTTGGATACCGATGAAGTCTGCTGCGTGCTGCCGGTAGAAATAGGAAAGATGGAGGATGATCACATCGAGCGGCTTCCAGAATTTAATCCCAGCCTTCTGCAAGATTTCTTGGAACTTATTATCGACCCAGACAGAGGGTTGGCCGATCGTATTTTTTGTTGTCGTAAATGGGATGTTGTAGCGACGGAGCGTTTCTGCATTTTCTGTTGTTAGCAAGGCGGTCTCAAAGATTTTTCCACGGACGATAGGCACCTCGTTCAAAAAGATCGAATACTCATCAGCTTCCAGTGTAGGAGAATCTGTACGCACGTGGACGCCAGGAAAGCGGACCCCTAAATCTTGATAGAGGGCATGGCGCATTTTGGGGATCATGTCCTCGATAAATGTTTGTCCTTGCTTGTCCTTGCGGATGGCGTTAGAGAGGTTTTTGCCCAGTTCAAGGATGACGGGCAAGGTCAAGGCGTAGTCGTCAACACCGCCTCGAATAACCGCATGGCCTGCAACTTCCGTGTCGACTTTGGCAGAGGTGATGCCGGCGGACGCTTTTGTTGCAGCCTTTTTAGAGTTGTACCAGACAACGCTGCCGATCGTTGCCGTGAGGATCGCAAGCACAAAGAAGGTGGCAGAGGGAAATCCTTTAATAAATCCCATTAAGAAGAGGACGCCCGATGCGAGGAGGATCGCCTTGGGTTGGCCGAGAAGCTGTTGAGAGATCTCTTTACCTAAGTGGGAGTCGGCTTTATCGGAAGAGACGCGCGTAGTGACGATACCGGCTGTCAACGAGATGAGCAGCGAAGGGATCTGTGCGACGAGGCCGCCTCCAATCGAAAGAAGGGTATAGACCTGGGCCGATTGCAGCGCGGTCATATTGTGCATCCAGATACCGATGATCAAGCCTCCAACGATGTTGATAACGGCAATAACTATACCGGCAATAACGTCCCCTTTGACGAACTTCATCGCACCGTCCATCGCTCCGTACAGTTGGCTCTCTTTGGTCAGCGCAAGGCGCAGTTCGCGGGCTTGGTTGGCGTCGATCACACCGCTGCGCATATCGGCATCGATACTCATCTGTTTACCAGGCATCGCGTCCAAGGTAAAACGGGCGGCAACTTCAGCTACGCGCTCAGCACCTTTTGTGACGACGATGAACTGGACGATCGTGATGATCAAGAAGATGATACCGCCGACGACGAAGTTTCCTCCGACGACGAAGTTTCCGAAAGCGTAGATGATATGTCCAGCGTCGGCATGCAGCAGGATCTGGCGAGTTGCAGAAATTTCAATCCCTAAGCGGAAGAGGGTTGTGATCAATAATAGAGAGGGGAACATCGAAAGGTGGACAGCTTTGGGAATGTAAAGGGCCACCATCAAAAGCCCGATGGAGATCGTCAAGTTAAGGGCGATCAAGTTATCGATGACGGCAGGCGATACGGGAATGATGATCATCATAATCAAAATGATGATGAACATAGCTAGGACAATATCGCTGGATTGGGTAATGAGTCTAAGGGCCTTGTCGCCGCCCAGTGACCGCGCTAGCTTGTCAATAAAGTCTTTCATTTAAAAATCTCCGCTCCTGCAGTCTCAAATGATTCCAATCCTTCCAGCCATCTCAGGATCTCTGCAACGGCTTGATAGGTGTCCTCAGGTATATAATCGCTGATTTTCCCTTTTTCAAAAAGGGTTTGTGCTAAAGTCACGTTCCTCATGAT
>JAFEGU010000161.1 GCA_018239725.1 Verrucomicrobiota bacterium | reverse complement strand
TGAACGCGCGACCTGCCGCTTAGGAGGCGACCGCTCTATCCACCTGAGCTACGAGGACAAACGAGTAGAGAGTTTACTGAAAAATTGCCGTTTGGCTCAACAACTAAATGAGGAGAAAGAAAATGGCCCAGCAGAAAGCAGACATTGGACTTATCGGGCTTGCCGTGATGGGACAGAATTTAGTCCTCAATATGAATGACCACGGTTATACGGTCGCTGTCTTTAACCGGACGGTTTCCAAAGTTGATGATTTCATGGCAGGTCCTGCGAAAAATACCCATGTGATCGGCTCGCATACCCTTCAAGAATTTTTTCAAAATTTGAAGAAGCCTCGCAAAGTGATGATGATGGTCAAGGCTGGAGAGCCTGTCGACGAGTTGATCGAGGAGTGCCTCCCATTCTTAGAAAAGGGGGATATCGTCATCGATGGAGGAAACAGCCATTATCCTGATACAGAGCGGCGCACGCAGATGCTCAAAGCTAAAGGGATTTTGTACATCGGCACGGGGATTTCCGGAGGTGAAGAGGGAGCCCGGAACGGCCCTTCGATCATGCCAGGCGGCAATCCAGATGCATGGGCTGCTGTCAAGCCGATCTTTCAAGGGATCTCTGCAAAGGCTGCAGAAGATGGACTTCCTTGCTGCGATTGGGTAGGCGATGGGGGAGCTGGCCACTATGTCAAAATGGTCCATAATGGGATCGAATACGGCGACATGCAGCTCATTTCCGAAGCGTATTCCCTATTGCGCAACCTATTGGGATGTTCCATTTCTGAGATCCAAGCGATCTTTTCTGAATGGAACAAAGGGGTGCTCAACAGCTTTTTGATCGAGATCACTGCACAGATATTTACGCATAAGGATACAGATGGCTCTCCGCTCATCGATAAAATTCTTGATGTGGCAGGACAAAAAGGGACGGGAAAATGGACGGGGATCAGCGCTTTAGATCTCGGCATCCCTGTGTCTTTGATTGCAGAGTCGGTCTTTGCAAGATGCCTCTCCTCGTTGAAAGACGAAAGGCTCCAAGCGGAGAAGGTCTATGCGAAGCCGGCAGCAGCTTTTACAGGCGACAAGAAACAGTTCATCGAAGATGTGCGGCAAGCGCTCTATGCATCAAAGATCATCAGCTACACGCAAGG
>JAFEGU010000160.1 GCA_018239725.1 Verrucomicrobiota bacterium | reverse complement strand
GGACAAGGCGGCTGTCCTGCTGGAAAGAACGGATAGTCCCATTGTTGGAAATGGAAAGCTGCAGCCAATTAGCAATTTGAAAAAGGTCATATGTGCTCACAACTTCAGCCTCCGTGGATTTGGATGACTGCTATAGCATGAACAATGATGAAAAGACAAGAAAAACCCCAACCCACCTTCTAAAGGTGGGTTGGAATCAACCGATCAGATTAGAAATCGAGGTTGGCGCGGACTGTGAATCCTTGCAACGAGAGGAGAGAATCGTTGATGATCGTCTGCTTCCTATCAGTTGGCAGTGTTAACTCTGAGCGATAGATCTGGTGCAGATTTGCCCAAATGTTAAACTCATAACCGACGCCGATTTCAGCGCGCACAGATTCATACGCCTTTTGCCAAGAGAACCCTGCATTGAACTGGGCTGTGTAGGCAAGTCTTGAGTCGTGGAAATGGGTATCGTGGACTGGCCGCTCCTGGTTAGCATTGGCTGTAATAGCCTGAGTCCTCTCATGAGCTGTGTTCTTGTACCATCCGGAAAGGATCCCAGAAGAAGCAAGTCCAGTCAGATAGAGATCCCAGCCCAAATACCAGTCGATCTTCGTTCCAAGCTTGAGTCCAAGCCCTTCAAACTGCCAGCTATTGCGGGTTTTTGCGTGCTGATCGCTGATATCTTCATAATAGACATTCCACTTTTGGTAGATGTAAGCAGAAGTCACACCGCCGAACAGATTTAATCTCAGGTGCTCATTAGGAAAGAACCGACGGGAAGCTAACCAATCAAGGACATGGTATTTCAAACGGATCCGGCTCGATGCCCGCTCCAAAGGAAGACTAGTGGCAACAGAGTTTTGAATGATTGAAGGCTCAGCAAATGTCCCATTTAAGAACTCATCATTATCGGAATCGTTGGGTGCGCGGACTTCGTTGCTGCCATAAGATGGAAGATATGTGTACTGGAGGAACATATCCCAAAAGTGGGGAGCTCTAAAGTAACCAAAAGTCAGTCTAAGCCCTGACGACCAATCGAATTCTGCATTGTGGAAATGGCCAACTGCATAAGAGTTAACAGGAGCAGTTGTAGGTAAATTGGACCAAGTATCGTGCTTCATTTTTATCGCATAGTCCAAAGCGCCTTCATTAACAAGCCAGCAGAGGTATTCTGCTTGGATGAAATATGCCGGCGTATCTTTCTTGAAAAGGTCACTATCATAAGCAGGTTGTTGATTTGCTGCTGTATTACTAGCTGAATCAGCATGCAAACCTGCTGCGCTCATTAGCAAGCCTGCGCAAAGGGTGTAGGCTATTGAAGCAGTCGTTCC
>JAFEGU010000015.1 GCA_018239725.1 Verrucomicrobiota bacterium | reverse complement strand
TCGCTCACAGGCTCAGTACGCTTACCCATGCGGACACGATCTATGTGATGGACAAAGGAGTATTTATTCAGTCGGGAACTTTTCATGAGCTCGCTTCTATGCCAGGGATGTTTTCTGAGATGTTAAAGCGCCAAACATTGTAGAAGCAGTTGCTTTATATCTGTCTAATGGCGATGGACGTTGAGAGCTGACGAGGCTTGCGCAACCGGCATCATCTCGATCGTGTTGATGTTCACGTGAGGCGGCAAGGTGCAGCAGAAATAGATCGCTTCGGCGATGTCTTCAGGAAGAAGCGCTTCCGTATTTTTGTAGAGGTTCTGGGCCTTTTCAGCATCGCCCCGAAAGCGGACGACGGAAAATTCCGTTCCTCCTGTCAGTCCTGGTTCAATGCAGCTCACGCGCACTTTAGTTCCTAGAAGATCAGCTCGTAAATTTAAGGAAAACTGGTGGACGAAGGCTTTTGTTGCTCCATAGACGTTGCCGCCTGGATAGGGGTAGGTCCCGGCGATCGATCCTAAATTGACGATATGCCCTGAATTGCGCTGGACCATCAAAGGGAGGACAGCACGTGTGCAATAAAGAAGTCCCTTGATATTGGTATCGACGCAGGTGTCCCAATCAGAAATTTTCGCATCATAGGCAGGTTCTAAGCCTAGCGCCAGTCCTGCGTTATTCACTAAGATTCCGATCGGGCCTTGCTCATGTTCAATTTGAGCCATCGCCTTTGCCACAGCGTCCGAGTCGGTGACATCCAGTGTATAGATCGCAGTCTGAGTTTTGAGCTCTTTTTGGAGCTCTTCCAACTTGTCTTGCCGCCGCGCCGTCAAGGCCAGGGGGTAATTTTCTGCAGCAAACCGCCTTGCGACCGATGCACCGATTCCAGCGGAAGCTCCAGTGATCATGACAAGCGGTTTTTTCATAAGGGGTCCTGGTTAAGGTCTTTTAAGGGGAGGTGGTTGCGCCGTCTCCAATACCATGTGCCAAGGACAATGAATACACCTGCAATGCCCCAGATCACAGAACGGGGGCCGTTGAAGAACGGATATCTGGGTTGGTTGGGATGTCCCCAGCGATCCCCTGGCGGCCAGAAGATAAAGTCGGGAGCGCCGCGCAAGTTCTGTTCCGGAACAAAACCGAATTCTCGGCTATCGGAGCTCATGGCATGGTTGTCGCCAAGCACAAGGTACATGTTAGGAGGGACCCTGATCCCGAATTTTCTAATGAGGTTAGCGTTGAGAGAGCCGTCTGGGTTCAATGGAGGGCCGGCATCAGCAAAAGGAACATACAAACAATTTGGATTGGACATCGCCTTACGGGCATCTTCTCTCTTTAAAAAGTTGATCAATGTGGGATCGTCTTTTTTCAAAATGGGAGAGCCGAGCAGATACAGGTCTCCGTCTCGGTAGTAGGTGTAGCGTGCAGGGACGAGCCTTTGGTTTTTGATCTGAGGGGAGAACCGCATATCAAATTCCATCCCGATGTTATACAGGAGTTGGACGCGTGCTGGGTCATAATCATAAAGAGGGCTTGTTGGTGGAAGCTCGGAGGAGATCCCTTGCCACTTAATGCTGTAGGCCTTGCCGTAATAAAATTCGAAGCTCCCGTTAGGGACGTTATGCAAGTGGGGCAAGAAGATATTGCTTCCAGGAGTATCAGAGCTCGAATACCCATAACGGTGGGCAAATCCATTTTTGACCACAAAGCGCGCGGTATACATGTTAGCGAAGATCGCTTTGAGGTGATTTTCTTGCAAAGGGATGAGGGAGGTGCTTATCCCCATGACAGGGCGCATCCTGCCGATCTCGTCTCTAACGATTTTTACAGAAGAGACGGATGGGTGGTGGCGGATTTCGAGATAGAGAACCCCTTCTTCCATGCTTGCTGGGTCTTGGTCAGTTAAGTAGCGGACTTGTTCCCGCGTCAAAAGGCGGGTCATTCCAAAATTCCCAAAGCCCCACATGTCGGAATAGTTTTGGATCGGAGGAGTTTCGGGAACATGGATCTCGGCTGGGTTGAGCATTTCACCGCCTGGCTGCCCTTGAGGGGTGATGTAGAGCTTGGCAACAGGTTCATTCATTTGATAGACGATGACAGGAGAATAGTACCCATTGGAAGGAGAAGAGGGGATGATCAGTTTCCTATCAAAATCAATGAAGGGGATATGTTCGATCTTATCAAGGGAAGCGAGCTGAAGCTCCGGGGTGATATCTTTGCCGAAAAAGTCGAGGCCATAGATCTTGCCTCCATAAAAATAAAGGATATCACCAGGCTTGCCGATGAGCCGTTTGATGTATTGCTTCTTTCCGGGAAATAGGTAGAAGTAGAGGGTGTCGACATCGCGGATGTCCATGTTTTCACCTGTAAAGACGACGATCCCGCTTCGTTTGACCAGGTGGGGATTGAAGTAAAACTGTTTCGGCTGCAAGGGGAAGTTCACGCCGAAGTTGGTCTTCGAAACGACCAGCCTGTCCTCTTCTTTAAGGGTAGGGCGCATCGATCCAGAAGGGATCTCATAAAACTCGAACCACATTTGCCGGATCAAAATAGCAACGGCCAAAGCAAAGGCCAGGGCAAATATCAAGTCTAGGGCATGCTCAAACGTCGACTTTTTGAGCAGCAGCTGCGATAGCGATTCAGCTTGCTTGGCCAGCTCCGCTGCCGTCTCCCGGTCTTTTTTCAGGATGGCATCTTGCAAATCAGCCAGGGTCTTTTTGATCTGTTGCTGCGTTTCTTTGGAAAGCTTCTTTTTTTTGCGCTGAAAAACATGATAGACGTGCCTTAAGACCGTCTTGGATTTTTTGAGCGAATAGGTAGAAGATTGAGAAAAAGAGAACATAAGCTTTCCTGCTTGGCACTTTTCCTTCTAGAACACTAGTGAAAAAGTCAATTTTCAAGTCGGAAACACTCTACGCAATTCTTCAAATGTGGGCAAGCGCAAATTAATTGAGCAGGTTGACGGATTCTTTAGCAATTGTTATGAATCTATCGTATGAATAAAAAATTTTTTTCGTTATTTCTTCTTTTCCCCATAGCCTGCACCGCAGACAGCCCTACAGGGATTCTGGGCGGACAAGACAATGGAGCTCCATGGGCGGCGTTCCTTGATAGTTCTGGAACTGTATTGCCTATTCAAGCTTCTTTACTTCCTAGTAGCGGCGTGATCGAGGCAGTTGACATCAATCATTTTGGACAAGCGATCATAGGAGGAAAAGGCCAATCGAACGCATATGCAGCATTTACCAATGGGCCCGATGTGCTCAGCTCAGTTGCCGGACTGCCTGCAAACATCACCCTTACCAGTGTCGGGATAAATGATTCTAAAAAAGCGATTATTGGAGGAGCTGGTACGATACAGCGAGGTTGTGGATGTGGAATTGGTGGCACCGGTGGTATTTTCGTCGCATTAATCTCACCTGATGAGGTTGTCAGTACTATTGAATTCGGTACTTCTACCGGCTCTATCAACGCGGTTGCGATTAACAATGCAGGATATTGTATTGCTACGGGAAAAGGAAACGTCAATAGCGCGTATGCCTTAGTTATCGATCCTTCAGGCAATCCGACCGTTTATCATAATGGAGGGCCTCCAGGGTATTATTATGCGGCTGCCATTAGTGAATCGAACATGGCGATCGATGGCGGTGGAAATGGAAGTTCGTCAGGCAGTTGGTCTGCATTCGTCTCTCCCCTTGGAGTTGAAACGTACCTTCCTATTTCAGGAGGACCCACTCCTTCAGCTGGCGGCAGCCAAATTGAGAGTGCTGCGATCAATAGCTCTAACAATGCGATCATTGGCGGATGCAATACAATTAGTGGATGCGGCGGTGCAGGAACCTGTTCCGCCTACGCGGGACTTGTCAGCTCAGCAGGTTTTGTGACCAACCTTCCTGTTTCCGGAGATCCGTTGCCAGTACTCGGAGAAATTCGATCTGTCTCTATCAATAACTCGGGCTTTGGAATCATCGGAGGTCACAGCGGGTCTGCACCGTATGCCGCATTAGTTTCTCCAACAGGGGTCGTTCAGAACCTTCCCATGCCTGCCAGTGGAGACATCTTCAGCGTTGCCATTAATGAACAAGGGGCTGGACTTGTGGGAGGAAAAAGCGGCACCGCAGCCTATGCAGCTGTGGTCTATCCTACAGGACAGGTGGTCAGCCTTTCCGGATTGCCTCCAATCGGCGTGATTAATAGTGTTGCTGTTGGATTATTTTTCTCAAGCCTCCCAACGATCCACCTTACCGGAAATAATGAGCGGTATGCAAAGTACATCAACAAGTATGCTCCTCAAGATAGGATATATTTCCTGCCGGCTATTTTCGATGGAACATTGAACCAAGCGCTGGAAAGCGCAGCGCCAACGCGCAATGCAGCTGCCGTATTTGCTGCAGACAACAACATGTTTTCATTAAATCGGGGACTCTCAGTTCATTTGCGCAACCACCGCCTGTCAACACTTAGAATGAAGCCTGTCCAGCGATCTCAAGCAACGGCTTTTACTGATGATTTTGTCGGCGAGTTCGATGAGTTCGACGATCGAGATTACTCGACAGAGCTGATCGCTTATGCAGACGACGAGTTTTTTGAAGAAGACGATCTTTTTGCTCAGGACGATTGGATTGCCGATGGGGAGATTTTGGAAGAAGAGCAGATTCCTTTTTGCGGGTCCAGCACGGCAAGCGATAGGCCTTACACGTTGTGGTTTGATGCAATCGGTTATTTGGCATCTCAGAAAAAGCAGCATCAGACGGTTGGTTTTGATCCGTATTCCGCAGGTGTTATTTTGGGGTTGGACCGCAGCCTTAACGATCATTGGAAAGTAGGCGGAGGCGCTGCTTATACGTTTACCCATATCCATGAGCACCATCGGGCAGGGCATAGCGACATCAATCAAGAGTATCTGTTTGTTTATGGTACATGGGCTAGTACCCATTTTTATGTCGATGGAGCTCTTTGGGGAGGACATTTCCAGATCCATAATGTTAGGAAGATCCATATGACAGGATGGGATTTTCGAGCGACATCGCATCCCAAAGGGTGGCAGCTGACCCCTCATCTGGAATTTGGCTATGAGCACATGTTCCAAACCCATTGGCTAAAGCGGCCTGGCCAATACTCTGCTTGGATCATCAATCCTTTTGCCATGGTTGACTGGGCGAATAACTGGCAAAACAGCTATCATGAAAGGGGAAACGGCCCCTTTAATGCAGCACAGAGGTCGCATCATTCTTCATTCCTTCGATCAGAGGCGGGTCTCCGTTTCTATGAGCTCTGGTCGTTCTGTTCCTGGCGGTTTATTTTGGAAGAAGGGATCAGCTATGTGAATAAAAAGCCGTTTGAGGTCGGAACAATGAATGCTTTTTTGGTCGGCTCTCCGGGTAACTTCACGATGGAGACGTTGACCGGCACACAGAATTTGGCGTCAGCTGAAGTTTCGATGACCTTCCAGCCTGTCAATCGGAGTTATCCTTACGGTTCTCTGACCTACCAGGGAGAATACAACGGTTCTTTCCAGGCCCATCAACTTACTTTGGAAACTTCTTGGGATTTTTAAACTTGCCTTAGTAGCTTTCGGAACATCTGCTTGAGGAACCTCAGCAGCGGATTGTGAAATAGGGTCTTTTCTAGCATTAAGACACTTGGATGCGTTGGATCGGCCTGAACGGCGATCCGAAATGCTTCTAATGCTTGCTTGCGTTTTCCTGTCTCATGATAGTAGCGGCCGATTGCGGTCATGAAGCCCCTCACTTCGGAAAAGTGAAAAGAGGATCGTTCTGGATATAATTCAGATAGGTCGAGGGTTTGTTTAAACAACTCGGGAACTTTTTCCCATTTTTTCTTTCTTAATAGGAGATCGGCGTAATTGATCTTTGCGATGAGATAATCGGGAAATCGTAAGAAAGCCTCTTCGATCACTTTTTCAGCTGAAACAAGATCCTTTAACTGGATGTGGCAGAATGCAAGCAGAATGCAGACCATTGGAGCATCGGGGAACTCTTGGGCAAACGCTATCAGCGGATCTTTGGCCTTTGCAGGATCAGAATGGACCAGTTCAAAAAGAGACTGGAAGGTCTTTTTTTCTTTTTCTTTGAAGTATTTGCCATTCCAAGAGCGGTCCTGCCCAAAGTGGATGCACAATGGATATTTGAGGATCGAACAGGGAGGGATGGTCAGTGTGTTGTCTTTTGGCATAAGATGGGAATTATCAGCGATCTTCTCCTCTGAAATCAAGGTTCAAGTGCGTTTTTTTTAGCAGGGTTTCCGGCTCTTAAGAAATTGTTAAGAAACATTAAATATTCTTTTAAAATAAAGATTGGGCTGTGTTAAAAAAAATCTAAGTTTGCGCACCTTGCGCAAACAAAGGCTGGGCCATGTCACACTTCAGTTGCACCAATGAGTTTATAAAATACTTCTTTTGGCGTTTTCCATCCTAGTGTTTGTCTAGGCCTTTCATTCAGCCAGTCCTGTACTTGTTTGATTTTCTCTCTAG
>JAFEGU010000159.1 GCA_018239725.1 Verrucomicrobiota bacterium | reverse complement strand
GAGATCAGATCTCCCATCTTAATTCCTTGGTAAAACCGGATCGGCAGCCATTCCAATTGATGGAAGAGCTGGTACCTTAGTCCGGAAAAGACTTTAAGGGTTCCAAGGCCCACTAAATAATCGGAAAGCATCCCCATTAAAACACGCAAGACAGAAGCGGTAAGGATAACGTAGATCCAGTTAAGGACGATCTGAAAATCTTCTTTCTGACTTGCTGCATCAAAAATCTCCTTGTAAGAGATCTGAAAAGAGACGACGATCACAACCTGGAAAATAAGGGATGGAACAATGCAAAACAAAAGCTTCAAAAGTTCTCTGTCCGCTTGCAGGAAGGATTTGAGGAACTTAAGATAAGTTTTCATGTTGGCTTTGATAATTGTTGATAGGCTTTCATTCCTAAGCTCACATACAGCGGAACATCGATATGGTTATGGAAGACAATAGGCAGTTTTTTTAGCATTGCCGGCTCGCGAAGGGATTGAAAAAGGATTTTTTTCAGAAAACCAAAGTCCATCCGGATCTGGACTTGGGGAACGAAAGGACAAACCTGAATTTTTTCTTCAACAGCTAGCAACTTTAAAGCGGAATGGATTTCCGATTCGCTAAAGGACTTAAGAGGCAGAGGATTTTGAAGCAACCTGTTTGCCTCAGCAATCGCTTTTCGGGTCTGTTCACCGATCAGCCCATCCTCTTCGACACGAAAACAAAGTTCATTTTTCTGCATCAGGATATTAATCGCCTTCTGCAATGCCGCAACAGTAGTAGCCATCACATTGTGATTGTACTCTGCAAAAATGTGGTGGGCAGGCTTTCTAATCTGGATGTCCTCAACGATCAAGGCGATAACAATACCGACCGCTCTTGCGTCATCGGTAAGAAGTTTTCTGAACTCCTTAGGCTCAAATCCAAACCGTCCGGCATGGCAAAGGTGCACATTCCACGCTCCCACGCTGCGGCGGAAAAGAAAACGAATACCCAGCCACTGCAAACACTTTTCGATGATAACAATGTATAGCTTTCCATGAGACCTCACCCCCATTTCAGCGTAGGGAATCGAGCAGACTAATCGGAACAGCTTGCTCTTCTCGTCCATTGAAAGCCCATTACTGTCCAATGCAGCAAATGCTTCCAAAATGCCCTTCTTTTCCCGCTTATTGAGCCAATGCGCTTTCTGCAGAAGTGTTTCAAGGTTCATCATCCCGGGTCGCCCTTATGATCGAAACCGCGTCCAAAAAAGGCATGCTCTCTTTTGGATGCAGCAACCAATGCTGAGGTTCACTATTTCTGCTATATAGTTCGATGATTTGAATAGAGCAAGCTCTTTTCGAGCCTATAGAAACAACTCCAACCAGAAAGGCTGCGAAGACTTTTCAAAGGTCCTGTGAACCTTTGAAAAGCAAAGCAGGTGAAGTGCCCTTGGGCACGAACGGGGGAAAGCAAAGCAGGTGAAGTGCCCTTGGGCACGAACGGGGGAAAGCAAAGCAGGTGAAGTGCCCTTGGGCACGAACGGG
>JAFEGU010000158.1 GCA_018239725.1 Verrucomicrobiota bacterium | reverse complement strand
TGACATGCCTCCAAAATTCTGGTCCAAAGAAAATGCGAAAAATCTCATTATTAAACACATTTTGAAACGGAGATTTTTCGATGAAGAAAAGCAAATTTACAGACGAACAGATTGCTTTTGCCTTAAAGCAGGCTGAAGCCGGTACAACAGTTTCGGAGATTACCAGAAGGCTTGGAGTAACGGAGGCCACTTTCTACCGATGGAAACAGAAGTATGGAGGGCTTTTGCCTTCAGAAGTCCGGAAAATGAGGCAGTTGGAAGAAGAAAACAGCCGCCTTAAGAGGTTGGTAGCAGATCTGACTTTGGACAAACAAATGCTACAGGATGTCGTCTCAAAAAAGTGGTAAAGCCTGATGCTCAGAGAAGAACGATCAAACATCTCATTTTTGCATACAAAGTAAGTGAGAGAAGAGCCTGCCAGGTGATCAGAGCTTGGCGGGCTATGTTTCGCTATCTTTCAGTCGCTAGGGATCAGGCATGTCTCATCAAGAGAATTCGAGAGATCTCTACTACTCGTGTCAGATATGGCTACCGCCGTATTCACACGCTGCTCAGGAGAGAGGGGTGGAACGTGAATGCAAAACGAGTCTACCGCTTGTATCGAAAGGAGGATTTGCAAATGAGGTTAAAACCACCCCGTAGACAAGTCAGCATCAAAACCAGGAAGGAACCTGTCACAGCCAGGAGGAAAAATGAATGTTGGAGCATGGATTTTGTAACGGATGAGCTGTTTGACGGCCGTCGAATCAGGATCTTAACGATAGTGGATAACTTTACTCGCGAGAGTCTTTGTTCAAGGGCTCATTTTCGTTTCAAAGGGGTTGATGTTGCCAAGGCTTTGGAGGAAGTAGTTCAAGTTCATGGGGTACCAGAAAGTATCAAAGTTGACAACGGCCCTGAATTCATCTCAAAAGAAGTAGATCTATGGGCCTATTCCAGAGGGGTAAAACTCGATTTTTCAAGACCTGGAAAGCCCACTGATAATGCGTTCATAGAAAGCTTCAATGGTCGTTTTCGGCAAGAGTGTTTGAATCAGCATTGGTTTTTATCTATGGAGGATGCAATATTCAAGATCGAAGAATGGAGGAAGGACTACAACCAAGTTCGTCCACATAGCAGCCTAGGAGGTAAAACTCCTGAAGAATTTCTTGCCGATCTGGAAAAGATCCAAGTTGGCTGAAAAGACTGATTTTTCGCGTTCAGAATGGACCAAAAACGGGTAGCACGTCAAAAAGACTGATTTTTCGCGTTCAGAATGGACCAAAAACGGGTAGCACGTCATATGCGAATTGGCAGCTACATTGGGATGCTCAATAACCATGCTTAGCCATTCTCCTCCAACCCTATTTTTATTTAGCCTGTAGTCTTTAGATTGATCTGGACTGTACAATTTAGAAATTGGAAAGAGTCTTAAAACATTGTTTTCTCCAGATCCGTTTTGCTCCATAATAAAAACACCTGAATTGGAACCGTTGCCAAGAGGCTGAATAGACATATTCCCAAAATAGGTAATGAGCAAATCTAGAACTTCAACAGCCCAGGAATCTGTGCGTACCGACGCTGAATGGCGATAAAACACCTGCAATATTTTTACGTAATCAGTTTCTTTTAGCCTAGAAAAAACCTCGCTTCTTTTGAATCTATTCATAACAGGATCGAGCGGAGCATAACCTTCGGCTCCTTCCATTCTTAAGACATGATCTGATGATAGTAGAGCCATCGATACGCTTGCTGCTTTTTCAGAACGTTTATCTGTTTGACAATTGCTCAAACAACCTTGACTTTTCGGTATTTGCATCTCGCTGGATAAAGGATAAGATATCCTATCGTCGACATCATATCCGCCTAATGAATCCGACATGCTCAGACTGAAAGATGAGCTAGAAGATGAACAGGTTGTTCCAACAGTGGGTTGCGATAAAGAAATCCTATCGTCGACATCATAACCGCCTAGTGAATCCGATATGCTCTGTCTTGAGCATCGACTGTAAGATGAACTGGCTATTCTAACAGTTGGTTGGGATAATGATATCCTATCGTCTACATCATAACTGCTTTCCGACATTTTTTCCGTTTGTGTACAGTCTGTCGATCCATCTCCAGCAAAATCATACAAACTAAAAACAGCCATAGCATCATCAAATGAAGTTTTTAAAAAGCTCATTTTAATTACCTTTTTTGTTTCTTTGATGCACTAAATTGTATGATATTATAATTTTTATTATATAAAGAAACGATAATTGTGTTTATTTTTTAAATACAGTTCTTGTAATTACAACTTGTTAATTTTCAACAAGAAGCGGATATCTTTATGAGTGGCAAAGACATGGATAAATTGGTAAAAGCATCTAAGGTTCTGTGACTTAAGAGAAATAAAGAAACGGCAATATTTGGAGCTAAGCGCTCTCCCCGCCGTTTAAAGAAAATGTCCTTGAAATCCGGCCTTTGCCCGATATGAAGACCAGAGGATTTTAGAAAAGCTTTGCTAAAAGCAAGATCTCTTTCGGCTTCCGCTTTGTCTTCAGATCCTCAATCTAAGTTGGACTTGTACGATTTGCTTGCAAAGGCCAATTGTTTCTCTAAGATGGAATCTGATTCTCTTTGAATCCATTTGGCATTGTTTTCGCTTTCAGAGTAAGGCAAGGAGCGTTGTTCGTAAGATTCTCTCTTTCCTAAAAGCCCCTCATCTTTTGCCTGTTGCATCAATGTCAGGTCCCGTTGACTGAGTTCAAAGTAGAGATGTTGTGCTTTTACCGCAAAGGTCCGCAATGATACGAGTTGCGATAAAGGCCGTTCTCTAGATGATATAACTGCAAGGCGCAAAGGAGCTTTTTCCGGAGAGATCGGTTCCGCTGCAACCAAGGGTTTTTTCCGAGTATGTTCAATGGCCTCGATCAATACATCTAGATCTTCACCTGAGCGCTTCAATCCAGACTTTGAAACAGGAGGATCGTCAAAATCTGTTAAACTTTCATAGCAATTCAAATCGATGCCAAATTGGGATGACATAGGTTAATTAATGGTTACCTTTTGGAAGATGGGTTTCTCTTTGGAACGGATCATCTCCTCCCAAAACTCATGGTCAGAGTTGGATTCGGGGTCTTTTTTCATTGGGTTTAAAGCGACAAATTCGTGATGCTTCTGCTGATGCAGCTGCTTTTTATGGATATTTCGAAGCTTCCGGGCAGCTAAAAAATGTTCTTTTAATCGCCAATTGATCACCCGGTTCGAGTTAAGATCGCTCGTTGCAAATGCTTCTTCAAAATGGATGTAAGGAGTTTTTTGATTAACGCAGCAGTGGGTCTGAAAGGCTGAGCGGTTGATCTGAGACGGAGCCTCGCTCCGGTTGGCATGCAGATCAATTTTTTCTTTTCTAACGTTGTCCAATTTTTGTTTATGGGGGGCTTGCTTGCGTATTTGGAATCCGTATATAGGGAGTTGTTCGACTTGGGAAGGGATCTTAGGAACTTTAACAAGGTCGCACTTATGGATGCTAATCAGGTCGCTGCATGACAGCTTGCTCAGAAGCTGTGGGAAAAGATGGTCTTTGTCCCGCCCTAGCCAATATTGGATCCGCTCTGCTGCCAGAACGCAGTAATTTGAAAAGGAACCATTACGCTTCACAATTCACCCCTGTTCGAAGTTGACTTGGACTGCCAGGTTGACCGTCTGTTTATACAGAAACAACTTGAAAAATTGGTTTTGGCTAGTCCAAATCTCCATTTTTTCAAGTTGTTTCGGTATAACGGCTCCTCATTAAATGAGCGGACATTTAATCAAATCTTTAAATTACGATCAACCATTTTTTGGTTGGCTTTAGATGAAATATCCTATATATATAACCAAGTTTTTATTGGAGGATATATGGCTAACCTGAAGTTGAAGGGAAATCCGATCCATACAAATGGAGAACTTCCCAAATTAGGAACAATCGCCCCAGATTTTTTATTGGTCGATGGGGAATTGCAAGAGAAATCACTGAAAGATTTTAAAGGAAAAAGGAAGCTGCTCTCTTTTGTGCCGAGCTTGGACACGGCTGTTTGCTCCTTGTCTACCAAGAAGTTTAACGATGCGCTCAAGTCCCATCCTGAAGTGGTAGCTTTAGTCGTATCCTGCGACCTTCCCTTTGCACAAAAAAGGATGTGCTCACAAGAAAAAGTCGAAAATATCATCCCCCTTTCGATGATGCGCAATAAAAATTGCGCTGCAGATTATGGGATCTTGATCCAAGACGGGCCGCTTGCAGGCTTAAACGCCCGTGCAATCGTTGTCCTCGATGAACAATCGCAGGTCGTTTATACAGAACTTGTGCCGGACATCGTCGAGGAACCCAACTACGACAAAGCTCTCGCAGCTTTATTGAAAGGCTAGTCCCGACGTTTTACATGTTTTGTCCGCGTGCCTCGAGATATTTGCTTTCGAGAGTGTAGATTTAAACTAGAAGGGGTTGAAAACCCCTTCTAGTTAATTCATTTTTGGCGTGTTAACCGATGGTTTGTTGAGCAGAAGGATGTAGATCCCTGCTATGCATGTCAGGGCCACGCCGATCAGATTAATCCAACGCGGGAACTGCCCCCAAAGGCCCCATTGGATCACCCCTGCATAGATAACGCCTGAATAGGAAAAAGGAGCAAGCTGCGCCGTATTGCCGTACTGCAGCGCATAAAAGGAAAATGCCGAACCGTAGTAGGCGCAAACACCGATCAGCACGAGATAGATAAGCGCATGGACGTTTGGAACACTAAAATAGAAGAAATTAATCGGCAGGAACAAGATCAGGCCGATCAAGTAATAGTAGAACAGCAGGGTTTGCATCTTTTCCGTCTTCGCTGCCAAACGGACGACGAGAAAGGTTGCTGCCGTCGTCAGTCCATTGCCTAATGCATATAGGGCATGAACGTTGATAATCCCCTTCGACGGCACAAGAATTAGCGCAATTCCGATAAATCCCAGCGCAAGAGCTGGCCATCCCTTGTGATCGATCGGTTTTTTAAGGAAAAACCAGGAGAGAAATGGGACGAACAACGGAGCTGTGTTGCTGAGCAGTGTCACATCGACTAGGGAAACATGCTTGACCGCTTCGAAAACGCAGACAATTCCCACAATGCCAAGGACGGAGCGCAAAATTAAGATCCAAGGCCTCGAGACCTTAAAGCTTTCTGAGCGGTTCTTGATCATCCATGGCAGAGTCAATATGACACCGATAAAATTGCGAAAAAAAACCATTTCCGATGTCGATGTTGTAGAACTTGCAAGAGTTGAAAATGTGTAGGTCAGAGCAATAAAAAAATAGGCGACCAGGAAAAGGGCGATCGCTTTTTTTAGATTGTGATAATGGTGCTCTGGGTGCAGCATTTCAGTTTACTTCCTTCCATAGATCGGATAATTCGGAAACCACATTTTTTGATCGATCAACTTTTCCACTTCTACAGTGCTTCTTTTCGGGACAAGCCCCTCTTCCTGCGCCGTTTGGACAACCTCGATCGCAATGGCGCGGCTGACATCGCGCAGCTTTTCCAATGGAGGAAACAGCATTGTCTGAGGGTCTTTCAACATGGGAGAGTGCTGGCTTAAGACATGGGCTGCGCGGATAAACATCTTTTCGATCACTTTAGGAGACTGGCATGCGACAACGCCAAGCCCAAGGCCTGGAAAGATGCTCACATTGTTGCACTGCGTGATGAGGAATTGCTTGCCTTCATAGGTAACAGGCGCAAATGGACTGCCTGTCGCAACGATCGCTTTGCCGTTTGTCCACTTGATCAGATCTTCTGGTCTAGCTTCGCTTTTTGAGGTTGGATTTGAAAGAGGAAAGATAATGGGGCGCGGAGTGAACTTTGCCATCGTCTTCACGATCTCTTCCGTAAAAGCCCCAGTCTGTGTAGAAACTCCGATTAGAACGCTCGGATGGGCATTTTGCATCACCTCGACGAGTGTGATGTTCTTCGGGTTTTTGACATTCCAAGAGCTAAGCGATTGCGCATCTTGGGCAAAATCCCTTTGACCGCCTTCTAGTTTATCTTGTCCTGTATGTAAAAGCCCATTGATGTCCACTACATAGAAATTGCGCCGAGCTTGCTGCTCGGTCATCCCTTCCAGTTTCATTGCTTGGACGATGAGCCTTGCAATACCAAGGCCGGCAGATCCTCCTCCCAGAATGGCGATTTTCTGGTCCCTAAGCTTCTCTCCTGCTGCCTTACACGCACTTAATATTGCACCCAAAGCAACAGCTGCAGTTCCTTGAATATCGTCATTGAACGAACAGATCTGGTCTTGGTAGCGGTGTAAAAGTGGCGCTGCATGGGGTTTGGCAAAGTCTTCCCACTGGATCAGCACTTTGGGATACTGTTTTTTGACCTCTTTCACAAATTGATCGACAAAACTGTCATATTCATCCCCAGTTACCCGTTTATGGCGCCATCCCAAATAATAGGGGTCGTTCAATAGATCTTCATTGTTCGTGCCTACATCGAGCATGACAGGAAGCGTCCTTGCAGGATGGATTCCTCCAAAAAGAGTGTACAGGGCAAGTTTGCCTTGAGGGATTGCCATTCCTCCAATCCCAACATCCCCTAATCCCAAAATCCGCTCTCCGTCAGTAACAACAATGACATCCACTTCCCTGTTCGGTAAGCGGGAAAGGGTCTCTGGAATTTTATTCCGGTTAGGATAGGACAAATAGATCCCCCGGTGCTGCCGGTACAAGATGCTGAAGTGGAGCGAGACATCGCCTACTGTCGGAGTATAAATCAGCGGCACCATTTCAGAGATGTGTTCATAGACAAGGCGGTAGAACAAGACCTCATTGCGGTTTTGTAAAGCGGAAAGAAAGGTGTATTTGGAAAGCTCATCTTTTATATTCTTAAAGTTCTCATAGCGCCTGCCAACCTGCTCTTCCAGTGTAGCCACATGGTAAGGAAGAAAACCGTTCAATCCGAACAGATCACGCTCTTCTTGGGTAAAAGCCGTCCCTTTGTTGAGCAGCGGGTCGTTTAAGATCTGCGCAGGAGTTAAGTTGCGGCTGATGCTGTCCATAGAGACTCCTCTTCTGCCTTTTTGTTCCTGTTAACAGAAAAAGAGATAAATGGCGATCAATTGATTTCGCAAAAATGGAAAAGTGGCAAATTCTAGAGTTATAGTAAATTTATTGTATGACACAAAATTGAAACAAAAAATCTTGGGATAAAGATGCCGCCCGAAAATAACTGTTTAGAAAGAACCATTAAGGTATTAATTTTCATTGAAGAGAATATTGATGAGGAACTCTCATTAGAACATTTAGCGAAATTAGCTAACTACTCTTCTTCTCATTTTCATCGAATTTTTCAAGGAATTGTCGGGGAAACTGTCCACAGTTATATAAAAAGGCTGCGTTTAGAAAAGGCTGCTGGAAAATTAAAGAATACAGAGCAGCCTGTCACTCATATTGCTCTAGACGCTAGCTATGAGACCCCATCATCATTTACTAAAGCCTTTAAACAAACAACAGGTATGACGCCACAAAAATATAGATCAGCTTATTCTGCAATAAAAAGATTAGCAGATAAAATCAAAGAAATGCCAATGATACGGCCAGAGTGCATTGAAAAAAAATTTAAAGATTTAGAGCTCTTATTTGTTAGAAGACAAGGAAACTATGCTCTTTCTGCAGCAAAAGCCTGGGTTGCAATGATCCACTTTATTGAAGATAATAAAATCGATCCATCTCAATTGCGTTATTTTGGCATTTCACATGATGACCCTCAAGTAACCAATGAGGAGAAATTGCGCTATGATGCTGCAATTACAGTTCCACATGGAATTAAAGAAAAAGGGGAAGTCGGCAAACAGCGTATCAAAGCTGGAAATTACGCTGTTTTTATCCATCATGGTTCCTATAATGGCCTAGAAAGCACTTTTGAACAAATTTTCTTAAAATGGTTGCCGCTAAGTAGAGAACAGCTCGATGAGACTCGGCCTGTATTTTGCGAGTACTTCAATATGGAGCATGTCCTCACTGAACCAGAAAAACTCATTACCAAGATCCATATTCCTTTAATTTAAAGAGGAAATTGCAAAACTTAGATTTGTGACCTAAATTCAATAATTTCAAAGTCGATTTCATTTTTGCAAATCGACATTGCCTTTTTGACCTAAACAGAGTTTTGAACCTCCTCTAAACCAAAGCTTATCTTGGCTCAGGCTGTAGGATCGGATCGTAGGTCCTGAACATCCGGACGACGGTATAGCACCAGAGGAGCAAAATAGCGACAGCTGTCCAGCTCAAGATGAGATGGGCCTGCATTCCTGCCCAGAACTGAAGTCCGAGGATAAGAAGAGATGCGATCGCTTTGGAAGAACGGTAGGCAAAGACGTCGATGATCGCCTTGGCGCGGAACTTTTCATCTTTTTTAAGCGGGATATAAAGCATCTCCTTGACGACGCCGAACAGGGAAAAATCGAAGCATTTCACTGTGATGTAGGAAAAAGAGATCATCGCAAAGGCTGGAAAAAGGAGGAAGCCTGCAGCATTGACGCAGAGGATGAGAGGAACGAGCAGATGGCTCCGCTTAAAGCCTAAGAAATGGACGAGGAGGAAAGAGCCGAAAAATTGAAGGGTCAAGGTAGCCAAGTGGACGACTCCGAGCACGCGGGCAGTGTATTCTGTCCTAAGGTCCTTAGTGGGGATCACCTTTTCCAAATGGTGATTGAACTGGAAGTCGATCAGGGTTGAAGTCACTTGCATCAACGTGACAATTGCCAAAATAAAGGGTAAAAAGGGAGATCGCCGGATCAGGTCAAACCCATGTTTAAGGGCATTCCAGGAAGACTTTTTTTCTTCTTCAACGTTATCGCGGCTCATCCCCTGCCCGCTGAAGTGGAGGAGCATTAAAAAGGCGGCAGTCAGGAGCGAGTAAGTGGCAACCGTAGAAAAAAGGAGGGTTTCAGATCCGACCTTCACTGCGAAAAAACCGGGCAGTGTGCTTCCGAATACTGCTCCGATCGCTCCAACTCCAAATAAGATTCCGTAAAGATATTTGGCCCTTTGCAAAGGGATGGTTGCATGGATGACCGACCAGAGCTGTTGGAACATCAGCATGATGTAGACTTCTTTCCAAATGTAGAACAGGAAGGGAAGCCAAGAGGACTCTTTAAGGAATAGGGCGCAGAGTAAATTAAACAACATGACGATGCTGGCGATGCCAAGATAAGTCTTGAAAATACCGAGCCGCGGCAAGTACTTATTATAGAGGGCGACAATGATCAAGTTCAGGGGAACGGTTGCAAGCCAGGCATAGGGGAATAGTGCTGTCGAATAGGTCGAGATGAAAACAGAGTTGCTGACGGGCCTGATAATGGCGTAGTCGGCCGAGATCAAAAAACCGCAGAGCATCGCGCTCAAGATAAAAAGACGCTCTTTCATTGATAAGGAGAAGATCTCATTCTTTAGGGAGCTGAACACTTTTTGGATCATGGACTTGTGATTTCCTCTAATGCTTTTCTAAAAGGTCTTTCGAACGCCGGCGCTATAAAGACCCAGCTTTGCGATCCTGTTGGAATCACGATCTTCGAACATTGGCTGCTGTCAACGATGGCACCCGAACGTTTTAAGACGGGAAATGTGGGAGGCCTTTCGTCGAGTTTCTCTTTGGGAAGGTTCCATGAGATCGCATCAGAGGCTATAGCAAGAAGTTTTTGGAGCTTATTTAAACTCTCCTCCCCTATCCCCTTTTCTAGCTCGATCGCTAAAAATCGATCGTGCCGCTTGAGAAGAGCTCTAGCATCTGCATGACCAAGAGCATTGGGATCGATGGCAGCTTTGCGCAAGGCGGACAGCACTTCATTGTCAGTCATGCTTAAATAGGCATCCAAACTGTCCAAATAATTTCCCTGGCTGTAGAACTGCTTCATGAAACGGGCCAAATGAAAGCTGTAGGCTTTAGAAGAAGAATACTGATAAACCCTTTGATGCATGAAGTGGCGTGCCAAAAGAAGCGCTTCGCACGACTCCATCCCATTCTCCTCTATTCCTAATTCGAGGTTTCCCTGAGTATCGCCGGGAGTTGGCAGGATGCAAAGCATCTCAATCAGCTGATGGTAATCGAAGAGGCCGTAAGAGACGCCTGTGCACTGAGCATCGCGCAGCAAATAGTCGATCCTGTCTGAACCAAAGAAATCCCCAGTGATCACCTCAGTCATTACTTTTTCCCAAGGAGTAAAGGGAAGTTCAAGCCCGATCTCTTCCGCTTTTTTTGCTCCAAGCGCCATTTTAATAAGGTCATTTGTCACATTGCGCTCGGGATGCCTATGCTGCAGCTTAGCCCAGATCGGCTTAAGCTGATCAGATTGGATCACCGCAAGCGTCCATTTTTCATGCCCCCCTTTTCCAAGCAGAACCTTTTCAGCAACATGGGAAAAAGGAAGATGGCCGAGGTCGTGGCATAATGCAGCAAGTCTGATAATTTGACGCCAGTAGTCAAGATTATTTTCGTTTCCAGAGAGTTTTGAAGCGATCCGATCGAAGATCCGCGTCGCCAGCTCCATTGCTCCAAGAGAGTGCTCGAACCGTGTATGGGTAGCGCCAGGATATACCAAAAAGGAGATCCCTAACTGGTGCAAATAATGCAAGCGTTGGAACGGATCGGAATCGATCAATTCCCTTTCCAGCTCATTGAACCGGATGAACCCGTGAACAGCATCGTAGATCTTCTTTGTGTAAGCGGGATTGTATGTCATTGCTTAATAAGCCTCGCTGCAAGAACATTTTAACAATTTATCTTTCGCTATGTCGTCCCAATCGTAGAGGACGAAATTGGCATTCTGATCATTGTGGCAGACAATAAATCCATGCGGGAAACGGCCTATTTGACACGATGTTGCTCCAATACCATCGGTTCTTGTAGAACCTTTTTTATTCACGGTTAGAACAAACGGGTTATTTCCAGCTCGATCGTAAACTTTTAATTGATCGTTGCCCTGGCTGGATAGGATCAGATACCCTCTGCCATCGGGGCATTCATAAAGGGCTATCCCTTCTCTGTCTCCTTTGATCCCATCTGCTATTGCAAAGCGTGCGATGGGTTCATCGCCCATTTCCGGTTCCGCATGAAACTTCAGAATGCCGATCCGTTCGTCGGAACAGTAAAGAAAGCCCAACTCATCATCAGCACACATCCCCTCGACGATATTTTTAATGTCTTTGCCACCGAAGGTGCGAAGGATCCTGCCGCGCACTCGGCCATTTCCATCATCGCTCAATGCAATCTGTATCAAATCCCCTTCGCTTTTCACCTGACTGACGAATGCGGAAACTTCCTCTGTCTTGGGATTTTGATAAAGAGAAAGCCCATAAATTTGGTAACCGGCTCCCGTTGGGATGCCACCAGGGACAGTCACATCGACGAGCTTGCGTTCATCAGGATCGATCATAAAGACACGCAACGTATTGTCAGAATGGGTTCCAACGACAAGGATGTCCACTTTTTTCGATCCTAAAGAAAAGCCGTAGCGAACATCTAAGTTAATTGGTTTGATGAACGGGCCATAGTAAAAAACGATCTCGCCCTGCAAGTTCCAGCCATACAGGCCTCCCCCTCCCCTCTTATCATTGCCAATGATCAGGCTTAAATTCCGATCAGTTGGATGGATCCAGATTGCACAATCATCAGCGTTTCCTGCAACAGACGCAGTCTGAACCTTTGGAGAAATGGAGACAGAATCGGAGTTGCTGCTGCAAGAATTAAGCAGCAGTCCAATCAAGGCTAAACTACAGAGCAAGGTTTTTTTAAGCATTCGGAATCTCAGGTCTTGGGCGGCTTTCATGGGCATAACTAGCAGTCACTTCGACAAATTCCGCTTTTCTTTGAAGCTCTTTAATGCTGCGTGCGCCGCCGTAGGTTAGTCCGCTGCGGACGCCGCCGAGGAGCTGATTAATGAGCTGTTCCGCACTTCCTGTTACAGGCCCCCAAAAGTCGATCCCTTCTGCCACAGTTTTCTCTTTCAGGCCGCCATAGAAGTCATTTTGAAAGTCTTCGCTGGCCTGGCCTCGGAACTTAGCTTCGAACCCAGATGGATACTTGTCCGATTTGCGTTTTGGAGCAGCGCTCTCTTTTGTCATTGCAAAGAGCTTGCCGATCATCACAGTGCTTGCCCCTGCCGCCAAAGCGAGGACGACATCGCGGCTGTTGCGGATTCCGCCATCGGCAATTAAAGGAACCCGAAGCTTTTCTGCAATCTTGGCGCAATCGTAGATAGCTGAAAATTGGGGTACGCCAAATCCTGTCACAATCCGTGTTGTGCAAGCAGCTCCAGGACCTACGCCGACTTTAACAGCGTCAGCGCCGGCGTTGACAAGATCATGGTAGGCCATCGCTGTGCAGACGTTGCCGGCAATGATCTCTCTGTCAGGATGCGTTCGTTTCAACTCATGAATGAAGTGGAACATCCTGTCCGAGTGTCCGTGAGCGACATCGATGCAGACGCCTGCAGCGCCTAAGTCGAGCAGTTTGCGCGTTTCATCGATTTTCTGGATCCCGCAAGAAATGAACGTCGATTGGCCATACTTCCTGACCCACTTTTCTTGGTCCTCAAATCCTGTGAAGCGATGGAAGATAGGAACTGTCCCCTGTTTGATCAAAATATCTGCAAGCTCTTCGCTGATGGCCGTGTCCATGTTGGCGCAAATAAGGGGGATCTGAATCTTACGGTTTTTAGTCAGCCAGCTTTCCAATGAAGGCTCCGTCCGTGACGGAACGTTGTTGAACTGGGGGACTAAAGCCACATCGTCGAATGTATAAGCTCGTCGAAAACTCATGTGCTACCTCATATACAGTGTTAAAACCAGGATTATAGCAGAGCTTTGAGTTTTCACTTAAACGATTATTTGCTATAGTTTCGATCATGATCAGCGTTACTATCCTTACAAAAAACTGTGGCAAGACCCTCAGGCCGACCCTCGAATCCGTCAAAGGTTTTTCTGAAGTGATCCTATTGGACACCGGCTCTACCGACTCGACCCTCGAAATTGCTAAAGAATTTCCTAATGTTAAGGTCGTGGAAGGGACATTTATCGGTTTTGGTCCGACCCATAACCTGGCGACAGCTCAAGCATCCCATGATTGGATCCTTTCCATCGATAGCGATGAAATTCTTTCCCAAGAGCTTATTGATGAGATCCAACAGCTTAAGCTCGACAAAGATCAAGTTTACTCACTCAATCGAAAAAATTTTTTCAATAAAAAATGGATCCGCTGGTGCGGAGGATGGCATCCAGATCGTGTCGTACGGCTCTATCATCGACAAAAGACCCATTTTACCGATGCCCAGGTCCATGAAAAAATTGTATCGAGCCACCTCCAAGTGGTCGAGTTGGACTCCTCTCTATTGCATACCCCCTATCGGAACATGGGCGACTTTTTATCCAAGATGCAGACCTATTCCACCCTGTTCGCCGAGCAAAACCGCCACAAGAAGTCCTCTTCCGTTTGGAAAGCTATCCTCCATGGCTGGCAAGCGTTCATTAAAAGTTATTTTTTTAAACGTGGTTTCCTTGGCGGGAAAGAAGGCTTCATCATATCGATCTACAACGGCCATACAGCATTTTACAAATACCTCAAGCTGATGGAAGCCAACGAAAAAGATGGTCTATAGAGGCAGTTACAAAACTGCCTCTTTATACTCAGTTAAATCTTCTTCTGATAAAACTTAGGAAGCGGTCGTATGCTGCGCTTCAAAAGCTTCCAAGACAGAATTGCCTTGTTTGACCGCATTATCAAGAGCGTCCTTTGGAGCCATCTCTTTATTAAACGCCTTTTCCAAGTTGTCGATGATCAGATCGCGTACCTGGATATAGTCTCCTAACCGCACCCCTTTTGTATTCGACGTTACCCGGGAGCTCATGACAGAAAGGGCAGCGATCTCCGCTGCAGGATGGTCTTTATAAAATCCTTTTTTCTTAGTCAAATAATAGGCGGCGTCGGTGATAGGAAGATAACCTGTTTTTTGATGCCAAAACGCTTGGATGGCCGGTGCTGAAAGGTATTCGAAGAACTGGACGACGCCGCGGTATTCTTCATCGCTGAAGCCAGACATCACCCAAAAAGAAGCTCCCCCGATGTTGAGGTTGTAAGGTTTCTCAGCAACTTGAGGCCAGTAAGGTAAAAAACCGACTCCAATAGGGAAAGATGCCTGCTTTTCCAATAAAGGAAGCCGGTTAGCTCCTTGCATCAGGATTGCGCATTTTTGATCAGCGAATAACTTTTCAGGCTCCTGATTAAAGCGTCCAGCGTAAGTGAAAGTTCCTGAATCGATCCACTCGACTAATTTGGAGAGATGGAAAACCTCTGGATCCTGGTTGAAAATCAAACGGGCAGACAGACCTTTAAAGCCGTTGGCTTCTGATGCAAAAGGAAGGTTGTGCCAGCTGCAAAAATGCTCTAAATGGTAAGCGGCAGGCCAAGCAGTCGTGTAGCCTTTATACCCTTTTTTCTTAAGATCGACAGCAAATTTTTCGAGATCTTGCCAAGTCTTTGGCGGTTTTTCAGGATCGAGCCCAGCATCTTCAAAAGCCTTTTTGTTATAGAACAAGATTCCGGTCGATGCATTCCAAGGCAACGACATCATAATTCCATCGGCATTAGAATAAAAGCTGCGGACCGAGTCGATGTAGACGTCCGGATCGAACTTCTTGTGGTATGTCGACATCAGGTCGTTGACCGGTTTGAAGACCCCATCTTTCATCATGGCAGTCAATGTCGCCACTTCATAGATCTGAAGAATATGGGGATGGTCTCCTTTCTGATAGGCCTCTATCCCCTGCTCATAGACTTTCGTGTAATTTTCTTTTTTAACCAGGACGATCCGGTAATTGCCCGAATGATGATTAAAATCTTCGACGATCTCTGTAAACACATCAGCCAGGGGTCCGTCAAAAGCATGCCACAGCTCGATATCCGTTGCAGCAAAGGATTGAGCTGTCATGAAAAGAGAACAGCAACTAAGCAAAAATCGTTTCATATCGCCTCTCTTGAGCAAAGCCTAAAAAGGACGCATCATAACGCGATTTCTTAATCCTTACAACAGTTAAGCTTCCCCTCCGGCGTCTAAAACAACCTGTACGGGAGGCCCTGCATTTTGGGCATCGCCTGCTGGGGGAGGCTGTGGAGGCCTAAAGCCTAAATCGGTGAGCTGTTGGTTCAATTCGTCTATATAGTGGCTGATCATGGGAAGAACTCTACCGCTAACAAGAATCGGCATCTGGGCATGGTCGGTATGTTCTGCCGGCAAGCGGATGATCCTTCCGATTTCGGTCCACTCAGCGGATAAATTATTTGGAACCACTCCTGCCGGAAGGCCTGTCATATACGTTTCAAAAACTGGAAAGATTAACGGGAGGTTGGCCGGAGGATCGACTTTTAAACATTGTTTAGCCATTTTTCGAGATTGGTTCAGAAAATCCAAGGAGTTAAAGATCGTCTGGAGATGGACAAACTGCTCGGTCCGCTCCTGGACAAGGGCGGTCTGCTTGCTATTTCTCCAATAGACGACGCCAGCATGGATGGCTGTTGCGACCATCGCCGTCAACCCGACCACCTGACCGGCATTCGTTCCTGCGCTGCTTTCATCCCAACTATTGATGGTGTTGATCAAGAGGGTCCCAAAGGCCACTATCCAAGTGCCTACAGGAGATAGATGGGTATAGGAGCTTGTAAACACAGAACTTTGCGCACTGTCTACCCGGTTCGATGCCGTGCCGCGCACCTGCTGCGTATGGGTCATTAAATTACTAATGGTGGCTTTAAGCGCCGCTATATCATCAGGTGTGATGTTTTTAAGGACTGCCGGAACCGTTGTCCGCAATGCCGAATAAACTGGAGATGCTGCTGCCATTTTGGTACCTCCTTTGAGAAAAAGAGATCCATTGTTTTTTCGTTAACTTATTTTTTTCAATCAATTTGTTTACATTCGAAAAAAAAGGACAGCAACTCTTGCTGTTTGATTCTGAGGTCTGCTAATTTGATGATGAAAAAAAAGAATAGCGGTTGTCGGATTTGAACCAACGACACTCGGATTATGATTCCGATGCTCTAACCAACTGAGCTAAACCGCCGTCGAAAAAAATAGCGGGGGAAGGATTCGAACCTCCGGCCTTTGGGTTATGAGCCCAACGAGCTAACCACTGCTCCACCCCGCGGCAGATTTGCAAAATTTGAAATGTAAATGCTACCAGAGGTGTGAATATTCTCAAAGCTTTTCTTTTCGAAGATAAATTTTAAGCCTGATTCCTATGCGCTATTTAGCTAAAATTCCCCTTAAAACGTAGGGCAAAATCCCGCCATGCTTATAGTACTCAACCTCCGTCGGAGTGTCGATACGGGCGATCACAGGAACATCCATCGAAGTTTTTCCTGCTTTGGAAATCGACAGGGTCAATTTTAAGCGAGGCTTGATCCCATTTTCCATTCCGAGGACAGAAAAAGTCTCTTCGCCTGTCAGATTGAGGCTTTCATGGGTCTCGTTTCCTGCAAATTCAAGAGGAAGGATCCCCATGCCGATCAGATTGCTCCGGTGAATCCTCTCAAAGCTTGTTGCCACAACAGCACGCACGCCTAGCAGCGCAGATCCTTTGGCTGCCCAATCGCGCGAGCTTCCCATTCCATAATCTTTACCTGCAAAAATAATCAGAGGAACTTTCCTCTCAGCATAGATCTCGCATGCATCGAAGATCGGCATGACTGTTCCTTCTGGAAGGAGTTTGGTGTATCCCCCTTCTTTTCCATCAGCCATCTTGTTCCGAATTCTCACATTGGCAAAAGTCCCACGCATCATCACATGGTGGTTGCCCCTTCGGCTCCCGTAGCTATTGAAATCCCCTTCCTTAATCCCTCGAGAGATCAAATACTTGCCCGCAGGAGATGCAGCCTTGAAGGCGCCTGCTGGCGAGATATGGTCTGTGGTCACAGAATCTCCAAACAGCGCCAAACAGCGCATGTTCATCAACGTTTTCTGCTCTGGGAGTTTCAATGAAAAACCTTCAAAGTAGGGAGGCTGCTGAATGTAGGTGCTCTTCTCATCCCATTGATATTGGACGCCGCGTGTTGCCGGGATCTCCTTCCAGATCGGATTGTCTTCTAAAATATTGGCGTACCTTTTCTTGAACATCTCAGGTTGGAGCCCTTTTCGGATCGCTTGATCGATCTCTTCAGGGCTAGGCCAAATATCTTTCAAAAAAACCGGCTTGCCATCTTTGGAATACCCGATCGCTTCCTTCTCCATATCGATATCGACCCTGCCCGCTAATGCAAAAGCAACGACGAGCGGCGGCGACATCAAGAAGTTCGCTTTAACAGAGCCGTGGATCCTTGCTTCAAAGTTTCGGTTTCCGCTGAGAACGCTTGCAGCGATCAGATCATGCTCCTTAATCGCATTCTCGAGCCGCTCTTCTAAAGGTCCGCTGTTGCCGATACATGTCGTACATCCGTAAGCAACAAGTTGAAATCCTAATTGGTCAAGGTAAGGCTGCAGCCCAGTTTTTTCCAGATAATCGGTCACAACGCGGGAACCTGGAGCAAGGCTTGTTTTGACCGTATGGTTGACCTTTAAACCTTTCTCCACCGCTTTTTTTGCCAAAAGTCCTGCAGCGACCATCACATTGGGATTGCTTGTGTTCGTGCAGCTTGTGATTGCAGCGATCACGACCGATCCGTGCGACAAGACGACATCGCAGGGAACCACTTCGCAATAACCAGGATTGGCAACCGCTTCGGTAAGCGGCCGGTTTTGTACCATCTCCGATTCGCTCCAATTTGCTCGCGATGTATCGTTCTCTATCGATTCCTTCCCTCCTGTTTGGTGAGGAGAGTGAAGAGAAAACGAGCCATCGGAATGGACAAAGACTTTTGGAGAGTTTCCTTTTGGCTTAGCATATCCCCCTTCTGCAACCTCAGAAGTGAGAAGCTGATCAAACTTCGTCTTCAAATTGACCAGATCGATCCGGTCTTGAGGACGTTTAGGCCCTGCGACACACGGCTTGATGCTGCTCAAGTCCAGTTCGAGGACTTTCGTGAAATCGACCTCCCCTTTTCGAGGAATGCCAAATAAATGCTGGGCCTTCAAATACTCATGGATCTGCTCGATCTCTTTTTCCGTTCTACCTGTCATTTTCAAATAATCGAGGGTCTTTTCATCGACAGGAAAAAATCCCATCGTAGCCCCATACTCCGGCGCCATATTGCCGATCGTCGCCCGGTCTGCAACCGTCAAGCTGGCAGCTCCCTCTCCAAAGAACTCGACAAACTTTCCAACCACTTTCTCTTTGCGTAAAAGTTCAGTAATCCTCAAAGTCAAATCGGTCGCCGTCACCCCTTTTTGAAGCTGGCCGCTTAACAAGACCCCGATCACTTCAGGAGTCTCTAACGCTACGGGTTGTCCGAGCATCGCAGCTTCCGCCTCGATCCCTCCAACGCCCCAGCCGACAACGCCAAGTCCATTGATCATCGTCGTATGGGAATCGGTCCCGACCAACGTATCTGGATACAGAAGGGTTATCCCCTTTTCTCCTTTTGCAACAACGACTGTTGCTATATTCTCCAAATTCACTTGATGGACAATTCCAATGCCAGGCGGCACAACTTGAAACGTTTTAAATGCCTCCTGCCCCCACTTCAAAAACGAATACCTCTCATTATTGCGATGGAACTCAGTACGGAGGTTGAACAAAAAGGCATCCTCTGTTCCGGAACGGTCGACCTGGACAGAGTGGTCAACAACTAGATCAACAGGAACCAACGGCTCAATTAGCGAGGCATCAAACCCTTGCGCTGCCACGGCATCGCGCATTGCAGCCAGATCGACAAGCAAAGGCACGCCGGTAAAGTCTTGCAGGATCACCCGAGAAACGACAAAAGGGACATCTCCTCCCGGATTTTCCTTAGGAGACCACTTCGCTAATCGGAGGACATCTTCTTCAGTCACTTTGAGCCCATCGCAATTGCGCAATAGCGATTCTAGCATGATCCGAATGGAGACAGGCAGCCGCTTAATCGAGATCTTGGCATGTTCTTCAAAAGCTGGAAGCGAGTAGTAATACCGCCGTTTATCATCGTTTAACGATTTGAGTGTCTGGAACGGATTGATCAGATCAGGCATGGAACTACCCCCTTAGAACGCTTATGAGCAAAATACTTTCTATATTCTTTTTTTGCAAAGCTGCTTTTCTCCACTCGCTAATTAAATCGCAAGCATCTAATAATAAGCTATTTACAATACATCACAACGATAACGCAACAAATCTAAAACAAAAACAGCTAATCTTAATAATAAATAAACATTTTACTTGTAAAATTTCAATCAAACAAAAATAAAATTGAGAAATAATGTATTTTCAATATTCATTCGATGAATCTAGTGCACTCACAGTCTATCAACACTTATGGAGACTGCATCAAAGCGATGACATCGACACAAAACTAGATAGCTTGAATTCATTGCCAGAAAGTTTCCGCCAGCCCCTTTTCGAAAGCATATCGGCACAAGCAGGGCGACCGTCCGATCTGGAGTATGCAAAGGCTCATGTTTTTGATTCCATCCCTAAGCTCCAGCAAGCTGTAAACAAAGTGGCATTTCAGGCGTTTCAATCTCTCCGCAGAGATGAAAAAATGCAGATTGGATCGAAGGTATCCGAGCGATTTTGCAATCCTAATTTGAAAGATGCTGACTGGAAAGAGCTCTATGTCTCAAATAACATTCCTGCTTTGCTGAAAAGGATGCACAACTGTTTGGGAGACCTTACTCCAGAACTGCAACAAATCTTAGACAAATGGGTCGAACAAGGAGAACCAGGAGAACAAAGAGATCGAGCCCGATCAGCTATCATTGAATTTTTAAAAGACCGCAGTAAAACAAAGCTAGACCTCAACAGTTTAGAACTAAAAGGCCTTCCTTCCATTTTTGATAAAGAACCATTTGTCATAAGACTAGAACGTCTGCAACTGGACATAAACAAACTGACTTCCCTTCCGGCAGAAATCTGCCTCCTTCGGAACTTAACGCATCTCTCTCTCTCTCATAATAAGCTCTCAACCCTGCCTACAGAAATCGGTCAGCTCAAAAAATTGACGAAAATGCTTTTAACCGATAATCAAATCAGCTCTCTTCCTGAGCAAATTAGCCAGCTCGAAAACATAAGAGATCTGAACCTCCCTTACAATCAGCTCACCTCTCTTCCCGAACAAATCGGCCAGATGAAAAATTTAGAAGATCTATGCCTTGCGAACAATTACCTCGTATCGATACCTGAGCAGATTGGTCTGCTTCAGAATTTGACCCGTCTCAACCTATCTTCGAACCAGACCTTGCAAGGACTGCCCAACCAGCTTCTTCATTTGCGACCTAGTTGTGAAGTCTCTATCTATGATACGGGACTCTCCCAGCATGTTCGCGCCAACTTGCAAGAAGCATGCAATGCCTCTGGCTATCGAGGCCCAAGGATCGGCTACTCCATGGAGCATATGGAAGGCCATCACGGCCAGGAGCTTAATCCTTTGCCGACATTAATTTTTGAGCTTTTTTCTGTATTGAAGGAACAGCCTAGAGCATTTCCTCAATTAGACCAACTCGATGATTTCCAAAAAGGATCGATCCAATCTTGCTTAAGCCGTTTGTCAGATACTGCGGACTATAAGCGCCAAGGAAAATTCCAAAAAGTCTTAGTCAAACAGATCGTAAACTACCTTCAACAAGCAAATGATGACCCGCAATTTAGAGAAGCCTTCCTAAATATCATCGCCGATGCTGCGATCACTTGCGGAGACCGGATCTCCCTCTCTATTTTACATGTTGGAATCGCTTCCCGACTACGTCTGATAACTGACATCCGAGAGCTGCGCAAGTTTCTCACCGGTACCGTATGGCCAGTCCAAATGCTCGAAGAAATTGCTCGGAAAAAGACGGAAACTTTGAGTTTTTTTGATGAAATCGAGGTCTATCTCGGCTATCCGATCATGCTTCGAGAGAAGCTTGGACTAGAGATCGCTGTAAAAGAGATGCTCTACTTTCGCTGCAGCGCCCTAAACAAAGACGATCTGGACCAAGCAGCAGAATTTGTGATGCGCCAGCAAACCAATGTGCAAGCTGTCTGCTCCTATCTTGCCAGCCGAGAAGACTGGATCCAAGCTCTTCGATCTCAATATCCAGAGCGAAGCGCATCAATTGATGATGAAAACTACCAAGAACTAGAAGCTGCCGGCGAGGACCAAGATAAGCTCGATAAACTCGAAGTCCATCAGAAACAACGCTGGGAGGCTTTGACTGCTAGAGAACTGGTGAGACAAGAAGCTTTAAACTCTGTTACCCCAAACCTAGATGAGCTAATTGTATAGATTCGAAATGCAAAATCTAAAACACATAAAAAAATAAAAGGGATTCAATCATGTCCTTACAAGGATCATCCAGCAATTCATCTCAATTCTCCGTCTATCAACACCTGTTGAGGCTGCATCAGTCCGAAAACCCTGAAATAAATCAAGAAAGTTTAAATGCATTGCCGGAAAGCTTCCGTCAGCAAATTTTCGACAGCATTTCGGAACAATCGGGTCAACCTGTTAAAGCTGAATATGGCAAAGTCCATGTGTTCGACTCCTTGCCAAAACTACAGCAAGCTGTAGCCAAAGTGGCATTTCATACATTTGAAACACTTCACCCAACTGATAGGGCTGAAATCGATTCGGAAATGTCGGAACGCATTGGAGACAATTGGGTTGAAAACCTTGCAGCTGACAATATCCCTGTTTTACTCGAAACCATGCATGATTCATTGGGTGGTCTGACACCTGAACTCCAAAAAATCTTAGATGAATGGGTCAATCAAGCAACAGAGGGGGAACAAAGAAATGAAGCTCGTTCCAAGATCATTGATTTTTTAAAAGATCCTAACCAAACAGAGATTGATTTATATTCTCTAAATTTAAAATCTCTTCCAGAGATCTTTAGTGCACAGCCAGTTATTTACAGGTTAGACAAATTGGATCTGGGAGCCAATTGTTTAACCTCACTTCCCGAGCAATTCTGTCAGCTTCACAATTTGTATGATCTGCGGCTACATTCGAATCAACTCTCCTCTCTTCCAGAACAGTTTGACCAGCTTCAGAAGTTGGAATTCCTCGAGATCACGGGTAATAGGCTCGACTCTTTTCCCGAACAGATCTGTCAGCTTCGCAATCTGAAAAAGCTATACCTCGATGAAAATCTAATCCCGAATCTTCCTGCCCAGATTGGTCAGCTTCAGAACTTGCAATGCCTATCGATTGCAGGAAATAGGATTGCTTCTCTTCCCGAACAGATTTGCCAGCTTCACAATTTGAGAAGTCTATTTCTCAGTGGGAACCCGCTCACGTCTCTTCCTGCACAGATTGGTCAGCTTCAAAATTTAGAATACTTTGACATTAATGAAAATCAGATCACCACTCTTCCCGAGGAGATTACTCAGCTTCAAAAATTAATAAGATTATCGCTGGAAGCTACTTACCTCACTTCACTTCCCGAGCAAATCAGTCTGCTTCAGAATTTAAATTCTCTATTGATCAATGAAAACCCCTCTCTTCAAGGGTTGCCAAACCAGCTTCTTAATTTACCTAAAAATTGTAAAGTCGACATCTCCGGAGCTGGTCTTTCAGAGAATGTCCGATCCAACTTGGAACAAGCTTGCAATGCAGAAGGCTATCAAGGTCCAAGAGTCATCTTTTCGATGGAACAGATGGAGCAATACCATAATGGTGAAATTCAACCATTGCCAACGTTGATTTTAGAACTCTTTTCTATCTTGGATGAAGAAGCTAAAGAATTTCCCGAACTAAAATCTTTGGATGAACACCAGAAAAGATCGATCCAAAACTGGTTAAGCCGCCTGTCCGATACTGCGGACTATAAGCGCAAAGGCGAGTTCCAAAAAGCCTTCGTCAAGCAGATCGTAGGCTACCTGCAAGAAGCAAACGATGACCCGGAATTTAGACAAACCTTCTTAAATATTGTTGCCCATGCAACCGGTACTTGCGGAGACAGGGTCGCTCTCTCCATTTTACATGTAGGAATTGCCTCCCGACTACGAAAGATAAAAGATCTATCCGAGCTGCGCAAATTCCTTATTGAAACGGTATGGCCAGTCGAAATGCTCGAAGAAATCGCTAGGAAAAAGACAGAAACTTTGCGCTTTTTTGATGAGATCGAGGTCTACCTCGGGTATCCAATCATGCTTAGAGAGAAGCTTGGGCTAGAGATCGCCGTCCAAGACATGCTCTACTTCCGTAGCAGCGCCCTAAACCAAAACGATCTGGACCAAGCAGGAGAATTCGTGATGCATCAACAGATTGATCAGCATGCTGTCTGTGCCTATCTTGCCAGCAGTGAAAACTGGATCAGCGCTTTAAGAGCTCAATATCCAGAGCGCTGCGCAGCAATCGACGAAGAGAACTACCAAGAATTAGAAGCCGCTGGCGACGACATAGAAAAGCTCGATCAGCTCGAAGCACATCGCAAAGGGCGCTGGGAGGTTTTAACGGCTAGAGAACTGGTAAAGCAAGATGCTTTAGGAGCTATAAGCCCGAACTTGGATGAGCTCATCGTGTAAATTCAAAGGACCTTTTGAGCCGCTCGTTAAATCTTAGCCTTCTTTAAATCCCCTTGAGGAGGCAAGTTTACAAGCGGCTCATTTTTCTTCTATATTCTCGATTCTAGCGTTTTGTAAGTGCGCAGTCCCGATCCTTGGACTTGAGCCGCAAGCTTTTGACAGGACTGTTTAATCGTCCCATAGGCTTGAATGTCGGTCAGAAGATGGGACAAAACCTCAGGAAGCTGGTCGATAGAAACTTGTTTGCCGGCATTGCTGTTCAGAACTAAGTCTTCCAGATCAAGCTGGCTATGCATGTGAGGCCCGAACAAGACAGGGACTCCTAGCAAGACCGGTTCAAAGATATTATGCCCGCCGACAGATTCGATGAAACTCCCTGCGACGATGGCAACTTCTGCAACCTGGTAGCAGGTGTTTAAAAGGCCCATTGCATCGATCAGGACGATCCTCTCATCCCCGATTTTGTTCTGCCGGTTCGAGTAGGTGCAAATGGTAAGCCCTCGAAGCTTGACCTGTGTGGCGACCTCAGCAAACCGTTCTGGATGGCGAGGCACAAGGAGGACTTTGAGGTCTGGGATCTGCCGCCAGACAGGATCAAGGGCAGCAAGCAGCCACTCCTCTTCAGGGGCATGGCTGGAGCCGATCACAACAACACGGTCCTTGTCTTTGATCCCAAGCTCCCCTTTCCAGGCTTGCAGTTCAGTAGGAGTCATGGTTTTGGGCGCGGCATCGAACTTTAAATTTCCAGTGACGGTGATCTTTTGAGGATCTACACCCATTGCAGCAAATCGATCGCGAAAACGCTCGCTTTGGACGCATAAGTGGTCAAAAGGGGAAAATAGCTTGCGGGAGAAGCTTTTGAACTTCTGAAACCGCTTAGCCGAGCGCTCAGAGACTTTGCCGTTGATCAGGAGCAGCGATGCGCCCTGGGATTTCGCTTGGGAGATCAAGTGGTACCAGAAATCGCTTTCGCAAAGGATGAGCACATCAGGATGGACCCGTTTCATCACTCTGCGGACGATCCAGGAGAAATCGAGGGGAAGAAAAAAGTGGGCGGCCGCTTCAGGCATGCTTCTCTTTGCTTCGGCATGTCCTGTTTCCGTCGTCGACGAGATGACAATCAAAGCCTCTGGAAATCCTTTCCGGACCAAACGGAAAAACGGGATCACAGCCCGAGTTTCTCCCATGGAAACAGCATGGATCCAGATCACCTTCTTGTCTTTTGGAAGGGTGGGGATGCGAAACCCTAAGCGGGAGCTTAAGGATTTCCTGTATTTGCCCTGCGCTAAGCATTGCCACACCATTTTAGGCAGGGCGATGATCGCAAGCAGCAGCAGGGCTATGTCGTAAATCAAACTAAACATCGCACACGATATTAATAAGCTTGTTCGGGACATACACAACTTTGGTGATCGTGCCTGTCACATGTTTAATGATCGGCGGCTGCGTTTTAATAAAAGCGAGCAGCTCTTCCTGATCTTTGTCTTTGGGCAGCATCCACTTGCCACGGACCTTGCCGTTCACTTGGACGACATACAAGATGGTCTCATCAACAAGATAAGAGGGATCCACCTTCGGGAAGGGCAAATAGGTCAAGCTCTCCTTGCCTCCTAAATGCTCCCATGCCTCTTCCGCAATGTGCGGAGCAAAAGGATAGAGGACCTGGATAAGCATCTGCACGGCACGCTTTGGGTACTTATCAAGAGGCGCGAATGCATTCATGAACTCCATCATCTTGGCAATCGCCGTATTGAACTGCATCGCTTCGATGTCGTTCTCAACAAAATTGACAAGTCTGTGGCCCAGCTTTAAGCCCTCTTCCGTGTCCTCTTCGCAAACCTTCTCCGACATAAAAAGATCATAGACCCGGTTCAAAAAGCGCCTGCAGCCGTTGACGGCATCGGTATTCCATAACTTCTCCTTATCGAATGGTCCCATGAACATCTCATACATCCGGAGGGCGTCGGCGCCAAAATCTTCGATCATATCATCGGGGGTGACACCATTGAGCTTCGATTTAGACATCTTTTCAATTTGGCTCTCGAGCTCCTCATTAGAACCGATCCGAAAATAACGGCCCTCTTTCTCTGAGACCTCTTCGGGAGGGACATACCCGCCGTTGGGGTTCTGGTAGGATCTTGCCACGACAAGACCTTGGTTCCGCAGCGTTTGGAAAGGTTCCAATGTGCTGACAAACCCGCAATCATAGAGGACCTTGTGCCAAAATCGAGCATAGAGCAAATGGAGGACCGCATGCTCAACGCCGCCGACATAGAGGTCGACCGGCATCCAGTACTTCTCCACTTCAGGGTCCCAAGCCTCTTTGTCATTGAGCGGATCGCAAAAGCGCAAGTAGTACCAGCAGGAACCTGCCCATTGGGGCATCGTATTGGTCTCTCGTTTGGCTTTTCTCTCCGTTTTAAGATCGACGATCTCGACCCAATCGGTCACTTTTGCAAGAGGGCTCTCACCTGTACTGGAGGGCTTGTAATCGTTCAAACTTGGAGGGCATAATGGTAGCTCATCGATATCAAGGACCCTCTTTGTTCCATCCGCAAAATGGAGGATCGGGAATGGCTCTCCCCAGTAACGCTGGCGGGAAAAGAGCCAATCGCGCAGCTTATAATTGACAGTCCCCTCCCCTTTTCCGTTCCTCTCGAGCCATTTGGTGATCATGCGCTTCCCTTCAGAAACTGACTGGCCATCGATCGAAAAAACGCCATGGGAGCTATTGATCATGGCTCCATCTTCCGACCAGCATCGGTCCCCTTTGAGCACCTCGATCTTTACATCTTCAGGTTTCAGACCATCTGGGACCAGTTCAGGATGCTTGTCGACAGCTGGCTCGATCACCGGAACGATCGCCAGATCAAATTTTTTGGCAAATTCAAAGTCCCTCTCATCGTGCGCAGGGACAGCCATGACGGCGCCAGTCCCATAGTTCATGAGGACATAATCGGAGATCCAGATCGGGATCAATCGGTCGTTGACAGGATTGAGTGCAAAAGCGCCGGTCCAAACGCCTGTCTTATCCTTGTTGAGATCGGTCCTTTCAAGATCGCTTTTTGCCGCAATTTTTTTCCGGTACGCTTCGACCTCATTTTTTTGTTCCCCTGTCACAATCTCAGAAATTAACGGATGCTCGGGAGCAAGCACCATAAAGGTGGCCCCGAAAAGGGTATGGGGGCATGTGGTAAAGACGGTAATCGGCTTTTGGGTCGTCTTTTCGATAAAATGGACTTTGGCGCCCTCGCTTCTTCCTATCCAGTTCACTTGAAGTTTTTTTAAGCTTTCGGGCCAGTCGATCAGATCGAGGTCTTGGATCAGCCTGTCTGCATAAGCGGTGATCTTAAGGATCCATTGCCGAAGCGGGCGCCTTTCGATGGGATACCCCCCTTCTTTGGATCTACCGTTCTCCACCTCTTCATTGGACAAGACGGTCCCAAGCGCCGGACAAAAGTTAACGAGGACCTCCGCCTCGTAGGCAAGTCCCCTCTCATACAATTTCGTGAAAATCCACTGCGTCCATTTGTAATACTTCGGATCGCTTGTCGCAACTTCCCGTCCCCAGTCGTAGCTAAAACCTAGCGATTTCAATTGCCGACGGTAGGTGTTGATGTTCTGTTCAGTGGTGATCGAAGGGTGTGTCCCTGTCCGGATCGCATATTGTTCCGCAGGAAGCCCAAAGCTGTCCCAGCCCATCGGATGCAGCACGTTGAAACCCTTCTGCCGCTTGTACCTTGCCAGGATGTCCGTCGCTGTATATCCAGTCACATGGCCGACATGCAGTCCTGCTCCTGAAGGATAAGGGAACATGTCCAAAACATAGTACTTAGGTTTTGAATGGTCGACCTCTGCTTTGAAAACTTGCCGGTCTTCCCAGTATTTTTGCCACTTTTGTTCAATGCGCTGATGATCGTATCTAGGCTTTTCCATAATAATCGTTTGGTCTTTGGTGTTCATACAAGAAGAATAAAAATAGTAACGAAT
Organism: Verrucomicrobiota bacterium; assembly: GCA_018239725.1. Classification (GTDB taxonomy): domain Bacteria; phylum Chlamydiota; class Chlamydiia; order Chlamydiales; family Rhabdochlamydiaceae; genus Acherontichlamydia. The sequence goes on along the minus strand of JAFEGU010000158.1, from coordinate 20,526 downwards.
GGAGCAATCTTTTGTCCAGGATCTTAGATCTGCATTCATGAGGTAGCTCATTTACCGCAGAGGCGGCTTCACTGCAAAAACACCGCTTTTCTTGCAGCAAAGCCGCCTTTGCGGTAAAATTTTGTTTTTATTGTTTTTAGTTCCACCTCCTTAGCTTGCGTCAAATCAAAAAATCGATTATCCTATCCGGTCAAAGACATTAAAGAGAATCGAACCATGCACGATGTAAGCTTGCAAAAAAAAAATAAAATTACCTTAGAAGACTACGACTTTCGGCAGGATATCGAAAATCGTCTTCTCATGGGACAGTTTACATCAGTTGACCTGGAGGTCCTGGAAGAGATCCTCTACAGTTCTATTACTATTCCCATCCGCAAGCTGGCAAAAAACTTAAGCCTCGAGGAAGAAGAGCTCCTCCCTATTTTACAGAAATTGAGCAAATCGGGACTATTTGCGTACGACGACGAGACGATCACAGTCGATAAAGAGCTGCGTAAGTACTTTGAAACGCAGATCATGAAGTTCGATCCCGATTTCAAGCCTGGAATGGAGTATTTGCAGAGCCTTTTGCGCAAGGTCCCTATCCATGTGCTCCCTATCTGGTACTCGATCCCAAGGACCTCCAATAACATCTTCGAATCGCTTGTCGAAAAATACCTGCTGACGCCCCAGATCTTCCAACGCTACCTGCTCGACCTCAACTTCCCTAATCCCACGCTCAATGCGATCATCAAGGATGTGTACAGCGCTCCCGATTTCTCCGTATTTGCCAAAGACCTTGTTGATAAGTACAGTCTTTCGAAGGAGCAATTCGAGGAATACTTGCTTTATCTCGAGTTCAACTTTGTCTGCTGCTTAGGGTATCGAAAAGTCGATGATGATTGGAAAGAGATCGTTACCCCTTTTCATGAATGGCATGAATACCTGATGTTTTTGAGGACCACCGAAGCTCCCTCTATTACCACACCAGAAAAAATCCAGCGGGCAAGACCTCAAGACTTTTCCTTTATTCAAGACATTAGCGCCGTGCTGAAGATGGCAAAGAAACAGCCTATTCCCCTTGCTCCAGGAAAAAATGGGTTGATAGCCCTTCAGCCAGCTCAATTTTCCACGTTGGCCTCCAAACTGGAAGGTTTTAAGGAAAATGATCCCGATCTTCCAAGCTACATCGATCGGTTGATTTCAAAATTGCGCATCCTAAAGCTTGCCGATATCGTCGATGACCGCCTATATGCGTTGGAAGCGGCGAACGACTGGCTCGACATGCGTCCTGAAAACCGCGCTATCTTTTTATATCGGCATCCCCTGAATCGGCTCGACAATCCCAAAATCTCCTCCCAATTATGCACCGACAGGAATATCAAAGAAGCGGAGAAGAGCATCCAGCGGGTCCTCAATTCAGGATGGGTCTATCTTGATGATTTCATCCGAGGGACCATTGTTCCCCTTGGAGAAGATTCCCTTGTTATGTTAAAGAGACAGGGGAAAACGTGGAAATACTGCCTGCCCAGCTATTCTGAAGAAGAAGCTAGCTTGATCCGATCTGTCATCTACGACTGGTTATTTGAAATTGGGGTCACAGCAATTGGCTTGTACGAAGGCAAAGAATGCTTTATGGTCACACCATTCGGACAATCCCTATTCGGTCGTTAGCTCGGATTTGCAAAGTCAAGGTTAGCAAACAATGTCGAAAAAAAACGATTCAGAGCTCGTCTCCAACCGGAAAGCTACCTACGAGTATGAGATCCTCGATACGTGGGAAGCCGGCATCGTCCTTGTCGGAACCGAGATCAAATCACTCCGCAACCATGGAGGTAGTCTCCAAGACTCTTATGTGCTTGTTTCCAAGGGAGAAGTGATCCTGAAAAATGCCTCGATCGCACCGTATAAGTTCGGCAACCTGTTCAATCATGAAGAGCGCAGGGACAGAAAGCTCCTCCTCCACAAAAGGGAAATCGAAAAGCTTTACACCCTCTCCCAAGAAAAAGGTCTCACCCTGATCCCGCTCGGCATGTTCCTGAAAAACGGTTTTGTCAAAGTCAAGATCGCCTGCTGCCGTGGAAAAAAGCTCCATGATAAACGAGCTTCGATCAAAGAGCGGGAACACAAAAAAGCGATCGACAGAGCCCTTCGCGACCAACACTAAGACGCTCTTTAGAATCCCCACCCTGGTTGCTCAAATTGATAATTGATGATAGATTGGTCACATTTCAAGAATTTCTTGGAGGGGGTCATGAAATCCGTTTTATTCATTTTTGCACTAGTAGCTCAACTGCTTTCTACACAAACTGCAATAGCTTGTACAAAAGAGGGCCTTATCCAGCTTGAAAAGAAAATTTACGTTGGAAAGGATCAAATTAAGTTAGACTCGGAGAAAATTTATGTTGAGCTAGGTGGATATATTTACGAAACACCAGGCTTATCTTCTGATGAAGACGGTTATTATATTGATCAGATAGCTAAAAGCGGCTCTTGTTCTTGGTATGAATGGCAATGTTCATCATGCCGTTTTTGCAATGTAAGAGGAGTAGATTGGGAGTGCGGATCCTGCGGACGACCGATTTCGCAGTAATGATGTGGCTGTTGCAAAGAGAGGAAGGTGCATGAAAAATCAACTATTTGCTCTTCTCCTGATGTTCCTATTCTGGAATGTCCAAATTGAAGCTAAGTGCAACTGCCATCTGGATCAAATTGCAGAAGAGGATCGCATTATTTTGGAGACATTCTTTCGCGATCTATTATTCTCTAATGGCTTCGCTTTTACTCTTTTTGGCGATAAGCCCATTAGCATTAATGAATATGATATTGATAAATCTAAGCTATTCAGCAATTCATCTGTCGGTTATGAAACATGGAATAAATATTCCTCGCTGCTTCCTAACTCGAATTATTTGTTCATTTTTCATGAAAACAAAATTTCATGTCTATTTGAAATTACACTAATTAATAAGTCTGCAGTTCAAAAGGTTGTCATCCAAAATAAAGATAAATTTTTAGATGTTTTAGGGCCTGAGGTTTCTTCCGACAAATTAATTTCCCTTATCGTTGATAACGGCTCTCTTTGGAATACGCCCCTCAAAGACAGAGATGACCTTATTGGAATCTTATTAGGTTATGGCCGAAAAAATGCTGAGCTATTTCAAAAAAGAAGTGAGTTGGGTTTAAGAAAAGCAGGAATCAAAAAAAGCAGAACAAAGCCGTCTCCAGGATATCGCTCTGTCAAAGAAGAGCTTAAAGCAATCACTACAACTTTGCGTCCTTTTGACCAAAGTGAGAGAAGTGCGCTTTTCTTAATGAGATTGCCGGGATTTGTTGCAGATTCATACAGTGACGAGACTATTGATCTAAAACGAAAATACACGGAGCAGCGCAAGCAGATTACAGAACTGTTCTCCAAAGGAAGAGTTCTTGAAATCGTTCTTGAGCAACTCTGCAGCTCGGACGAATAGAACTGATTAAAACAACTTGAAAAATTGGGAATTTGACAAGCAACTTCAAGGCTCTACAGCTCAAGACATTTGACTCCACAACCCTTTTCATTTATGATGCATCCCTAGATACTCGACTTTGTACGTGTTTGGTTCGCATGCCTCGAGATATTTGCTTTCGAGGGCGTTTATTTAGGCGGGAAGGTGTTTTCTAACCCCTTCCCGTTTAAATAAATCGACCAGTTTGGCCCTGGCCAAACGTTCGGGGGCAAATAGACGAGTCAAGTGGATCAAAAAATGTGCAAAGTCGAGTAATAACACAAAAGATTGGAGTGCATCCTATGAAAGTCATCATTCCTCGCCTTGATTTAGTTTCGCTGATTGGAAAAATCCAAAACATCGTCGCTGCAAAGCCCGCCATTCCAATTTTAGCCAACGTCCTAATTGAAGCAGTTGATGACCAGTTGATCATTAGCGCAACCGACTTGACTGTCAGCATGCGCGCCTATGCAGAAGCTAAAGTTGTCGAAGAAGGGGCGATCACCCTGCCTGCCCGACGCTTTTTTCAACTGATCCGCGAGCTGACATCTCCCACCGTTGAGATCCACTCCTCATCTCCCGATATGGCCTCTATCAACGCCGGCACATCCCACTTCAAAGTCCATGGAATGCACAAAAACGAATTCCCAGCCCTTCCCGATCTCTCGGAAGGCGTCCACCTTTCATTAACAAGTCCTCTTCTCCGAGAAATGCTTTCAAGGACAGCCTTTGCTGCAGCCCGCGATGACAGCCGCCAAGTGCTGAACGGCGTATATTTGCAACAAGCAAACCAAACAGCAACCTTCATCGGCACAGACGGCAAACGCCTTGCAAAGATCCATGTTCCGGTCGACCTTCCTCCAGAGCAAACAGGCTCCTACATCATCCCCCTTAAAGCTGTCGATGAGATGATCAGGATCCTCGATAACAAAGAGGACCTAGCCAAGCTGACCCTCATGAATGACAAAATCGCGATCGAAGTCGGCCCGGTCACCCTGATCAGCAAGCTCCTTTCCGGCCAATACCCAGACGTCAGCCGCGTGATCCCGGAGAAAAAAGAAAGCGCGATCTCTTTGCACAGAGAAGAGCTGATCACCCTGCTCCGCCAAGTCTCCTTGTTTACACCAGATAACAGCAGCTCCGTCCGCTTTACGTTTACGTCCGGCGAGCTCCATCTTTCCGCTGTCAGCGGCGAGATCGGCGAAGGGAAGGTCAATATGCCTGTCAATTATGGCGGCGAAAAACTCGATATCGCCTTCAACCCGAACTTCTTCCTCGACATTTTACGCCACAGCAAGGATGAAACTGTCCACTTCAACGTTTCCGATTCCTATAACCCAGGGTTGATCACAGATTCGACGACGGCTCAATTTGTGATCATGCCGATGCGATTAGAAGCATAAATTATGATGCTGCAGCACCTGGTCTTGCGCAATTTCCGCAATTATGAACAGGTGCAAGCCTCATTCTGCCCTTCTGTAAACCTCATCTATGGGGACAATGGACAAGGGAAAACAAACCTCCTCGAAGCGATCTATCTAATCAGCACGGGGAGGTCCTTTCGGACAAAACGGTTAAGCGACCTCATTCGAACTGGAGCCAACTATTTTTATTTGGAAGCCCACTTTTCCAAAGATGGGATCTCCCAATGCATCAAGATCTTCTACGACGAGCAGTCCCGCAAAGTTCAATACAACAACACAGTCCATAACAACTTCACATCCCTTTTAGGCACCCTTCCGGGAGTATTGCTCTCTCCGGAAGACCATGCTCTAATGAGCGGTTCCCCTACGGACAGAAGAAAATTCATCGACCTGCACATCGCCCAGATCGATCCCCTCTACGTCTATCATTTGGGACGTTATTTCAGAGCAATGAAACACAGGAACCATCTGCTCAAAAGCCGCAGCGAAACTACTTTGGCCGCTTGGGAAATGGCAATGGCTCCGTCCGCTGCCTACCTCATTGAAAAAAGAAAGGAGGCCATCTTACAGCTAAGCTCTCCGATCGGCCAATGGATGGAGCATCTATCCCATGGAAAAGACTCTCTGACCGCAAAATACGAATGCAGTTTTTCATTGCGCGATCTGCAAGGCGGCAATCTTGTCGAATTTCTCCTGGCGCAATGGAAGAAAAACCGCGTAAAAGAGATTCATCTCGGTTCGACCCTCTTTGGTCCTCATCGGGACGATCTGGAGATTGCCATTTCTGAAAAAGATGCTAAGAACTTTTCAAGCGAAGGGCAGAAGCGGTGCGGATCTTCCGCTTTGCGCTTTGCCCAATGGGAACAATTTCATCAGCTGATCGGTTCTAAGCCATTGCTAGGAATTGATGATTTCGGGATCCAGCTCGATCCTGAAAGACAAAAGCTCTTGCAGCAAAAGCTTCCAGAGTTCGGACAGGTCTTTTTAACAACTCCAGTTCTCCTGCAGATCGATACAGCGCGCGCCCTTAGCGTTAACAATGGCCAGCTCTCTGCTTAAACCTCTACAATTCACCTGTCATTCACATCTTTTAGCAACTGAGTCTCAATCGATGTGGCGCAAGTAGGCTTGGCCAAGAGGAAAGTTTTTAGGATCCAGCGACTTTCCTTGCCGTTTTGCTGCGAACTGATCGACGATTTTTAGAGCTAGCTTTTTGCCAAGCTGAACACCTTCTTGATCGAACGAGTTGATGTTCCAAATGAACCCTTGGAAAGCGACCTTGTGTTCATAATAGGATAAGATGGCCCCCATGACAAATGGATCGAGACGATGGCCAAAGAGGATACGGTTCGGACGATTGCCGGGGAAAAATTGGTTCGGGTTTGCACTTTTTTGTCCGACAGCCAATGCGATCGACTGAGCAAAGAGGTTGGAAAGGAGCTTTTCCTGGCAAGTCGTTCCGCTGTAGACCACATCTTCTTTGTACTGGCTATCTTTAAATCCAATGAACTCAAGAGGAACAACGGTGGTTCCTTGGTGGATCGACTGGTAGAAGGAATGCTGTCCATTCGTTCCCGGTTCCCCCCATATGATCGGACCTGTGTCAAAATCTACGTCATGCCCTCGCTTATCGATCCTTTTTCCGTTTGACTCCATGTCAAGCTGTTGCAAGTGGGCAGGAAAACGCATCAGCGCTTGGGAGTAAGGAATAATGGCAACCGTGGGAAGCCCAAGGAAGTTGCGGTTCCAAATACCGAGCAGCGCTGAAAGAAGGGAAAGGTTGCACTTCAAGTCGTTCTTCATGGCCATTTTGTCCATGGCGTTTGCGCCGCGCAAAAACTCGAGGAAGCGGTCCATCCCTAACGCAAACGCGAGAGTAACGCCTCCCACCATCGAAGTGACCGAATAACGCCCCCCGATATAGTCCCAGATATAAAAAGATGCCAAGTATTGCTGCGGGTCATCCATCGGACTGCCTTTGCCAGTCACTGCGACAAAGTGGTTCTTAGGGTTGAGCCCCGCCTTAACAAAATATTCTTTGGCGAACTGCTCGTTGGTGAGAGTTTCGAGCGTAGAACCTGATTTAGAGACAACGACAACAAGAGTCTTTTCCAAATTGACCCGATGAAAGATCTGTGCTCCATCATCTGGATCGACATTCGATAGGAAATGGACCCTGCGGTTAGGTTTATGGTAGGCTTCCAGAGCGATATAGACCGCTTTGGGTCCAAGTTCCGATCCGCCTATGCCGATTTGCACCAGATCAGTAAACTGTTCTTTCGACTCGACATCATTTAAAAATGCGCGCAGCTTCTCCAATTCTTTATAGGCAAGCTGCGTTGCTGCTTGAGAAGTATCCGAAGAGATCCTCTGATCGAAAAAATCTCTCATGGCCGTATGAAGAGCAGGCCTCTTTTCACTTTCGAATCCTTCGATGAAATTGACAACTTGTCCATGCTGCATCGCTTCCATCTTTTTGACAGCCTGAGTCTCTTCAGCAAGGTCCTGCAGAGCGCCGACCACATTGTCAGAAACCCGTTCCGTTCCATAAAACAGCTTAAGCTTTGCAGCTTCAGCGATCATCCCATCAATGCGTTTGGGAGTGAGAGCACCTTCTTCTGTCAAGTCAATCGGATCCTCCGCCAACTCGTTCAAACGGATCACAGATTTTAAATGCCTAAACGATGTCATAATCATTCTCCTGGCGCAGATAGCTGTCGATGATGCAGCGCCTAACTCTAAAGTAAAAGATTGCGAAATATCTTCAAAGACCTAAAGCTGAGCATATGCCGCAACAGCTTGAAAAATTAAGAATTTGACAAATTGTTTTAGTATACGGAAAGAATCTGAAGAATCGGGAATCTGACACTGATTCTTCAGGTTCTTACGGTATACAATAACGATGGCATAAAGGCGCTATCCAAACAAGGATTTTCCATATGTGGAAAGAGAATACCCTCATCCAACGGCTGAGAATTCGATTCCCGATCATCCAAGCCCCAATGGCAGGCGTTTCCATGCCTCAGCTAGTTGCTGCAGTATCCAATGCAGGCGGACTTGGGTCTTTAGGCGCAGCTTACCTGTCCCCTTTAGAAATTAAAGAAGCCATCGATGAGATCCGATCGCTGACCGATCAACCGTTTGCTGTCAACCTCTTCGCTCGGGAGAACATCGAAAAAGATGAGACTTTGATCCAAAAAGCCGATCAGCATTTGAACAAATACAGAACGATGCTGGGCATCCCTTCTGTTCCATCCACTGCCCGCCTTCCTGAACTTGAATCCCAAATTGAGGCCATCTGCCGAGAAAAGGTTCCCATTTTCAGCTATACTTTCGGCATCCTAGATGAGCAGATCATGGCTCAGATAAAAAGACAGGATACTTTTGTGATCGGCACGGCCACAACATTAGATGAGGCGCTCCTTTTACAAAAGAGCGGGGTCGATGCGATCGTTGCCCAAGGATATGAGGCCGGAGGTCATCGCGGAGCATTCGACAAGAGCCGTTCCGATCCTTGCTTGGGAACATTTGCATTACTGTCTCAGATTGTTCAGGCATGTAAACTTCCTGTCATTGCTGCAGGAGGAATCATGAACGGAAAAGGGATTGCTGCAGCAATGGCGCTTGGAGCCCGTGCTGCCCAATTAGGCACCGCATTCCTCGCAACACCTGAGAGCCAAGCCTCTGCAACCTACAAACAAGCTTTGCTGCAGCTGAAAACCAGAAGAACGATCGTCACTTCCTTGCTGACAGGCAAACCGGCGCGGATGATCGAAAACGAGTTCACCCGTCAGATGCAAAACGATTTGCCTCAGATTGCCCCATTCCCCTATCAGCATTATCTCACAAAGGGTATTCGGACAGTGGCTGACAAACAAAACCTGTTCGAATGGCTCTCCCTTTATGCAGGCCAAGGATTCCCCCTTGCATCGAACCGTCCCACCGCAGAAATCATCCCTCTTTTAGTGCAGCAAACGATCCAAGCCATTGAAAATCTCCATGAAAAAATCTAAATTCTTGTTAAAAAAAAGGCATTTTGCTTAGAATAGCATCTCGCTAATCGGAGCATAGCGCAGTTTGGCTAGCGCAACTGCTTTGGGAGCAGTGGGTCGGGGGTTCAAATCCCTCTGCTCCGATTGGTTTTTTTCCGCAAACAAGCTCTCTAAAATCGTTTGCGGTCTTCCCACTACTATCTTTTACTACATCTCTCTTGATTTCAATCGATTTTCTATGCGATATCTAGGAATATCTTTACACTGGTATCGCCAATGCCCCTCTACAATGCTTGGAAGCCTCTGCATCTCTCCCAGCGCCAGGAAATCAAAGCCTGCGCCGAACTCCTCTTGGAACTGGCAAAAAAGCCCCTCTTTTCACTGGACAATGACGGAAATTTGATGCTCGAGAGCTTAACCAATTTGCACAGCTTCTCTAAGAGGCTTCATCAGGAAGATGCATACCACCCCCTGCTTGATATTAAAAATTATTTAAATAAGACATTGATCTCCTACGCGGAAAAAGACTATAGGAACATCAGTATCCCTCTAGACCGCGCTGTGATGCTTTTAGGTTCCAAGAGCAATCACTCCCCATCGCCAACTCTATTAAAGGCCGTGATCGATCACATTAGGGAAGAGATGAGGCCTGCAGGCCCCCTGTATTTGAAGCTAATCGAAGTGTGCCGGCATCAATGATGCTGCCGCCTGCGGCAATAAAACCTTGGACCATCCGCTTCCCTTGGGGACTCGTTTGGCCAGGAAAGAGGATCAGTTGGTCTAAACCATCCCATTCTTCGGTCAAACGCTCTTCGCACACAAGTCGAAACGGCTCCTCAGATTGGAGCAGATTTTTAAGCAGTTCCTCTAATTCGCCAAGAAACTCAAGGGTGCAAAAATCATCTTGCGGCAGACACACTGCCCGGTTAGCCACAGAAGCTGGAGCAGCAACCAGATTGTCCTTCCCGATCCAACCAGAAAATGATCCGCCCGTTTGCCAACAGAGCCCCGGCACAGGAAGGGGGGTGCTCCAAACGGCAAGATGGACATGTTCGAAGCGGCGGCGGGAAAACATCAATGCCGCTTGGGCCAAAGAGGACTGTCCTCTAGCATCAATTAACGCGAGAGGAACTAACCCATCAGGCAAAAAGGAAACAAGGCGGTGTAGGTATTGCGCGAACATCTCCGCAGCAAAAAGATCAAGGCGCCAAGAAGAGCCATCGCCGACGCTCTCTTCCATAAAGCGATCTGCAACATTGAAGATCCTTTTTGAAAAGTCTGCATCTCCTCGGTAGATGACTAAACCGAACGTTGCAGCAGAAAATTCCTTCCAGACCTTATTGACGAATTCTTCAATGGCAACAGTATACGAATAAAACGCCGTTTGGTCGTTTAAATCGATGCTTCCTGAGCCAAATCCAAAGTCAATTTCCCAAAGGATCCATTTTCCAGAACAAATAATCTCTCTAGCCATTTCCAAGGAGGATGACCAATTAAGGTCATCCTGCGGTCGAGCCTTCAAAGAGACAACTGCAGCATGAGCCCAATCGCAGATAGGCCAATTGCCATCTTGGAGCAAGGGAAAAAAAGGGATCCCGCTGCGGTAGCAATGCAAATGATCGATAGTGATATCAAGAGGTTCGCTCATCAGCTCTCCCGTCCATTGACAAATTGGAGATAATGGATGGTTTTCCCCTTATCGCGCCATAGCTGTCCAAAATAAGAGAAACCATAATCGGGCCAATCGGTCACAAAATAAGGATGGGGAAATGCAGCCTGAAAGTTCTTTTCATTAAGAAGAGCGGAGCTAATCCGTTCTGCCCAGATCTCATCGTCTGTTGCAACGGTGAGCTTGGCTCCTCTTTCCAAAACTCTTCCCAATTGCTGGATAAAAGAAGATTGGAACAAGCGGTGCTTAGCATGCTTTCCCTTCGGCCAAGGATCGGGGAAATTAATAAAACAGCCTGCAACACTTTCCCCTTTTAAATAGTGCTCTGTAAATGGAAGAGCTTCGCCGCTGACAACCAATAAATTGGGAACATTTTGATTCTTGAGCTTGGACCAAATTTTACGGACGCGGTCGAACCTCTTTTCAACAGCAACCCAATTATATTCAGGAAACTGGACCGCCTTCTCAACAACCCAATCGCCATTTCCGCTGCAGTATTCAATATAGATTGGCGCCTTGCGGCCAAAAAGTTCCGCCTCTTCAAATTTCGGCATGACGAAACTCGAATGATCAAAGTAATGGTGCGGGACAAATAGGACACGGTCAGCTAGGTGTGGCTTTCGCTCATCCCAGCGGAATGGGGCTTTCAGTTGTTTTGGTTTCATAGGGCCTATATTCTCGCATATTCCAACTAGATATTGCAAGTTTTTCGATCGATCAATTATGCAACGGCCTCAAGATATCCGTTGATCAATACTCGGTTAAATTGATAAGCTGAAATCCAGCTTAAGGTAAATTTTTATTTGTCATAACGCCAAATGTGGAGACAAAGCGACTATGAAACCCTTTTACATCTTGATAGCGGGCGCTTCCCTCTTTTCAGTGCTATCAGCCCACGCTGATCCAAATCCGATCTACGAAGCAGCTCCTACACCGTTTGTATTTGATGAGAATCCAATTTCAGACTCCGTCATCGATGAAGAGCTCTCCCTTCTCGACGAAGAAATGGACGAATTTGAAGATGAGATCTTAGCCCTGGAAGAAGAGCTAAAACGGGATGCAGAATCCTTTAACGACACTGATAAAGATGAAGCGGTTGCCGTCCAAGCGATCGCAGAACAGCAAGATTTGACCGACCAACTGGATCAAGAGCCTGTTGCAACAGCTGCGCCAGTGGAAGCGATTTCTGAAAAGCCGATCGCTGATGTCAAAGAAGAGGTTGCTCCAACAGCGCCAACCCAACAAATCGAAGTCAATCACGACTTTGCTCTTGTCATGCCTGTCCAGCAAGAGACCCCTCCCCTTTCGACAAATGAACTACCCAAGATCGATGCTTCCAGCATGTCGCTTACTGCAGATGCATCCAACCGAGTTTTACCTTCCCCCGATAAAGAGATCGCCAACTTAGAAAAGTCTGATGAAATGACAGAAGATCTCGGCGTTTTGGAAGTGCCCGAGATCCAAGAAGCTCCTGCAGTCTTGAATGTCGGCGCCACTAATGCGGAAAAAAAAAATGAAGCAATCGAAGTAAATATTCAACAAGCCTTCTCCGGATCGCCTGTTATTTACACAATCCTCTTTGCCATGTCTGTGTTTGCACTCTGCGTCTGGCTCTACAGCATCCTATCTCTACGCAAGTCAGCTTCGATATCTGCAGCATTCATCAAAAACGTAAAGAACAAGCTGAACAGCAACCAATTCGATGACGCCCTCTCCCTTTGCCAACACCATGAGAACCTTATCAGCAAAATGGTCGCAAGCGGGATCAATGCCCGCCGCCATGGCTTGCCCGTTATGATCGAGGCGATGAAATCGGAAGGCAAGCGCGCTTCCGTCCATTTCTGGCAGCGCATTGGCCTCTTGAACGACATCGCCATCATCGCTCCAATGCTGGGCCTCCTCGGAACCGTTTTAGGGATGTTCTATGCATTTTATGACATCAACCGATCGATCGAAAGCATCTCGACGCTCTTCGACGGACTTGGCGTTTCCGTCGGAACAACTGTTGCTGGACTGATCGTTGCCATCTTAGCCCTGATGCTCCACTCGTTTGCTAAGTACCGCCTAGTCAAAGTACTGGCAACCGTTGAGAACGAAGCGCAGTCTTTAGCGACATTGATCGATGACAGGACAGTCGAATACAAAGGATAATCGAGCCTATGAACATTATCCCCGAAGAAGAGATCAAAAGTTACGGGAGCTTAAACTTAGCTCCCATGGTTGACTTTCTGTTTTTAGTCGTTGCGGTCTTTGCAACCCTTGCAGTGACTCGGGCGGCCCTCTACGACAGCGAGATCAAGCTTGTTAAAATCCATCCGGCATCGGAAGAGTCTTCCGCCGTCGGACAAAATGACAATTACATTGTCAATTTAAGCGTCAATGAAAAAGGGGAATATAAGTGGATCACCGAGTTCAATGAATACCTGATTCCGACCATTGGAGGAATCCAGCAAGAGCTGCAAAAGCAGCAGACCCTCGGACTCATTCCTAAGGACCCATCCCAGACCAAGGTCCTTCTCCACATTGACAAGTCAGCCCAATGGGAGCCGATTGCACAAGTGATCTTTGCAGTTCGCAACGCAGGATTTGATATCCATCCCGTCTACGATCTGGAAGAGCCTCTTTCCAACTAACACAAAACAGCAACAGGACAGTTTTTCTATCATACATCCTGTTGTTTATTTTGCTGAATTACACTCTGAGCACCTAAAAAAAGACCACAGAGCACACAGAGACTGAAAGACGGAATTTCTTGCGGCGAAACCGTCTCTATGATCTCTGTGTGCTATGTGGTAAAACTTTCGTTTTTACCTCTTTAAACAGTTGTAGCAACCGGCGGTACAACGACCAATTTCGGACGACCATTATATTGCTCAGTGAATGTCGAGCGCTGCTGCTTCTGCCAATCGATCACGTGCTTAGAGTGGTAGGCAACCGTGGTCTCATCTTTAAACATATCCCCGAATGAACGGATATTGCGCGAAAAGTTGATGATCCTGCGATTGTCATAAAACTCGTCTTCTTGCACTCCTTCTGGCAACGGATAGAGCATTTTGCCTCCGCCTAGCTTGAGCTGGATCAAGTTCACAAGCACAATACCGATTTTATGCGGAACATAGGTGATCACCGACCATACAAATGAGAGCGCAGACTTCACAAACTCAGGGGTCCAACTGCCCAAGAAATTAAAGACAGGCGTTGTGACAGATTTCACCAGTCCGATCACAGGACCGATGACTGGCAAATGCTCTCCATTTGGGATTATACCGAATAAAACCGATCCGCCGTTGATGCGATTGTCAACTGGATCATATCCCGCTTCTTGAATGACAGTTCTCATCAAGTTAGAGCAGTTTTGGCGCATGAACTGGAACTGGATATCGCCCATGTTGTTCATCATTTGGATGATCCCATTTGCGCGAGCTTGGGTCAGAGGGATCCCTGTGACAATTCTTTCATCGAACTGACGGAACTCCTCATAGTCTCCTGCTTTGTTCACTTTAGCCGGAACGGTTGCCATAAACCTGTCCATGGAGCCGCCGTTGAAGAGAAACTCTTGGGATTCAGCCGGCATTTCGAGGCCGAATGAATAGACATCGCCGTTTGGCATAATGAGGCGCATAATGACGTGCGAGTTGATATTTTCAATCAAGTTCTGGTTAGCAGGAGTGTCTTCGACTGTCTTTGTTGCGCAAAGACGGCGGCTTGGAGATGTGACGAATTGGATCACGCAATCTTTAGCCACTCCAACGTCGACCTCTGCATTGGTTTCGTAGAACCTGCGGGCCGTCTGCAATGTCCTTTGGTATTCATCTGGATTGAGCTGGTAGACAGGCACTAGTCGGTCATGGTTCATCCTATCGATCGGCATCAGCCCTTGCGGCGACAAGTAGGTCCAAGCTTGGACAAGCTGGCCGGGGTAATCTCTGGACCTGATCATATATGTATCTGGATCGTAGGTCACTTGCTCTTTTAAGCGCTCCCAACGCACCCATTGGTTTTGAACTTTGATCAAAGGATGGCCGTCTGCAGCTAATCTTAAGTCATGCATTCCTGGATTCTGCGATGTTTCTCGGTATCCAACAATAGAGAAGGCCAGTCCCGACTCGATCATGAAACGGGCGCAATCGGCATGTCTTTCAAGAACAGAAGCGGGAAGTCCTAATGCAGTCCATTTTTCAGACAGTTTACGGTCTTTTTCAATGTCATCATGGTGCTCGGCGACCCGTTGCTGCGCTGTGGCCAAAGCCCTTTCCAAATGCTCTTTTTTAGGACGGACAAGAGTATCGACAGTCCTGCGGATAAATTCAGGGGTCAGAGAATTGATGCTAGCCACTAATGAGTTAGACTCTGCAAGGAGATCAGTGATCACAGTCACTTCCTGATTCAATAAAGAGTAGAGCCCGTTTGCGTTGAGCGCATCAGCTCTTGGGATCTCTGTGTTCGCTTGATTGATCCAGCCTACAATGCGCTCCATGCTGATCGGCGTTTGCACCACTTGAGCTGGCAAAGCTGGCTGCGAACTTGGAGGGCAGCAGCAACCCGATCTTAAATAGTAATCAACATTGAGAGCCATAAGGTTAACCTCATTTATTAATTTTGATTGATAGTAAATGTACTTTCAGGGTGGGTCTCAGCATACTTTTGTTGCCAGCGCCATACGTTATGCGTTAAGTCGAAGCTCATTTTCTCTGGATCGAAAAAGTCGTAGATGTTCGAAAAAAGACCCCTTATCCTATTGCTTGCCCGCACCATCCCCTCTTCCGCTGTAATTCCGGAAGGATCTTGATTTGACTCGGGATCATAAGCGACCTTAGTCCTCCAAGCTCCGAGCAGTAAAAACAACGGAGAAACAACTAGGGAATAGAAAAACAGTCCAATTTTTGTGACCACTTCCTTCACTGTCTCAGGCGTATACCTGATAATGAAATTAGCAACCTTGTCGATGTATTTGCGCGTCTCCTCAGAGAAAGCATATTCGTATGTCATCGTGATCAAGTGGTTTTTCGTCGGGATGTCCAGAATGTCTGCCTCGCGGAGCATCGCCATTCCTCTCGTGCAGCAGTTGCTGCCGATAATATGGAATCCGTGTTGTTCTCTAGCTTGCCGTTTAACGATATCAAACAAATTGATGATCTTATCATCGGTCGCATCGATCTCGGTCACCTGCAAGTCTTCTGAATAGAACTCCCAGCCATCGGGAGAATAGAGCTTTCCTTGGAATGTTGTTAGAGGTTGGAATACATTGACTGAACCGGCCGGTCCGCCGAATCCAACGCTGTAAACTTCGCCATCTTTATAAGGCAGGTCTGGATGATTTCTCTGAAAGCCCTCTCCGATCACAATCCGGAAAAAAGTGTGCCTGGCCCCTTGGAGCAGACGATCTGCGAAATTCCACTTATCTTCATGGGCATGCGTCGTGATCAACTGGATTTTGCATTGAGCTGGAGGGCGTTCTAGCTTTTTGAAACGGCGCATATTCTCAAAATCATGCCGATCGTGTTGGACAAAGCCATCTTCCAAATACATCCAATACTGCTTGGAACCATCGGAAGCCTCTGTATATAGCCTTTGCGTATCTGGTTCGACCTTAAAGATGCTGCGGATCTGAGACCATGGCGTCATACGGCCATTCATTTTCAGATGGGCTTCTGATTCAACAACCCAGGATCCTTCCCGCTGCTTTAGGGCTGGCCACATCTCGATCTTATGCTGATAATCTTGATGGCGGATATAGCGGTGCAAGTGGTTTTTAAAGAGGAAGTCGACCATGTCTGGATGGGCCCAAAAAGCTTCCTTATCAACTGGCCTAGAGCCGAAGTCCATGCCTTCCCATTTTGAGAACAACGATCGATTATGCCGTTGGACCACTGCCCTAATAGCTTCTTTTTGAGCCGGACACTCAAAATCGTTGATTTTGACCCGCGCGGCAAAGGCATATCTTTCGAGGTCTGCAATCTCAGGAGTATGCTCGGTTAGGTTATGGCCTTGGCGGAAAGCTATCCGTTCAGCAATATGCTGCTCTGCAAATCGTATAACTTTTTTTAACTGGTCAGGAGGTATATTTTTCTTTTCAGCAACAATATCTTTGAAAAAATTCAAAAAATATTTAGTCACTTTAGCGTCTTCAGAGGTAGCATATCCTGGAATGATACTTCGAGCCACAGCATTGAGAAATCCACCGCTTTCCACGAGCACTTCCCCTTCGGCCTGGAGGGCGGAAGGAAGCGCTTGGGGCAGGTCAGCGAATCCATTTTGTCTAAGGTCTAGGACAGTTGCCATAAATTAAAATTCAATCCTGTAATAAATTTTTCGCAAAAAGATGGTCTCCATCAGCTTTACAGATTCAAATAGCAAAGGAGTATATGAAAGCTCATTAATAAAAAGAAATCTCATTCAATATTTTAATCTTCTTTTTGCACTGAGATGATTTTCTCAAACCTTCTCGACAAAATGTATTATACAACAACAATCAAAATAAATCAATTTAGATCAATTTAATCAAATTTTCAAACAATAACTAAATAAAAATACAAAAATAGAAATTAAACAAAAACACAGAATACAAAACATCAATGTTTATGAAAATTCCGAACATATGTTAAAATACATTAGAAAAAAAGCCGATCTTGAATCACTAAAAAACAAAAAATTGAATTTTTACATCAAATCAATTTTTTATCGGCATTAATAATCATGCACCTTTTACTAGGGGACTACAATGACCTTGTCACATACAACTTTAGCTCCTTTTCTCGATCGACCGCAACGTGTAACCCTAGATGATTTCAATCATCTCTACGGCGCTGAGAACGATGCTTCACGCTACGATAGCCTCAAGTCTGAAACTCGAGCAACAGGACCGATCGTCGCTTTGATCAACCAGCTGCAGATCGGAGAACTGATCCCCGACCGGATTGCCATTCTGATCAAAAACAATCTGCATGATACCCCCTTTGTCAAAGCCTCTTTGAGCAATCTTCTCTTCGATCTTAAGAATCGCCATGTGATCGGCGAAAACTGCTTTCAAAGACTTCATGCCCAGCTCAATAACAACAATTTTGAAGAGGTCTTATCTTCCGTCTATGCCGTTCTGATCTATTCCAAGATTGCAGAAGCACACGACCGAATAGACCAAGATCCAACTTTCCGCTTTCAAACATCAGAAGAATATTCAGATCGTCTGATCCGCCTGAACCCATTCCAACAAAAAACGGAAGTCAAAAAACTAGAGCACCAGTTTCAGAAAAAAGCTCTTGGTCAACTCCTTTTCAAATTGAGCAGCACCGAAGGTGCAGATCCAACAGTAACAGCCGGAAGGATAGCCCTCGTTACCCATCTGAATCAAAGCACTCCTCAGGTATTTAAAGAGGAATTAGTCCGTCATCTGGAGACCATCATTGCAACGGCTACCCCATTTGAAAAGCTTAACCTGGAAGAACTGCTCAAGGAAGTGCGCGCCGCTGCACCTGAGAACCTAGTCTCGCAACTCTACAATTCATTGGGAACAGAAGAGCATTTAAAACGATGCGTCCGTTCGATCTCTTTGCTCAATCAGACCCTGCAGCTCACATCAAGAGACGAGCTCAACGCATCGATTGCAAAATGCAAAAGCGCTTACAATGGAAGCGTCTATCTGCTGCGCGATTTCAAAAACCTTCCCCATATTTCTCCAACACGGTTCCACCAGCAGATCGGCCAAATGAAGGCGCAATGGGAAAAGGCCAATACGATCATTACGCGAGCAACAGGTCAGCTTGCCCACCAATTCTGTAGCTGCCAAGCCACTCTGCCTCCTGCCCAATACGGACTTGCTGAATGGCCATACCACTCCAATGCGATGATCCAGCTGACACCAGCCCAAATCAACGCAGTCCACGCGCCAGTGCCTCCTACTCTCGTCGATCCTGTGACACGGCAAAACAATCACCAAAAGACCATCGCGATCATCGGCTGCGATTGGGGCGGCGGACACCGTGAAGTCACACGAGGGATCACCAACAACCTTGCTAAGTTAGGATTCCATACCCATTCGATCGACCTTCCTAAAGTTCTCACTTCAGAAGACCCTGTGCGCAACTTTTTCCTAACGCGGTGGCTCGGCAAAGACTGGACGATCAGCTCCCTCTTCAATGGCCTTCTGAAAGAAAAAGCCTATGCGTGCATCAACTTCTTAAGAAGCTTCTCCGGTGGAGCCCCAGATCCTGAGGCGCACCAGAGAAAATTAATGCTGACATTGAACCAGCTCCTCACAAGCAATCCTGACATGGTCATTACAACCTACAGCGCCGACAACGAAGCGATCTTTGACGCTTGCGAACTGTTAGGGATCCCTTGCTTGCACGTCTCTACAGACATTGACACCTCTGTTGAAACGCGCACTGCGCCAAGAGACACCCGCCATATGAAAATGGCCGTTGCATTCGATGATCAAGACATGCTCAGAAGGATCGAGTCGACGACTCGTCCCGATCAGCGCGTTATCGGTGGCCCTCCCGTACGGCATGAGTTCACCCTCCAACGGACCCGTGAAGACGCCCTCCGCTTTAAGCAACAGTGGGGAATCGATGCCAATAAAAAAGTGGTCGTCATTGCAAACGGCAAAAACGGAACCTACTCGAAATACCCAGAACTTCTCGCTAAACGCTACGCCAACATGAACCGTGCGGACATCCCAGTCCATCTCGTGGTCCTTTGCGGCGCCGACAACCAAGAGTTCCGCAACAAACTCGAAAGAGATGTTGTTCCAACGACCAACCTGCCCATGTCCCTCTTTACATCGGTTCCAGGCGAGAAAATGGAAGAACTGATGACAATGGCAGCCCATGGCGGATGCCTCATTGGAAAAGCGGGAGGAGGAACCCTATTCGAAGCGACGACGCGCGGTACCCGCCTGCTCATCGACAACACGCCGCCTGGGGTCTTCTCTCAAGGATTCACCCACTTCTTCGTGTCCATCTTTGAATGGCTCCTCCGAGGATTAGGGTACAAAGACCAAATGCCTTGGGAAGAGATCAATACGACATTTGCTTCAGAGAATGGATTTGGCGATTCCTTCAGGACCGAAGAGGAGTTTCTAGCGAAGTTCGAGCAATTGACTGCCCATAACGATCCGGCTCCGATGCCCTTTGCAGTAAGAAACTGTGAACAGGTCCTCAAAGAAACTGTCTCAACAATGCTCTTCAACGCTTCGACAGACCTCGAGATGGTCCGCAAGCGCAGAGAGTTCCGCAGCGTCTAAACTTAAGAGATAAAAAAAAGAGGGAGTTGAACCAACTCCCTCTTTCATTTGCCCAGGATAGGACTCGAACCTACATACCTTGCGGCACCAGAACCTAAACCTGGCGTGTCTACCAATTCCACCACCTGGGCATTAAGAATATCCTTAACCTATGCACAGCTAAGGACACAATACTTTAGAGGATTCCTCCTCTTTTCGTCAAATTCTCATTTTTTCTAAAATAATCTCTTACCACGAGCCTCTGTTCGTCTATCCAGTTCGTGGTCAAGAGCACTTCACCTGCTCCTCAATGTGAAGGTGCACCATCTATAGGTGTTCAGCTTTTTATCTCAGATTTTCTCGATTTCAAGGTCTGATAATATTTGATCGTGTGTAAAAAAAACCGCTCCCCAAGAACTGGGAAGCGGCGTTTCGGCATCAGTATCTGTTAATGCTGGCTTAATTCACGAATCTCTAATACGTTTTTCTCGTATTGAGCTTTCGTCAAGAAGAACTCAGCAGCGTATTTCGTTCTCTGACTCATTTCATGGCATGTGATGAACTTGCCTTGCGTATCGCTCATTTCTTGCTGCAGGTTAATGTTCTCGGCTTCGAGCTCAGCAATCCGTTTTAATCGCGCTTCGTTCAGAGCGTAGATATTGAGAATTTCGCCTGTGTTGCGTGCAATCATGATGTTGCAGTGCTCAATTTCAGCCAAAATTGTCAAAGGATCTTGCGAGTGCAAGAGCTCTTT
>JAFEGU010000157.1 GCA_018239725.1 Verrucomicrobiota bacterium | reverse complement strand
GACGATTTTTGTCATATCTATAGGATTCGTGGAATATTCTCTTTGTTCCAATATCACTTTTTAAAGGCATTCTCTTCAGAATGGGAAGAGGTTGCTGTTCAAGCAGGTCAAGTTTCAGAAAATGTTCTTATTAAAAGAAGCGACAGGGCAACGATCTCCAGGATCGGTTTAATCAATTAAAACTATTTCGATTCAGAAGCGCACTTCATCTGCGAATGACAGGTTTTAATTAAACTCGAGCCTGTTTCTGTCTCCTTGCTAGGTCTTGCTTGGATGGATAATTCCAAGCCAAATGCATCTAAAACAGCAAGAAGATTAAAGAACCTTGGATTCCCTCTAATGGAAAGAGTGCGATAGAAGTTTTCTCTATTTAATGCTGATTGTTTAGCAAGGCAGCCCATACCGCCTTGTGCTTCAGTAATATCTCTTAGTGCTAGAAGAAATGCATGAGGATCATCATCATGAAGAGCGGCATTAAGATATTCAGCAGCTTCTTCTGAGTCTTGAAGTCGCTCGAGAAGATGCTCTTTATAATTTTTTACCTTAACCATTTTTACCTCTGTTTAAGCGAGTCTTTGTAAAGCTGCCAATATTCCTTGGCCTTTTAAATAACGCGCTCTTGCGTTCCTTTATCTCCTCCGCACAAAAGAATAATCAGGATGTTTTTGGTTTTTTTCTGCGGAGATGCAAAGGGTTGTGTTTACTTTTAGCCATGTGTTAATGGACTCAATGATTTCTCTTACTGTCTTTGGAATATTCCCTTTGGATTCTATCGAGATGGCTTTTTCGTGGTAATTTTGCCATGCGGATTGAAGTTTTTCCATGGCATCATCATCAAATTGAATTGGCAGTGCATCAATTGGTGTTCGTCGATGAAGAAATACCGCTTTAACAACTTTATCAGTATATGCCAGATCTAAACAGTCGTCTAAAGTAATTAAAGAGAAGATATCATGAAAATCTTTCATGCGAAAGTTGCCGATGCCTCGGTACACTATCGTTTCGAGCTTTTCAGCAAATATGAATTCTTTCGGATAGGAACGTACTTGAAGTTTGCTTTCAAATAGTGGACCTTTTGATGTAGATGTTAAAGCCATCGAATAGCTGATAGGCTCAACGATATCACCAAAACCTAAATCAATCTGAATATATGATTGCGGACCACCTAATTTTGCCAATAGCAGAACTTCAATTCCGGTATAATCCATGTGAGAATGCTCCAATGTGCCAACTTTGACTTTTTCAAATTCAAATCCATCTTCAAGGTTAACTTTGCAAATATCGTCAAAGGCCTTGCTTAAGAACTCTTCAGTGTTTTTTATCTTTTCAACAAGAAAATCCAAGTCTTTGGTTTCTCTACCTAGGGGGATATATCTGGCTAATAAAGTTCCCCCTTTCAGAATAAAATTTGTCTTATATTTAGATTGACAAAGGCGTGCTAAAAAACGCTCTAAAACCAAATTATGCCAGACCTCTTCAAAAGTAAGATCTCGCTCTTTTGCAACAACTTTTAGTCGTTCTTTCATCGATTGTTTTAGTGATTTGCTCATGTTGTCAGTGCCATAATGTAGGGGTAAATGTTCACACGAAGTGTTTTTGCGTATTTTAAAAGTTTATTGAGATTGGGCTTTGAAGGCTTTTTTTGTTTCAGGTATTCTTGCAATGCTTTAATTGCGATCTCATGACTTAAATATCGAAAGGAATCAACAACGGTTCTTTCTCTATCGAAAATCTTAAGATGATGTGCACCAAGCGTAATTTTGGTCTGGCCTAATTCGATATTTCGCATGCGGATGATGCGCGTTTTGGTTCTTTTTGGACTTTTTGAGGCATGAGGCACAGCAATCCAAAATTCTCTCATGATTTGGTCTGTTAACCCATAATAACAAAGAGCCGAGATGAGGCAGATAACTCCATTTGGTATACTCATTGCCACAAGTGAAAGATCTTCCCACCGAAAATCAATATCAAGCTGGGCAATTCCACCTTTATAGATGCCTCGACTCATCCGTTCGAT
>JAFEGU010000156.1 GCA_018239725.1 Verrucomicrobiota bacterium | reverse complement strand
GGCTTTCTCGCTCCTACCTCATAGGATAGGACATAGCCGTCAAAGAGGTGGAGGACCGGGTAGTGGGTATAGGCATAATCAAAATGGGCATCGCATGTATTGGACAAAAGGAAGAGAGGGACCTTGTTCTTCTTTAATTTTTTTATTAAAGAGACCATCGGTTCGTTCGGTTCGAAGATGTCCGATAAGGCGAGCTGAAGCCCTTTGTAATCGAGATTTTTGCCAGAGGCCTCGCAAAGGAGGTGGTGGATGTGGCGGCTGGTGATCTCGCCCCTTTCAAATGGATCGAAATACTTGGCCACCGAATCGGTGATCGTTTTTAGCTCGATTTGGCTGAACTCGGCGATCTGCCGGAACATCTTTTGGTGATCAAAAAATAAGATGACATTGCCAAGGTCGAAAAAAACTGTTCTTTTCATATTTATCTCAGATTATACGGCTTTTCCCGATTAATTAACACGTCGTTGGTAGCTGAGGAGGGTATTTGAGAGGAGCATAGCGATCGTCATGGGCCCAACCCCTTTAGGGACAGGGGTGATCGCAGAAGCGATGGGTGCGACCTCTTCAAAATCAACATCTCCGACGAGCTTAGCAGATCCGGCAACCCGGTTGATCCCAACATCGATGACGACAGCCCCTTTTTTGACCATTGAGGCCTTGATGAACTGAGGCCGGCCAAGTGCGGCAACGAGGATGTCTGCGCTCCGGCAGATTTCGGTTAAATGTTCCGATAAGCTGTGGGCAATCGTGACGGTGGCATTGCAATGAGGCTCTTTCTGCATCAGGATGGCGGCTAGCGGTTTTCCAACAATATTGCTCCTGCCGACGATGACGACATGTTTTCCAAGTATGGGAATTTGGGCCCTTGTGAGAAGGACCTGGATCCCAAGCGGAGTACAGGGGAGAAAGCCTCCATGCTCGCCAAGCAGCATTTTTCCCACATTGAGCGGATGGAACCCGTCGACATCTTTCGCGGGATCGATAGCGGTCAACACAGAGGAGGTGTTCAAATGCTCGGGCAACGGAAGCTGCACAAGGATCCCGTCCACTTCAGGACTGTCATTCAGCTGCTTGATTTCTTCAAGGAGCTGCTGTTCTGAGATCGCTGCAGGAAATTCCCGGTCGAACGAGACAATGCCGACCTCAGCGCATTTTTTCTTCTTCATCCGGATGTAGCTGCGCGATGCTGGGTTTTCGCCGACTAATACAAAGGCAAGGCCTGGACGGCGCTTTTTGAGATGGCCGATCGCACTTTGGACTTGCCCTTCGATCTGTTTTGCAATGGCTGAACCGTCGATGATCATGGCGTCGATTTCCACTCTTTGGACTGATTGAGATGGGCGATCATCGAAGCATGGAGCTTTTGGTTGGTTGCCAGGATGCTCTCATGGCAGAAGATCTGGTGTGCCGATCCATCCCAATGGGTCACTTGCCCTCCAGCTTCCTCGACGAGGAGCTTGCCTGCCGCCATGTCCCATGGGTGCAAGGTGACTTCCCAATAAGCGTCAAAGCGGCCGGCTGCGACATAGGCGAGGTCCAATGCAGCAGAGCCTAACCGGCGGATAGGAACGCCAAGCTGCGTCATATTCGCAAACCGTTCGATGCAATGCAGAGGGTTTTGATCAACGTTGTAGGGAAATCCGGTTGCCATCATGGCTTCATCGATTTTTGTTGTCTTGGTTACAGTGATCCTGTTGCCGTTCAAATAGGCCCCTTTCCCTTTTTCTGCGACGAAGAGTTCTTGCGTCATCGGTTGGTAGATCACTGCCGAGACAACTTCTTTTTCAATTGCAGCTGCAATCGAGATGGTAAAGACGGGAATTTGATGTGCAAAGTTCAATGTGCCGTCTAAAGGATCGATAATCCAGACGACCGAGCTGTTTGATGGCGGTGAGCTTCCGCTCTCTTCAGCGAGAAAGCGATGGCTGGGAAATTCTTTTCCGATCAGAGAGAGGATGCATTTTTCTGATGCCTTGTCATATTCGGTCACAAGGTTCTGTTTTCCAGGTTTTGATTCGATCTGGAACGTGGTTCCAAAGCCTTTCCGCAGGAGCTCGCCAGCTGAAAGGGCTGCTTGGATGGCGATGAAAGTCAGATGGGAGTTGTCAATTGTTTGCATAAACACATCTTACCGCGATTCGTGCAAAAAACAAGAAAATTATTGCAGGGGGGATCTTAAATAGGGAATAGGACTATTTCATTTTTGTAATGTAAATTAAATATTTTAGCTTAATAATGTTTATTTATTTTTAATTATGTGCTATAATTTTTGTAATATATTATATATTTTGATTGCTAAATTAAGGAGATTTTATTGTGGCTTTTGAAATCCAACAACAAGCTCAACAGATTGCAGAGCATCTAAGTCGTTTAGAATCAATGGTTAACAGCGCAAGTCCGCAGCAAGATCTTCAGCCTCTGCTGACAGAACTGGGGGCGGTCGATGAGATGGCCGTTTCCTTGGCCAACCTGATGGAATTTGCCCCGCTTGTTGATGATTTGTCTGCCGAAGTCCTTCAGAGCATTCAAGACTCCTTTCAAAAAGTTGAGTCTCTGGCTGCTGTTAGAGTGGAACTGATCAATGGAGTGCTTGGCGGGGATCCCAACCATAGCCAGTTATTTCAAACAGAACTAGAGCAAGTCGTCCAGAAATGCCACACCATTTTTAATGACGTGCTGGAAATTCCAGGAAAAACAAAGATCGATGCATTGTCGGAAGCCGAAAGTTATCTCCGAGGGCGTGTGATCGATTTGTCGCAACGCACAGATGCTTCTCCTAGTCAGCTTGAAGAACTGGGAAAAGCTCTAAACACGATGGACATGCTTTACGTTGAGTCCTTCCGCGAGGATTTTACACGCATCAATGAGAATCTTTTCTTTTCGAAGAAGGGGTTGGCTGCCGACTTTGATGATTTATTGCCTTTGTTGATCGCTTTGAACCGATTTGTCGCAGTCCGCGGGGATTTTTCTGAAACAACTAGACAAGCAGTCAATCAGCTTGTCGATGATGTTCGCAATTGCCTTTCTCAGATCATCGTTGGGATCAGGTCTAAGTCGAGAGAGCAATTTCTCGAAGCTGTCGCAACTGGCAATATCGAAACACAAAAACAGATCTTCCCTTTTTTGCTGCGTGATACTAATCGTAATCAACTCTTCCTCAATTTTCTTCGTACTTTGAATACCATGACAAGGGACCGGAATCGCGGCATTGGAACCTACAAGCCAGAGGAGGTTTGCCCGCAATGGATAAGGGGGCAGAGGGCCCTTACCGAAGATGCGCATCCAGATGATATCGCTCAAGCTATTCGCTCGGTATTTCCAGAGGATTCTTCCGATCGAGAACTGATTGCTCAGTCCCTCCAAGAAAAATTAGATGCAGCTTTGGATCCTCAACAACACTTACCTGGACCATCAGTCCCTTCCTGCTCCAGTTCATCTGATCCGATTGGTGAGCCGATCCATCAGATAGCAGCTCCTTCATTTTTTTCAAGCTCTTTATCTGCGCCAGCTGCAGAATTATCAGAAGCTTTAATCCACAAGCTGAATGCAGTTGCTGCTCTTAGTACAATGGGATTCTTTTCTGAAGAGGAGAATGCGATCGAAATTCTAACGGAGCAAGTCAATGCTTTAGAAAAGAGCAATCCTGAAGCGGTGCATGTGATGTATGGTCTGATGTACCACATGCATGTCCAGTTTCGCAAATTTCAACCGCATGATGATTATGGCCGTGCAGCGTTTTTAAATCAGTTTGCCCGATTCTCAGATCGGAGGATCATCTGCAATGCAACGCCGTTTGAGCGTGCAGAGATCATTAAACGGGCTACGGTCAAGGCATTGATCGGCGCCATCCGGGAAGCGATTTCATCCGATCAGATTGACCAGGTAAGGAAGCTGATGGATCAGCTTTCTGACATAGAGCCCAATGCTCGGCTCTTAGGTTCTCCAGGTCAAAAGTATCCGAATCAAAACCTGGCCCAGCGCCTCCACTACTTCCTCTATGATGAGCATGTGAGAGCAGGGCTTGATCCTTCATTGAGAGCCCACAGCGATTTTGGCAGAGTTGGATTTTTGGACTTGGAAGGGTTTTCTGCTCCGAAAGAAATGAAATTGGCTGCTTTGGAGCGTCTTGACCAAGAGCTCAATGGTCTATGGATGTAATGTATACACAAACAATATGGAAAATCGGTTTTTGGCAGCGTCGGACAGGCAATGACTTTGAGACCCGTCTGCATCGCCCAACTTATTCAAGTTGAGCTGTTTCGACGCCGGTTTTGCCTGGCTCAAATTCATGCCGCCTCCTTGCCAAATTCACGATTTTTCATGTTGTTTGTGTATAGTTTTGCAATTTCGTTTTTTAATTTGATTCGATCAGATGAAAATAGACTTGGATCCGATGCCAGAGGGCGCGAAGCCCTCCCTTTTGGACAAAGGTGTAAAACTGCATTGGGCAGGAAAACCACACAAAGGCGTAAACGGCATCAATGATCGGCATAACGACCAGATCGCTTAAGGCAAGTTTCCATGTAAAGGGAAGGCCTTTGTCGAAGGCGTAGGTTAGCATGAGCTGCAGGAATGTGGAGGCGCAGCTGACCAGTGCTGTAAACAGGCAAAGAGCAAGTGGCTTGTCTTCAAAAAAATGCTTTTTTTGCTTGTAGATGAAGATAGTCGTTAAGCAGTAGTTTAGCGCATAGAGGCCGAACTTAAGCTGAGAGCAGAGCAGGTCGACGCAAATTCCGCACAGAGTGGCTAACCACAGGGATGAGACAAAGGATTTTCGATTGTAGACGAGGGCAAAAAAGGGAGCGAAGGCGAGCAGCCGTATATTTGGAAAAAAAACAGTTCCAAATACGGCCATGAGCGCGGCCAGAGAAAAAGGAAACCATAATGGGATATTGCGCATTAAGAGCTAAAATGCCCCCTTTGGATGGACAAGCATCGGGATCGTTTTGCCGATGATGGTCAAGTCAAAGAGAAATGAGCGCAAGTTAAGGTAGTTCAAATCGAGCAGGATCCGTTGCTCAAAGGTCAAAAAACTTCTTCCGGATGTCTGCCAAATCCCTGTAATCCCAGGTTTTACCGAAAATAGCGCTTGCGTCTGCTTGCCAATCACTTGTTTGATCGCATTCATCTCATTAGGGAGAAAAGGCCTTGGGCCGACCAAGCTCAGATCGCCGAGCAGGACATTCCAGAACTGGGGAAACTCATCCAGGGAGGTCTTGCGGAGAAATTTGCCAATCTTTGTCAGACGAGGGTCTTCTTTAAGTTTAAAGTACTTTTTCCATTCCCTTCGATAGTGGGGATTTTCTGCAAGAAGCTGTGTCAGGCGATGTTCCGCATCGCAGAACATGCTACGGAACTTCCAGCAGGTGAACAGCTTTCCATCTTTGCCGATCCGCTTGCTGGTGTAGAAGACGGGACCTGGCGAAGTGGCCTTGATGATAACGGCCAGCACAATAAAGATGGGAAGTCCGCAGACCAGAACGACCAAGCTGAAGAGGATGTCGAAAGCTCTCTTTGAGAATTCATAGAAAAAAAGCTCTTTTGCAGTAGCATCTGCTGCAGGTGCGGGTAGAGCTGAATTCGGGGAAAACTCGTTTAAGCTCATTTTGTTCACCATTCCTTTTTTCCAAATAGCACTAAATGCTATTCAAATCCACTCAAGTATTATTACCAAAAGTAAGAATGCCTGTCAATTTTTCAATTGATCTTGTTATGACTATTGGCTTCTTTCGGGCATACTGCAGGAAGAACTGGTTCCATCGGATAGAGGTAAAACGGATGGAGAACTGCTCTTATAGAGGGCATAGTTGACATCTTTCGAAAAAACAATCGAGCCGTTTCCTCGTGAAATTCTGATTTCCTGCTTTAAGTTAACGATGCTTTCGCAAAGACGGTTGTAAGACATGGCGTAGATTTTCTGTTGTTCCGGATTGCTGGGATCGCTGCCATCTGAAGGATCGATGAAATAGACAAGTCCTCCGGAAGAGCTTTCTGTTTGCCTCGCTCCGACGATGACGATGCTATGCGACTTTCCAATCTCTACCCGTTCAGCTCTTGTCGGCCAATACCATATTGTCCGGTCTTGAACTTTGTCCTTCATGGTCAAAGGTTGTGATTTGTAAAACGCTTTTCCAAACATCCCTTTCACATAATGGGGACCAAAAGTTTCTAATACAGAAATTAAACTGGAGATCGGCATGGAAGGATGCCAGGGCGATTCGGGAAGCTGGTAGCAGATTTGATAGGAAGCGCGGAAAGCAAAGCTGTCAAGATATGGCCCTTTTTCTATTGGGGTCATCTCGTCCCAACCCTTGCTCCTAAGCCCTTCAAACAGTTCTTCAGAATACATATCTGCCGCCTTGAGGCCGAGCTTATTGAGGAAGATCGTGTTGAACAGGTTGCGCTTAGTAAAGTTGTCGTTTCGTAAAAATTCATGGAGATCATCAAATTTATCTTGGTTGCAAAAGGGGCCAATCACTTTTAAAAGCTTGGACGCTTCTTCTCGAATTAACGAAGATGTGGAGGATTGCAATGCTTGAATTGTAGGAAGGAATGTTTTCGCCCCAGTCAATGTATTCATTTTTCGATGGGCATAGTTGGGGTCTGTTGCAAGCTGGTTAGCGATCGTTAAGCTTTCTTGATAAGATCTGTCTTGGATTGTTTGTAATTTACGGCGGTCCGATCCTATTTTTTCCAAATGTCTTTGTTCGGCAAAGCATGGATGGGGATCTTTACCGTACTGTTCCCGAATGAACTTTAGGCCATAATACCAGCAGGTGTTCCCTTTTTGCGGAGACTGCACGATTCAAGGACGCGTATCCTCTCCTTCTGGGCGGGACAGGCGCGGATTAGGTTTGCCGGTTGGTAAAAAACAATAATATGAATTTGAAATAGCTGCCATATAAATACCTTATTTTTAAACGGCATTATACTTGATATCGAATTAGATAAGAATGATAGCAATTTGTTTATTTAGAGCGGCGGATCAGCTGCTTAAAGAGGGAGGAGAGGTGCGGAGCTGGTTGACTGAGTGTTCCAAGCTCTTTTTCGGCCTGAGCGTAAAGATCTTCGGCTTTTTCTTTGCTTGCTTGAATGCCTAAGACTGAGACTGAGGTCGCCTTTTTCTTGTGTTCGTCGGAGCCGGCCAGTTTGCCCATTTCTGAAAAAGAGCCTGTGACGTCTAGGAGGTCGTCGATGATTTGAAAGGCGATCCCCATCTTTTTTCCAACAGACTGGAGAATGGACCTGTCATTAAGCGGTGTGTTGGCAATGATGGCGCCGCAATCAAGAGCTGCAATGATCAGACAGGCTGTTTTGCAGTAATGCATCAGCTCAAGGGTCGGCCAATCGATCGTTTTGTTTTCTGCAACTAAGTCGATGACCTGGCCTCCGATCATTCCATGGCTTCCGGCATGCTTGGACAAGGTCTGGATCAAGGCCACTTTCTGTCCATCGGTCAAATGGGATGTCCTGCATAAGATCTCAAAGGCATGGGTCAGAAGAAAGTCGCCGGTCAAAAGAGCGTGCGACTCTGGAAAGACTTTGTGCAGCGTCGGCTTTCCTCGTCTGTAATCGTCATTGTCCATGCAGGGAAGGTCGTCATGAATGAGAGAATAGGTATGGACCATTTCAATGGCGCAGGCAGGATCGATCCCTTGTTCAATCGGGATTTGATATGTCTCAAGTGTTGCAAACAACAAAAGAGGGCGGATCCTTTTAGCGGAAGAGAGAAGGGAATAGCGTGCCGCCGAAAACAAATGCGCATAGGGCAAAGAGGGTGTTTCAGCGATAAGCTGGTCGAGCCTTTTCTCGATCAGGTCTTTCCATGCACATTCTTTAGTGTACAAGCGATTTCTCCATGGGACTTAGGTTTAGCGCTGCAAGGCTTTCCTGAAGAGATTGCCCCTTTGGGCTATAGCCGACCCCGTAATAGTGGAAGCCTTTTGCGTGCATCTCTTTTGCCTTATACTGGTTTCTTCCGTCGAAGAAGACCCGTTGGTTCAGTTTAGGGCAGATCTTTTCGAAGTTCACAAATCGGAATTGTTTCCATTCTGTCACGAGGATGATCCCATCGGCTGTTTCTGCGGCCTCATACTCATCGGAGCAATAGGCGATTTCGGAAGAGGAGGGGAGTTGTTTTTTTGCTCTGGGCATAGCGACTGGGTCATAGAGGCGGACTCTAGCCCCTTCTGCGAGCAGTGCATTGATGATGGACAAGGATGGGGCATCGCGCATGTCATCGGTATCGGGTTTGAAAGAGAGTCCCCAGACCGCGAAGGTCTTGTCCTTGACTCCGCCTTGCGTTGTGTAATGGGAAAGGATTTTATCGATAAAGAGGCGCCGTTGCCTTTTGTTGATCGTTTCGACAGCGTTGAGGATCGGCATGGCGATATCGACCTGCTGTGCTGTGGCCCGTAGGGCTTGGATGTCTTTAGGGAAGCATGAGCCGCCGTAGCCGATCCCAGCATAGAGGAACTGATAGCCGATGCGGGCATCGGAACCGATGCCGACGCGGACAGAGCTGATGTTTGCTCCGACTTTCTCGCAAAGGGCAGCAAGTTCGTTCATAAATGAGATCCGTGTTGCCAGCATCGCATTTGCGGCGTACTTTGTCATTTCAGCAGAGCGGACGTCCATTGTAAGGATCCTGTCATGATTCAATGTAAATGCCGAGTAGATCTCGCGCATCAGCTCAAGGGCTTGGGACGTTTCAGTTCCCAAAATAACGCGGTCGGGCTTCATGCAGTCTTGAACGGCAGAGCCCTCCTTTAGGAATTCAGGATTAGAAACGACATCAAAGGGAAATGAGCAGCCGCGCTCTGAAAGCGCTGATGATACGGTTTTTATAACCTCGTCGGCCGTGCCGACAGGAACTGTCGATTTATTGACGATCAGCCGGTAGCCGTCCATCTGATCGGCAATCGCCTTGGCTGCGGCATGCACATAAGAAAGATCGCAAGAACCGTCATCTCGGGAGGGTGTCGGCACTGCGATGAAGCAGACGGTTGATTCAGAGACCCCTTGTGCATAACTTGTCGTAAAA
This sequence comes from Verrucomicrobiota bacterium, assembly GCA_018239725.1. Classification (GTDB taxonomy): domain Bacteria; phylum Chlamydiota; class Chlamydiia; order Chlamydiales; family Rhabdochlamydiaceae; genus Acherontichlamydia. Next base: position 7,018 of record JAFEGU010000156.1, on the reverse strand, counting down.
TGCAGGCGAGATGCTTGAACATTTCGATCGACGATCTCTTTGAGCCCAGGTTCGAAGAATGGGATAATCCCTTGCTTCAGCTTTTCGATTTTATCTTTGTCGATATCAAGGCAAGTCACGTTGTGGCCCATTTCTGCAAAGCAGCTTGCAGTGACAAGACCGACGTATCCAGTTCCGATCATTAAGATTTGCATGTTCCAAGTTTCCCATCTTTTAAGAGGTATGTGTGGTCGCAGAGTGATGCCAGTTCGGGATCATGTGTCACGACGACAAGTGTTTTTCCTTCCTCTTTTGTCAATTGCAATAGGAGCTGATGGACTGCCTGGGAGTGCATATGATCGAGGTTCCCCGACGGTTCATCGGCTAATATCAATTCAGGATTATTCAATAATGCTCTTGCAATTGCAACACGTTGTTTTTCTCCGCCTGATAACAGCTTGGCAAGAAAATCGGCCCGTGAGCTAAGTCCAATTTTTTCAAGGAGCATGCGAGCCCGCTCGTAAGATGGGGATTTGGGATGGGTCGGCAAGCGTGCGATCTTGGCCGGCATGAGGATGTTCTCTAAAACCGTGTAATCGTCGAGAAGATTGAACGACTGGAATATGAAACCGATATGATGATTGCGCAGAGGGGCCAAAGGAACAGAAGCGATCGACTGGCCGCATAGAAACAATTCTCCTGAAGTCGGTTTTTCAAGCGTGCCTAGAATATGCAGGAGGGTGCTTTTCCCTTCTCCAGATTTTCCCATGATGGCAACAGCTTTTCCTTTTTCGATCTCCAGGTCGACCTCTTTTAGAACATGGACATCGGAGGGGGAGGAAAATGATTTGGAGAGTTTTTTAGCGCTAATGATCATTCCGACCTCAAGATTGCAGAAGGTCTTAATCGGCAAGCCTTAATGGCAGGGACTAGGCCTGCGCATAAGGAAAGAACGGGGGTAGCGATCAGGACAAAAATAACGGCGCGATGGCTGAGCTGGTTGGGCAGCTCGCTGCCAAAAAATGCGGCATTGAAGGCGTCATGGCCTTGGATAAGGCTGAGCAAGTGGACGATGGCATCGATATGCTGCAAGGTGAACAGGGCTGCAACTGTTCCGATCAAGCTGCTCAAGATTCCCATTGTTACGCCGCAGGTGCCGAAGATCATGGCGATGCTTTTCGAAGAAGCTCCCATCGCCTGGAGGATGCCGATCTCCCGCTTTTTATCATTCACAAGCAAGACGAGCAAGGAGATGATATTGCAGCACGCCACGACGAGGATAATGACACCGACCAAAGTAAAGAGGTATTGATCGCTTTGAAACTGTTCGAGCAAATCTTTTGCAAAGTCATATTCTCTGAAGGTTGTCACTTTCCAATAAGCATCGATGCCTGATGCAGTAAGCGCTGCGCAGATTTTTTCTTTATATAGGTGGGCTTCTTGGATGTTCTTGAACCAGACGGAAATACCGTTGGACTGGGTCTTATCTAAGTTAAAAGAGGAAGAAGAGGAGCTGATCGTATGGGCTACCGTTGGGGGTACTAAGATGCATTTGGCCCCGATCGACATCACGCCTGGATCGTAAAATCCGGCCACAAAAATAGGAAGCCGCTGTTCTTGGATTGAGCTTGTGGTCGAAGTGGAATAGGACAAATAGCCGCGGTCGCCGATTAGCACTCCATTGTCCTGGAAATTCTTTGCCAATAGGACACCCGTCTCTTTTTCATCATTGATGGGAAGAAGGGCGCGGCCTTTGCCGGATAACCGTCCTACCCAAGGAAGGGAGGGAGCAGTTGAATCGGTTTGGATCTCAGCTTGAGCGATCTCGACCCCTTCCCAGAAGATCTCCCCTTCAATGGGAGAGCCCTGCAACGAGGTCTGGACGGCAAAACGGATCTCTTCTAATCGGCCAGCCTGTTGGAGGGACTCTTTGAGCAGCGAGCCTTGCATTTCGATTGGCCCTTCGACAATCAAGGGAGTGTGAACAGGAATGGAATAGGTCTCATTATTGTTTGAGCGGAAGCTAAGGAGTCCCGATTCGCATAATAAGACCCCTTCTGTGACATTTGTTTTGGCTTTGCCTAAGGATTTGACATTTTTTACAGGGATGGAGACATGGGAAATTTTGCCGTTTTGCATGCAGAGGGCTGCCTGGAACTGCCCTTTTTGGGGAAGCAGTTCCCGCGGAAGTTTCCAATAGGGATAAGTGGTCTTCAGGGAGCGGATGGCTGCGTGTTCGGCAAGTGCTTTTAGACGGGGCGCAACCCGATCAGCGGATGTTCTTGCCATCATGGCAGGGGCGTCTTCCCGGCTATGGTCGAGCGCATGGGGGGCCATAAAATACATATGGTTGAGATCTTGAGTCCGGATCGGAAGGATTAAATTCTGGACGTACGGGCTTTGGTCTGGAAAGGAAGCAATGTAGGAGACCTGGGTCAAAAAGCTCTGAGATTTGTTCGCCTTTCCTGTTGCGACTTGGGACTCTGATCTTAAAAGCTGCAGGCGCAGTAGGGCTCCGCCCAGCTCGAAGTCTTGGAAGACGAGGTCTGGCGCGTTTTTCTTCAGGTCATTAAGGATTGCAAAAACTTCTTTTACAGGGTCTTTTAATGTCCCATCGGCTCTTCGGTCAGCAAGGGGAAAGTCAAAGGGAAGTTCCCCATCTTCTTCGGAAGAGTAGGGATCGGAATGAAGGCTTTGGAATTTTTGGAAGATGCTTTTATTTTGAAAGTGGGAAGAAGAAGAGGCGGAGTCGATCTGGTAATAGTAGGATGAGTAGTAGTCGTGGGTCGGAGTGATACGCAAAGGAGCGTTGAGGCTGGTGAGCTTATCGAGCCACTTTTTTTCAATGCCTTCTGTGACGGATAAAAAGACCAGGACAAGCCACACGACTAAAGAGATCACGAGGATAGACATTAGGGAGATCAAGGAAACAGAGAGCTGTTTCTTGCGAGGCAGCAAGTACTTAAATGCAACTGAGATTTCAAACATTTTTTATGGTGCTTGGCTTGACTGATTTCGTGATTATAAACAAAAAAGTCGATTTGGGAAGCCCAAATCGACTTATATCGAAATAACCTGGGCTAGCCAAGAGAGGCAAACAGGTTATTTTGCTTCTTTAAAGATGACGTGCTTCTTAAGCTTTTTGTCAAACTTCTTCAGTTCGATCCTTTGAGTTGAAGTCCGCTTGTTTTTTGTTGTCCAGTAAACCTCTGTGCTTTCTGTACTCTTCAACTTGATTGTTTCTCGTGCGCCTTTTGCCATAATAGAAATCCTTTAGCAATGGATAGATTAAGATAGGGGAATTCTAAAGATTTATCCATTAATTAACAAGAGCCATTTGCAAAAGATAGAGATGGAGAGGGTGGTTGGTTCGCAGAGGCATATTTGACGTAAGAAAAACAGTACTTATACGCAAATGAACTCTCTTGGGATAAATTTTGTTTTATTAATCTGCTCTTTGATCAAAAAAGACTGGAAGTGTTGATCTGTTTTAACAACCCTTATTTTCCCATCATGTCTCTCTTCGTTTGATTGATTTAAAATATTTTATTTACAATTAATTGCCTGATTTATTAGATGTGGATTTAAGTCTGCTTAAAATATGTTGTATGTTTTTTGGGGCAATTATTGGAGGGGGAAATGAATAATAAGTGGTTACTTTTATTAATGACGCCATTATTTACTTATGCGAGCTATGAAAATGATGGTTGGGAAGATCAGGAGATCCTAAATCATGCAGTAGTGATTGAAGAAGAATCTCCTATGATGGATGATTATTCGGACCTGTATGTAGAAGCAGTCCAAGATGATTTTATTGAAGAAAATGAAGTTGTCTCAGCGCCTATCGTGTCGAAACGAACCCAGCAAAAAAGAGCATCGACGCAATCTTCGACAGCTTCTTCAAGTAAGCGAGCTAAAAATATCCGTCAGAATTCAAGTCGTCCACGGGTGACTCATCGGGATAAAGAAGAGGTGAAAGCAGTCGAATCAAGAGCTGATTCCAGAGATAAAGAGTTTGCTTTTCAAGAGAATGAAATCCAATCTCAGCAGTTGAGCCGCCGACCTGCCCGTCAGGCTAATCAGCAGAGAGCAGCGCGCAGCGCAGCTCCTGCTCTTGAGCAAGAAACAGCAGCTGAAGAGACCCAAGTCCGTCGTCAACCTGTACGCCAAGCTCAGCAGCAAAGAACTGCCCGTGAGGCTAATCAGCAAAGAGCAGCGCGCAGCGCAGCTCTTGCTCTTGAGCAAGAAACAGCAGCTGAAGAGACCCAAGTCCGTCGTCAACCTGTACGCCAAGCTCAGCAGCAAAGAACTGCCCGTAATGCGGCTCCAGTCCGCAAGCATAACACTGCTGCAGAAGAGACGCAAGCGCGCCGTCAGAGCGCTCAGAAAATAAGCCAGCAGAAAGAGGTGATTGCAGAAGAAGCGTTTGATGATGAATCTGCATATGAGGAGATGCAGCAAGTGCGCCGGCAGCCAGCTCGGAAAGGAAGCCAGCAAAGAACTGCTTATGCAGAAGAAGCGTTTGAGGATGAAGCTGCTTTCGATGATGAGTCGCAAGTGCGCCGCCAGTCCACGTATCAAGAGAAGCGGCAAAGTGCAGCTAAGATCAGTGGCAATCGTGTGCAAAAAAAGCCTGCCTATAAGACCAAAAAGGTAGCTCAAAAGCAGCCTGTCGAGCAAAAGAAGAAGCTTTGGGGAAACCGTTGGGCGGTGGCTCCTCACGAATATGTGCCTGTTTATGCTGATCAAAACGTAGAACCTCAAATGAAGAAAGCTCCTGCCAAAAAACAGAGCACAGCGTCTTCAAGAGGACAGCAGCAAGCAAAACGGCAGACAGCTCAAGATGTAGAAAATCGTGGAGTTCAAAGACAGCCTCAGAGGGCTGCTCGGCCAACTCAGCAAGCAAAACGGCAGACAGCTCAAGATGCAGAAAATCGTGGAGTTCAGAGACAGCCTCAGAGGGCAGCTCGGCCAACTCAGCAAGCAAAACGGCAGACAGCTCAAGATGTAGAAAATCATGAGTCTGAAAGACAGCCTCAAAGAGCTAATCGGCCGATGCAGCAACGCAAGCCTGCAGCGCAGTCTGAGTATCAGCAAATGCGTTCTGAGAAAACGAGCCAATCAAAAGCTCCAAGGTCGTTCCGTTCAGGAAAACGTCCTCAGTCGGAATAATTTTTCAAAGTGGGATGCGCGTCATGGGTTCCAAGTCCATTGGATCTCCATGACGCTCTCTTTTATAGCAGTGAAAACCAAGTCCAGCTATCATCGCCGCATTATCTAAGCTTAGCGCTTTTTCAGGGAAATGAATCGGAATTTGGGGCTTCTTTACTTGATAGAGCTCTCGCAATCTTAAGTTATTACTCACGCCGCCGCCAATATAAATTGCCTGGCATTCGTAGGAATCTGCTGCAGATAAGCTTTTTGTGACGATGTCTTGCAAAGCTGTATCTTGAAATGAGGCAGCGATATCGCGTTTTGTCTCTTCCTTGATGATCAGAGGAGCGTGCTTGTCGGTATTAGGCCCTTTGACTGTGTACAAGACATTTGTCTTCAATCCTGAAAATGAGAAGTCCCACTGCTTGCCCTTCACTTTTCCAGGTTTAAAAGGAAAGGCTTTAGGATTCCCATCTTTTGCTAATTTCTCTATGGCTGGTCCTCCTGGATAGGGAAGGCCTAGCATTGATGCGACCTTATCAAATGCTTCGCCCACCGCATCATCGAGGGTTGTGCCGATCATTGTGTAGTTGCCGACATCGTGGACTTTGACCATGAAGGTATGCCCGCCTGAAATCACAACTCCAAGGCCTGGAAGAGGGGGGCTTTTCAGGTGCATCATGGCCGCATAGATGTGGGCTTCCACATGGTTGACGCCGATGAATGGGATTCCCCAGGCCAATGAGAGGGCTTTGGCGACATTGAGTCCGATCAGCAAGGCTCCGATCAAGCCGGGACCTTTTGCCACAGCAATCAGGTCGATCTGGTCGTGTGTGATGGAGGCCTGATTCATCGCAGCTTCAATAACAGGGATGATCGTATCGATATGGCGGCGGCACGCCAGTTCAGGAAATACTCCGCCATACTGTTCATGAAGGTCGATTTGGGAAGAGACGATCGATGATAGGATCTCTTGTCCATCTCTAACGATGGCGCAGGCAGTCTCATCACAGGAGCTTTCTATGCCGAGTACGATCATCTTCTTACCCTATCTAAATCTCGCAGAGATTTTCCCATTCTTGATAATTCATTTCAACTAAATTTTAAATTCTAATTTGCTGTTTTTTAGTAATTGAATTTAAAAAAAGGTTTGAAGTAACATTTTCGCCTATTAATATTTTTTTAAATAGGAAAATTCATGTCAATTAGAGCACCTTATGTCAGACCTATTTCTATTTCAGAATACCTCTTTACAGCAGTCGATAACCACAATTTGAGCCGTTTATCTCAGCTCTTCCAGAACCCGAAAGCAAACCCTAATTGTGTCAATGCTATGGGAAAGCCGTTGCTCGTATACGCAGCTGAAAAAGGTTTTACATTGGGGATCCAGAAGATCCTTTCCCAGCCTGGTGCAAGGACTAATATGAAAGACCGTAACGGTCAAGCTGCTTTGCATGTTACTGCTAAAAAAGGGGACTTGGCAGGAACAAAAATTCTCGTAGAGGCTGGAGCTTCAAAAAATATCCGGGACGGTGCTTTCTGTTCCCCTTTGCACCATGCTGCCAAACAAGGAAGATTGGAGATTGTCAATTATTTGGTCAATGATCCGGATGGAAAGCACAAGCACTTGTCTCCTTTGAATATCGATGCTGTCGGCAATAATAAGACAACCCCGCTCCTTGAAGCTTGCTACGACTCCAATTTGCCTATGATTAGGATGCTTGTTGCAGCTGGCGCACGGACAGATTGGCGGGACCATGATGGATATACTGCAAAAGCGATTGCTGTACTAAAAGGTTGGGACAAACAGATCGCTCCTGAGATTCCCATGGACCCATTTACGAGCGAATTTATCAAAAGAAAGGTTTTGGCCCATTGTAATGGG
>JAFEGU010000155.1 GCA_018239725.1 Verrucomicrobiota bacterium | reverse complement strand
ACTGCATCCCTTCTGAATGAAATGAGGTGACCCCATGGTTGGAAAGCACATCTTTGAACTGGCCGAGGATCATCTGAAACCCTTGGGTCCAATTGCGCATTTCTTCTGAGAGCTGCTCTGTAAACTTAAGCGCGTTTTCGAGGCTGTCGATCGGCCCTAGCACTTCAGCAATTACATTTTCCACGGCAAACCGGGTCATCTCCTGCTTCTCTTTTTGCATCCTCTTGCGGGTGTTGTCAGCCTCGGCAAGCAGGCGGAGGTACTTGTCTTTGTACTCATTGAGTTGTTGTTCGAGTTCCTGCATTTTTTGCTCAGTGGGTTGGTCCGGTTGTTGTTTAAGGGTGTTTTCTTCTTGAAATGGGTTTTCTTCGTTCATGGCTCTCTCTGATGGAATAATGATTGGGTTGTCTTGTCCTCCAATAGCAAACACTGAGTTTGGTCTTTGAAGTCAGATTGAAAGGCGACAGATGCTGGTTTGGGCTGTCGGAAGGTGATTTTGAATTTGTACAAACTGCGGGTCAGCGATTCGGTGATCAGGTCGGAGGCGATCTGGAGGACGCCGAAAAGGTGGCGGTAAGGGATCCTGTTGGGTCCTAATAGGGCAATTGCGCCAGCTGTCGATTGGTTGATCTTATAAGGAGCAGCAATCACGGAGCAGGCTGATGCTGCAGGTGCAAACGGGTGGAGGTCATCTCCGATCCAGCAGCTCAAAGAATCGCTTTTGCAGCATTCTTGTAGGATGCTCCGTAGCTGCGGTCCATTTTCAAAAAGGGAGAGTCCATTCGCAAGCGCGGATGCTTCATTGAAATCCGGATAGGCCAGCAGCTTGGAAAAGCCTGTTTTGTAGATGTCTTCCGAACTGAAGTTCGTGTAGCTGACGATATGGCGCAGCATTGCTTCTTTGTAGAACCGGCTTGCGATTGCTTCCTCCTCCTTGTCGAGGCTCGGCTTGTCCAAACCGGTCATTTTCCAGCTGAAATAGGATTCGAGGCGCTTCAAGGTGAAATTGCTCAGCTTTTTGTCCGAATGCAGGGCCTCAGTATGGACAAGGCCAAAATCGGTGATCAAGGCAACGAAGCAGCGGTGGTT
>JAFEGU010000154.1 GCA_018239725.1 Verrucomicrobiota bacterium | reverse complement strand
CCTAAGTCTAAGAAACCAGCAGCCAGATTGCCATTGACCGTAACGCCATGATTTCCGACTGCGTCTGTTGATGCATATTTAAAAACATTAACCGCGACATCGCCGTTTACCGTTGCCCCTTTATTGATATACAGCTGCCCATTTGCAGGATTAGCGCCAATCGTCCCAGTAGCTACAATATTTTCAGCCAGTTCCAGAATGGAGCTGCCAGATCCAGCAACTGTAAACACGACCCCTCCGGCCCCTAAATTAAGATCCGCATTGAGGGTCGCCTTTCCCAAACCAAAAAAAGTCAGCGTCTTACAGTGGACAGGCCCTGAGAAATTGACATTTCCATCTCCAATCCCAATCGCATCAAGAAAAAAAGTTGGAGTTCCAACCTTGCCTTTCACATCGATTCCAGAAGATCCTTGGTGAAAGCTGACATTGCCTAAAAAATTGACGTCGGTTGTAATTCCGTCCGTATTATTGTCTTTATTGATCGTATTCCCCTGTGAAACCGAAAGGGTGCACTCGCCTGCTGCTTGGTTGATAAAGCTAACTCCGCTGCTTTCCCCATTCGAGTTCAGTTCAACGGTAATCGGGCCGCCCGAACCATCGATCGTTTGCACTGCATAAACTGCTGAATGCATGAGAATAAAAAAGAGAGATGAAACAAGCGATGATTTCTTTGATTTCACGGTAAGTCCTTAAAACCTAAAAAACGCAGGAAAATTCTACCAGCCCTTGCTGGTCGAAGTAGTGGTTGCTGAGCTCATAATCATAGTCCAGGGTCATCGACCAGCAGGAGTTCCTGAGGAAGGTCAAGCTCCCGCCCACATTCAACGTGTTCCGATCTGTATGGGGGCCCTTGTTCCTGAAAGACCCCACAGTCGCGCCCAGCTTAGAATAGGAAGCTTTGACATCGACCGACTCTCTAAAAAAATCGTATAGCCACATTGCCCTGATCTCGGGAATGAAAAATCCCCAGCTAGTCTCATAATCGTATGCTGTCTTTAATCCGAGGCTAGACTCTAAAAATTGGTAGTTTTGACCTGTGAACCGCAAGTTTAACGTTTTGGCCCCTCTCTCTTTATGGGAATTGATATGCAAATAGGAGTAGATCAGGCTTGCGATCGGAGTGATCTCAAAACGATTGGCGCAATACTGGTATCCAGTATCGATGAATGCGGAGTACTCGGTCCCATTGTATTCTGAACGAGCTGTCCGATTGATCGAATGAAAATTGATGTGCCTTTTGCCCTCATAATGGTTCCAAGCAAACGAAAGTCCCATATCGGTAAACCAATGAGCTTTGTCAAAGGTGCTATAAAATGTCCCTTCATACTGATGGATGTGAGTGTGATTGGGCAGTGTCTCTTCGTTAAGCCTTGCTTTTCTTATGTTCGAATAAGCGTATCCCAAACCTCCGCCGCAACGATAAAACTCATTAATGGGCTGCTCTATGCCAATGGTAGCTCCCGATGTGTTCGCCTGATAACCTTTTCCGGAACGCTGATTGTCCCGTTTACCGTAGTACTTGAATCCATCGGTCCAAACTTTCAATCCCTTGCAATTATCAACGCACTTATCTTCTGGTTTGCATAATTTTTGGCGTGCACATAGAGACCGGTCACGCTGCAAGTGTTCTAAATAAATCCTCTGAAACTGCTTGGTCGTGTTAAAACTTTCCCACGCCACACCGACAAGCGCTGGAGCTGGATACAATTGGTACAAGTAATCAACATAACCTTGATAAGTAGGACTTCCAAGCTGCCCTTCAATAAAGTCCAGATCGGAACCTGGATATGCATAGGCAACTGTCAACAATTTGTAGAGCGGATCTTTATTAAAAGGAATGCCATCTATCCACCACCCCGCTTCAAAGGAAGGGTTGGCAGGAGGGGAAGTGAGGTAGCCTGTGACCGTAATGATCCCATTGGTATTTTGACCAGTAAAATACACTCTCCAATCATTGGACGTAACAATGATCTGAGCGCCGCTTGTCCCACTGTTGGCAAAGACGGCCTGGCCGTTGGTCGGTCCATGGGGAGCTTGTTCGAGAGGAAATGTCCAATCCACATAAATTGGGCTAGTATAAGTCGCGTTGCCATAAACGATTAATGGCACAATTGCAATGCCATTGTTCACACTGATACGGGCGCCTGCAAGGGCAACATCACCGTTTACATTGATGCCCCCGCTACCTGCGTTTATGAAAGCCGCCGTCATATTGCCATTGATTATCCCAGCTTTAAGATCGGGATTTTCGCTAGGCACAAACGCAATCGTTCGAACAGCTACATTACCATTGACAGTGGAATCTAATCCGAAATGTAATTGACCAGTAGCTGTACTGTTGCCAATTGTCCCAGTTGCTACAGCATTATCTTTCAGTATAAGAATTCCAAGCCCATTAAATATGGCTCCTCCGCTTCCCAGAAAGAGATCATCATTAAGAGTAGCTTTTCCTCCGCCGGAAAAAGTCAAAGTTTTACAGAATACCCTGTCAGAGAAACTCACATTTCCATCCCCAATTTGAACATTATCGAGATAAAACGATGAATCTCCAACTTTTCCATTCACATTGACGGTGGCAGCTGCTTGGTTGAAGTTGACATTGCCTAATAAATTAGCATCGGTTGAAATTCCAACAGCATTATTATCTTTATTGATCGTAGTCCCCTGTGAAACTGAAAGGGTGCACTCGCCCGCTGCTTGGTTGATAAAGCTGACCCCGCCGCTTTCCCCATTCGCGTCAAGTTCAACGGTAATCGGGCCTCCTGAGCCGTCGATCGTTTGCACTGCATATCCTGCTGTGCACGCAAGAATAAAAATAAAATGTGTAATCAGCGATGATTTCTTTACGTTCACAGCAACTCTTTTTCTAAATGATTTTTTTGTAGCGCCTGGAAGCCTGGTAATGTTCGATAATGGGCTCCTCTGCTGATTGGAGATCTCCCCGGTGATCGACGATTCTCGTATATGAATGCGGCAGGGTATCGAATGCCGCCGAGTTTTCTTCGCAGTACAAGGCATCTCTTAGCGATATCTGGTCCCAAAACTCTTCTTTTCTTCCAACGCGGTTGATTTCCTCTTGGCTCCGCTTTGCCCATAACCGCAACAAGGAATCGGCCCCCGCAGTGTAATTGGCATAGACCGTTCCCGACATCACACGGGAAGGATGGTCGATAGGGATGTCGGCATTGATCCGCACAGCAAAGTCTTTGGCAAAAACAGGCAGCTCCTCCGGTTTTTTCTTGAAAGCCGCATCCGCATCGACCCACAAAACAGGCTGCTTCAATTCTTGAAGCTTCTTGTGGATGAAGAACGGCTTATAGGCGCAGTTGACCTCCCAGCTGCCAAACGAACTAATAGCTTCAATATTGCAGATGATTCCAAACTTTTCGCACGAGGCGATCAAATTTTGGACCTCAAGCTGGTAGAAGGTATCTTTCGTATAAAAGGAAATCACGATGGGAAACGGCATGGCAACCTTGTTTTTCTGATAGAACAAAATAACCGATCCCATTTAAACAGAGAATTAGAATCTTTAGGAAGCTATACTGCGACCGCTTAGGTTTTGTAAACTTCGACTCAGCGAGACAAAGCAAAATCGAGGCTGCGGATAAACGAGAAGGTACGGTGTACCTTCGCATTGAGGAGCAGGTGAAGTGCCCTTGGGCACGAACCGGTGGGCAGTGAGGAGCAGGTGAAGTAGCCTTGGCTGCAAACTGGTTAGAGACAGACGAAGCCCTGCCCCAAGTGGGCAGGGTGAGGATAAGGATCGATTTGACAAAGTCGCAGCAAGTCGAAATTCACAAAACCTAGGTGGTCGTAGTATAATGTATATCATTCATGTAGCGACAGAACTTGCTCCGATTGCAAAAGCAGGCGGACTCGGAGACGTCATCTATGGGCTCTCCAAGGAGCTGTGTAAGCTTGGGCATCAGGTCGAGATCATCCTTCCTAAGTTTGACTGCATCGACTTTTCCCAGGTCAAAAATCTCAAAGTCGAGATGCGCGAGCTTTGGTCGTTCGACGGCCCTTACCGGTTCAATAACACAATCTGGAGTGCGCAAGTCGACGGCCTTAAAGTCAATCTGATCGAGCCCCACCATCCCGACTATTTTTTCAGCCGCGGCATGATCTATGGATGTCCGGACGACATCAACCGTTTCTGCTACTTTTCAAGAACTGCGATGGAATACCTGTTCAAATCTGGAAAACAGCCGGATGCCCTTCACCTCCATGACTGGCCTACAGCTTTGATCCCCGTCCTCTACAAAGAGATGTACATGGCATTGGGATATCGGACGGGCGGAACAGTTTTGACAATCCACAATCTGGAACACCAAGGCAGGTGCCCTCCCTCCCAACTTTCCCGGGTAGGGCTTAGAGGGGAAAGCTATCTCACATCTGAGAAAATGAAAGACCTCCACCATCCGACCCTTGTCAATCTCCTCAAAGGCGGCATTGTCTATTCAGACCGGATCACGACGGTATCTCCCAATTACGAAAAAGAGATCTTGACCCAAGAAGGGGGCTTTGCATTGGAGGATACCCTCAAAGATCACAAGCGGAAACTTTCGGGGATCTTGAATGGGATCGACGAGGTCTTTTGGAACCCCCAAAGCGACCACTACCTCGTGAAAAAATATGAGACGCACAATGTGAACACAGCCGAAAAATTAGCTCAGGTCTTGGCCGGAAAAAAAGAGAACCGCCGCCACTTGCGCACCCACCTTCGACTCGAAGATTCCGATCGCCCTATCGTCGCCTCCGTGACTCGCCTTGTTCCGCAAAAAGGCCCCGAGCTCATCAAGGCCGCCCTTAAACGGACGTTGGAAAAAGGAGGCCAATTCATCCTCTTAGGCTCGTCGCCTATTCCAGAGATCCACAAAGAATTTGAGCTTCTCCAAGAAAAGTTCAAGAACGATAAGCGGGTTGCCATTCTGATGGACAAAGATGAAGCACTCGCCCATTTGATCTTTGCAGCTGCCGATATGTTCATCATCCCCTCTTTGTTTGAGCCTTGCGGGCTCACTCAAATGATCGCTCTGCGCTATGGGACAGTGCCTATCGTTAGAATGACAGGAGGGCTTGCCGATACCGTATTTGACCTCGAGACCTCCTTAAAACCTCCCGACGAGAGAAATGGCTTTACCTTTGATTATCCCGACGAGCAAGGTGTTTGCTGGGCGCTTGACAGGGCATTAGATTGTTTTGAAAAAGACCCGAAGCGCTGGCACCAACTGATGCGCAACGGAATGAAAGAAGATTTCACATGGAAACAGGCTGGCAAGAAATATGTGGAGATCTACGAACAGCTCAAACCGCCAGCTGTTGAAGAAAAAATTCCTGTCAAAGAGACTAGCCTTAAGAAATCCCTAAAGCTTTCCTGATATCCTTCCTGTACGCATAGATGTATTCTGCACCGGAATAGACGGTGTAGACCGCGCTGACCAAAACAGCGTAGAAGCTGATCGTTTGCAGGAAACTGATATCTAAGCAGCCTAAAGAGTAAGGGATCATCAAGATCAGGATGAAAAAGCCGATGACGGCCTGGATCACTGCCTTGACCTTTCCAGATACCCTGGCTGCTAATGCCAACCCTTTTAAAGCGCATAGAGTGCGCAATGTGCTGATGATCGTGTCCCGATAAAAGAAAACGGCAACAAGCAAGACCGGAAGCTGGATCGCTCCCTGGGTAAAGGAGAGGAGGATCGAAAGGCGGAAAATGCTGTCGGCCATCGGGTCAAGGAGCTTTCCGAGATCGGTCACTTTCTTTTGCCGGCGGGCAATGAACCCGTCGAACATGTCAGATAGTTCCGAGAGCACAGCCAGCGCTATGAGCAAGTAGGGAAGCCACAAAAGGGTGATCCCCATCTCTTGGTAGTAGATGTAGACTACTAT
>JAFEGU010000153.1 GCA_018239725.1 Verrucomicrobiota bacterium | reverse complement strand
TAACACCTCCTAACGATATGCCATGGTTCGTAGTGTTCGAGTACATATCCCAATTATTCAGACAATTTTTAAAGTGCAAAAAATCCCCTGGCCGGGGATTCTGGGGAGCTTTTTTGTTTTACGCTACCGTTTGAAAATCAGATTGTTAAGGTTTTATCGGCGGGAATTGCTGCAAGTTGAGCGATATTTCAAGTTTGTCGATGACATCCAAGCATTTTTTTAAGCGCATCTTTAATAACGATTTCCCATTATGGCGCACGCTTTTAACGTCTCATTTTCCCACCTCTTTTCAAAATATTCCCCTTCGCCAACAGCCGATGATGAATCTTTATCGGAACTTGAAATTCATAGATCATAATATGAGAACAGGAACATATCAAACACGCACCTTGAATGGGCATGAAAGCCAGATCTCTTGCCTTAACATAAAAGACGGGATGCTCATTTCAGGCTCCGCTGATAAAACGATCAAGATCTGGGACCTTGAAAGCCATAAAGAGCTTTCCACCTTGAATGGGCATGAAGGATCGATCACTCGCCTTACTGTAAATGAAGGGATGCTCATTTCCGGCTCCCTTGATAAAACGATCAAGATCTGGGACCTTGAAAGCCATAAAGAGCTTTGCACCTTGAATGGGCATGAGAGCCCGATCACTTGCCTTACAGTAAAAGACGGAAAGCTCATTTCAGGCTCCGGTGATAATACGATCAAGATCTGGGACCTTAAAAGCCATCAAGAGCTCTGCACCTTGACTGGGCATGAAAAAACGATCACTTCCCTTACTGTAAAAGACGGAAAGCTCATTTCAGGCTCCTGGGATAATACGATCAAGATCTGGGACCTTGAAAGTCATAAAGAGCTCTGCACCTTGACTGGGCATAAAGGATTGATCACTTTCCTTACTGTAAAAGACGGAAAGCTCATTTCAGGCTCCCGGTTTCCAGGCTCCCCCTGGACTAGTACGATCAAGATCTGGGACCTTGAAAGCTTTAAAGAGCTTTGCACCTTGACTGGGCATGAAGACGGGATCTCTTGCCTTACTGTAAATGACGGGATGCTCATTTCCGGCTCCCTTGATAAAACGATCAAGATCTGGGACCTTGAAAGTCACAAAGAGCTCTGCACCTTGATTGGGCATGAAAGAACGATCACTTCCCTTATTGTAAAAGACGGGATCCTCATTTCAGAATCCTCTGATAATACGATCAAAATCTGGGACCTTGAAAGCCATAAAGAGCTTTGCACCTTGAATGGGCATGAAGGACAGATCAGATGCCTTACTGTAAAAGACGGAAAGCTCATTTCAGGCTCTGGTGATAAATCGATCAAGATCTGGGATTTTACGCAGCATCTGAGGTAAGCCAAAGAGAACCACATGAATCTTTTTGATTAAAAATTAAATAAAAAGGGGATTTTATGTCACTTCAACCAATAAATGCGGATTCCCAAACAAAGAGTTCAACGGAAATCTTTAAATACATTCCTGACGAAATAATTTACCAATTCACTAAACACATCAACAAGTTGAGCGATATTTCAAGTTTTTCGATGACATCCAAGCATTTTTTTGAGCTCATCTTTAATAATGATTTCCCATTATGGCGCACGCTTTTAATGTCTCATTTTCCTACCTCTTTTCAAAAT
>JAFEGU010000152.1 GCA_018239725.1 Verrucomicrobiota bacterium | reverse complement strand
TTAGCACCTGCCCTGTCATATAATCAGAGAGGTGGCTAGCCAGGAAGACGGCAGCATTCGCGATATCTTGCGGACATCCCATTTTGCCCATCGGGATCTTTTTCAGGATCCCTTCCCGTTGAGCGTCGGTCAGAACATCAGTCATACGGGTCTGAATAAACCCGGGAGCGATGCAATTCACGCAAATTCCACGTGTAGCAAGCTCTTGGGCTAAGGATTTCGTAAATCCAACCATACCCGATTTGGAAGCAGCATAATTGACTTGACCCGCATTTCCTGTCAAGCCAACAACGGAAGTAATATTGATAATTTTCCCTTTTTTGGCTTTGAGCATCGGACGGACGAGGGATTGGCAGGTGTTATAAACAGATTTTAGATTGGTGTCGATGACCGCATCCCAATCTTCTTCCGTCATTTTCATCAAAAGCCCGTCGCGGGTAATTCCAGCATTATTGACGAGGATATCAATGTTGCCCCAAGATTCGATCAGCTTCTGGATCGCCTCGTCGACCGATTTTTTATCAGAGACGTTGACGATGATCGCTTCAAACTTCTGCTCAGGAAAGACTTGGGCTTGTTTAAGCTCTTCAAGCACTGCTTGGGAACGTTCAAGGTTTGTACCGCAAATGGCAACGGAAGCACCTTGGCGCGCGTAGCACAAGGCGATCTCTTTTCCAATTCCAGCTGTGCCGCCGGTGATCAGGGCCTTTTTATCCTTCAACAGTTGCATAAGACTCCACCAAGTTTTTAGTTAATTCTTCTAGATCCGCTACTTTTTCGATGCTGAAAGTCGGCTGCGCAACTCCAATTCTCTTATTCATTCCAGCCAAAGTCTTGCCCGGCCCCATTTCCAAATAGCAGCCAACGCCTTTCTCGACCATCGAGCGGACACCCTTCTCCCATCGGACAGGGCTTGAGACCTGCTGGATCAGGTATTTTCTGACATCATCGAGATCTTCGACGTAACCGCCTGGAACGTTCATCACAAGGGCAATTTCCGATCTGCGCAATTCGGTCGATTGGATCCGAGGAGCTAATTTCTCTTGAGCTGAGAGCATAAGGCCGCTATGGAATGCACCGGACACATCTAACGGAAGGGCCCGCTTTGCACCTTTGAGCTTTAACGCTTCAACAGCAAGGGCCAGTCCCTCAGGAGTTCCTGCGATGACAACTTGGCCAGGGCAATTCAAATTGGCAACCCAAACGCGAGTCCCTGCGGGCAGCTCGTTCACAACATCTTCGACGACTTTAGCATCAAGTCCTAGGACGACCTGCATCGATCCTTTTTCCTCTTCGCAGGCCGCATGCATCAATGCAGCACGCATTTTCACTAGGTCCAAACACTCTTTAAAAGAGGCCCTGCCCGACGCAGTCAAAGCAGTGTACTCGCCTAAGCTTAAACCACCGCAAACAGAAGGAATGATATCAGGGAAATGCTGTTGGACAGTCTTTAAGATAGCGATGCTTGTGATGTAGATGGCGACTTGGCTGTTCTTTGTCAGAGTCAGCTCAGGAGCCGGACCTTCAAAGATCAAGCGGGAAAAGTTGGTCCCCAGATGCTCGTCGGCCTCCTCAAAGACCTGGCGCGCAACAGGAAAAGCATCGTAAAAATCTTTGCCCATCCCTGGGTACTGGGCCCCCTGGCCTGGGAAAACAAATGCCCATCGCTTCTTATCCATTGCTTGCCTCATCACGGTTCGAAGTCAGCACAGATGCGCCCCATGTTAATCCTGCGCCAAAAGCTGTCAGTAATACATTCTCTCCATTTTGGAGCTTGTGGCTCTTTAAGAGCTCGTCTAAGGCGATTCCTACAGAAGACGCTGAAGTATTGCCATATTTGTGGATCGTTAAAAACACCCGCTCAGAAGGCACTTCAAAACGTTTTGCGATCGCTTCAATAATCCTCATATTGGCCTGATGCGGGATCAGCCAGCTGATCTCGCTTTCTTTCAGGCCCACGCGGTCTAAACACTGCTTGGAAGCCGCTTCCATACGCCGGACAGCATGTTTGAAGACTTCCTTGCCTTCCATTCTTAAATAGTGCTCTTTGGCGCAAACAGTCTCTTGGGATGCAGGCTTGCGCGATCCTCCAGCCGGCACCATGAGCAGCTCGGCCAATTCTCCATCAGCCCCTAAACAAACATCGCGGACAAGCAGGCCATCTCCCTTGCTGCTGACAACGCAGGCCGATGCCCCGTCGCCAAACAGGACGCACGTGTTACGGTCTTCATAGTTCACGATGGAAGAGAGCTTCTCTGAAGCAACGACCAAAATATTTTGATAGAGTCCTGATTCGATATAAGCTTTAGCTTGAGAGAGGGTGTAGATGAACCCTGTGCAAGCTGCTTGGATATCGTTAGCTGCAGCATTTACAGCCTTTAAGCGGGCTTGCAGCAAACATGCTGAGCTTGGGAACGAAAAGTCTGGCGTAATGGTCGCAAATAAGATCAAATCGATCTGATCTGCTGAGATGCCGGCAGAAGCTAAAGCCTCTTTCGCAGCATGGAACCCCATCTCAGAAGTATGCTCGTCAGGACGAGCTATCCGCCTCTCTTTCATACCTGTGCGGGTCACAATCCATTCATCCGTCGTATCAACCATCTTTTCCAAGTCATGGTTTGATAAGATCCGTTCAGGTAAATAGGAGCCTGTGCCTATAATTCGAGCTTGTCGATGCTTAGTCATGAAAATAAAAAAATTTAAATGTTAACTACGTCAATTTTACCCCACCTAAGCAAAAAAACGGAAGCTTTATTTCGCCTCCACCAGGCAAAATCAAGTTATTTTTTACCAAATAACACAAAGTTATCTCTCCAAAAAAAACTCGAGTTTACGCTAGAGTTCAAGCTGAGCATTAAAAGATTAAAGAAAAAATTAGGATGGCTGAATTGCCGGGATCGGGGAAGTTTTTTTAGCCGTCCAAAATGCAATGCCGTCCTCTTTGTACATAAAAAACTTCAAAGTTGGACTTTTGTTAACTTTTAAGAATAATATCCTGTTATTATTTCTCAATTTCCGAAACACGATTAGTATACAATGCAACCCAGGTAGAACCATGCACAAATACCCCTCCGAGCTTAACGCACTGATCGCCTACCTTAAAAAACTCCCTGGGGTAGGCTCCAAAACCGCTGAACGGTTTGCCTTCCACCTCCTTGAATGGCCCGAAATGGAGCTTAAAGAATTTTCTTTCCATCTGAACACCTTAAAAGAAAAGATCAAGCATTGTCCAGAATGCCATTGCCTAATGGACGGAGGAATTTGCCAATTCTGCTCAAACCCTCAACGCAACCACGCCCAGCTCTGCATGATCTCATCTGCAAAAGACGCGTTTGCGCTTGAAGAAACAGGCGCGTTCCGAGGCCTTTACCATGTGATCGGAGGCCTTCTATCTCCGATTGACGGCAAAACCCCTGAGCATCTCAACCTCGAAAAATTGAAAAAAAGAGTTGATGAAATTGGAATCAAAGAAATCATTATCGCACTCGATTCAACCCTTGAAGGCGATACGACTGCCCTCTTCCTCAAAGAACAGGTCCAAACATGGGGGCTCAGCGTCTCCCGCCTCGCTTTTGGGCTGCCTCTTGGAAGTTCGCTTGATTTTGTGGATGGAGGGACACTGGCCAGGGCCTTAACAGCGCGACAACTCTTCTGATTTGCAAATATTCCATTTCATTCTTTATAATCGACCAACTCGAGATAACCAGATTAGAATCGCTATCCCCTCAACCGGAAGAAAAACGGAAATGTCTAACAAATTCCTAGCCT